>NZ_JBEZWH010000057.1:743-50584 GCF_040703975.1 Spirillospora sp. NPDC029432
GGGGGGCCCCCCCCCCCCACACCCCCCCCCGCCGGTCCAACACCCCCCCCCCCGTCGTCGGCGCCCCGTTAAAGGGGGGGGGGGGGGGCCGCGCCCCCCCCCCCCCCCCCCCCGCCGCCGTTCCGGCCGATCGAAGGACCAGACAGGAACATGCACGCGCTCATCGCCGCCGTCGCGCTCGCCCTGCCGCCCGCCGTCCCCGCAGCCCCTGCCACCGCTCCGGCCGCCGCCGTCCCTTCCCGCGCGTCCCAGCCGGAGACCGGTGAACGGATCGCGCGGATCACGATCGCCCGCATGAAGGTGCGCGGCCCCGTCCGCGAGGGCGTGACGCGCCGGGTCCTGGCGCGCGGTATCGGCCACTACCCCGGTACGGCGATGCCGGGCGAGACCGGGAACGCGGTGCTGCTCGCCCACCGCACCACGTTCAGGGCGCCCTTCGCCCGCATCGGGCGGATGCGGGCCAGCGACCGCATCACCGTGAAGGCGGGCGGCAGGACGTTCGTCTACCGGGCGTACGGGAAGCGGGTCATCTCGCCCCGCCGGACGAGCGTTCTCGCGCCGGTGCCGTTCCGGTGGGGGGCGACGCCGCGGGAGGCCGTGCTGACGCTGGTCAGCTGCCATCCGCCCGGATCCGACCGCGCGCGGCTGGTCGTGCTGGCCAGGCTGGAGCCGGGGAGGGGTGCCTGGTGACCGGCGCGCACCACCCCGCCTGGGGCGCCAAGACGCTGGGCGCCATGACGGTCGAGGACCTGCACGACCTGCGCGCCGTCCTGTGCCGCGAGACGCCTCCGGACTGCGCGCTGCTGCGCGCCGTCGACGGCCGTCTCGACGCCCTCGAACCGGCGCCCGCGCCCGTACCGGCGCCCGTACCGGAGCCGGAGCCGGCGCCCGTCACGGTCACCGTGACCCGCGACGAAGACGAGTACGAGGACGAGTACGAGGAGTCCGACGACTGGGCGCTCGACGGCTGACGTCAGATCCGGCCCGCCGCCGGCTGCGCGGAGCGGTCCTCGCCGTTCACCGCGATCAGGTGCTTGACCAGCGACGTGAGCACGCTCTTGGTCGAGTTCCGGCTGCGCGCGTCGCACATGATGACCGGCGTCCGGTCGTTCAGGTCGAGCGCCTCCCGGATCTCGTCGGTCTCGTAGTCGTAGCCGTCGTCGAAGCAGTTGACGCCGACGACGAACGGCAGCCCGCGGCTCTCGAAGTAGTCGACGGCCGGGAAGCAGTCCGCCAGCCGCCGGGTGTCGGCCAGCACCACCGCGCCGAGCGCGCCGTGCGACAGCTCGTCCCACATGAACCAGAACCGGTCCTGGCCCGGCGTCCCGAACAGGTACAGGATCAGCCCGTCCCGGATCGTGATGCGGCCGAAGTCCATGGCGACGGTGGTGGTCGTCTTGCGGTCCACCCCCGAGATGTCGTCGACGCCGACGCTCTGCTCGGTGAGGACCTCCTCGGTCTGCAACGGCTTGATCTCGCTGACCGCGCCGACGAACGTGGTCTTGCCGACCCCGAAACCCCCCGCCACGAGGATCTTCACGGCGAGAGGCATCGCCGCGGGGTCGGCGTCAGAGCGCCTCGAGTCCATGGAGCACTTCCCTGAGCAGATGTTCGGTCACGGTCGGGCTTTGCTGTTGCGGGCGCCGTACCGCGATGAGCCGGTGGGCGAGCAGGTCGCCGAGCAGGACCCGGACCACGACCAGCGGCAGCCCCAGCCGGGCGGAGACCTCCGCCACCGAATGGGGCCGCACGCACAGGTCGACGATCGCCAGGTGCTCGGGACCGATCTCGGGCGAGGACGCCGCCGGGGTCGCGACGGTGGCGATGATGGCGATCATCTCGAAGCCCTCGCCACGGGTGCGGGGCCGGGCGCGGCCCCGCGTGAGCGCGTAGGAGCGGACGAGGGGACCGGCGTCCTCGTCGAGCCATTCGTTACCGGGGCCGCTCATCGACCGTTCACGACCCCTCGTCGAACTCGATGTTCTCGATGTTCGGCTCGGCGACCGTCTCGTCCCGGCCGCGCCGGGTGCCGAGCTGGATCGACGACATCATCGAACGCAGTTCCTCGGGCGAGCGTTCGGCCCGCGACTCGGCCGGCGCCGGCGCGGGCTCGCCGCCCGCCTCCTCGCGCAGCTGCGGCGCGAGGTTGGCCTGCCGGACCCGCTTGGGCAGCTCGGGCCGCCCGCCGCGCGATCCGCCGCCCCGGGACGCCCCGCCGGGCGGGCGGCGCAGCGAGCCGGGACCGCCGGTGGTGCGCCGCTCGGGCCGCAGCTCCTGGACGGGCCGCGCGGACCGCTCGGGCCGTTCGGACCGCTCGGGCCGCGGCGGCTCGGGCGCGGGCGCCGGATCGGGTACGGAACGCGGCGGCTCCCCGTCCGGCCGGCGGTGCCGTGACCCGAGCTGCGGCGCGTCCTGGATGCCGACCGGCATGCCCGGCTGCTGCGGGATCGGGCCCGTCGGGCCGTTCGGGCCGTACGGCGGTTCCGGATGGCCGGGCTGGCCCGGCTGGACCGGCTGGCCCGGCTGGTTCGAGTGCAGGCGCAGCACCGCGCCGCCGGACCCGGCGGGCAGCGCGGCCCGCTCGTGGCCGCCGCGCAGCACGCCGGCCGGGACCAGCGCGTCCTCGCTGCGCCGGGTGAGCGCGAGCGGGGCGGCCTCCTGGAAGCCGTCGCCGTCGCCGTGGACCACGATGTCCTCGGGGATCAGCACGACCGCGCTCATCCCGCCGAACGGCGAGGTCCGCAGCGTCACCCGGATGTTGTGCCGCTTCGCCAGCCGGCCGACCACGAACAGGCCCAGCTGGGCGCTGTCGGACAGGTCGAACTCGGGCGGCTCGGCAAGCCGGGCGTTGGCCTCGGCCAGGCTCTTCGCGTCCATGCTCAGCCCGCGGTCCTCGATCTCCATCGAGAAGCCGCGCGCCACGACCTGCCCGGTCACCTGGACGCTGGTGTGCGGCGGCGAGAACGAGCAGGCGTTCTCGATGAGTTCGGCGAGCAGGTGGATGACGTCCGCGACCGCCACGCCGGAGATCGCGGCCTGCGACATCGGGGCGACCGACACCCGGGTGTAGTCCTCGACCTCCGACGCGGCCGCGCGGGCCACGTCGATGACCGCGACCGGGTTGCGCCAGCCGCGGCCCGGCGCCTGGCCGGACAGGATGATGAGGCCCTCCGCGTGGCGGCGCATGCGGGTGGCGAGGTGGTCGATGCGGAACAGGTCCTCCAGGTCGTCCGGCTCGGTGATCCGGCGCTCCATGGAGTCGAGCAGGTTGAGCTGGCGGTGCAGCAGCGTCTGGCTGCGGCGGGCCAGGTTCACGAACACCTCGCTGATGCCGCGGCGCAGCCCGGCCTCCTCGACCGCGCCCTGGATCGCGGTCCGGCGGGCCTCGTTGAACGCCTGGCCGACCTGGTCGATCTCTTCGGTGCTGAACGACAGCGGCGGCGCCTCGGCGGCGACGTCGACCTCCTCGCCGCGGCGCAGCCGGCGGATGACGCCGGGCAGCTTGCTGCCGGCCAGGTCGAGCGCCTCGCGCTTGAGCCCGTTCAGGTCGCGGACGACCGAGCGGGCGGCCCAGATCGCCAGGATGACCGACAGCACGACCGCGATCAGGCCCAGCACGCCGGCCAGCGCGACCCGCATGATGATCGCGTTGGAGATCGGCTCGGCTCGCTGCTCGGCGGCGGCGATCAGCGACAGCTCCAGGCCGCGCAGCCGGGTGAGGTTGGAGTCGACGGTGGTCTTCCACAGCACCGGGGCGTCGGCGCCGGCGCGCGGCAGCCGGACGCTGTTGACGTAGCGGTCCTCCAGCGCGCGCAGCCGGCCGTACTGCGGGGTGCTGGTGACCCGGCGGAAGTACGTGCGGTCCTCGGTGCGGAGCTCGGGCGAGGCGATGTCGTACAGCGCCCGCTGGGTGCCCACCGCCTTGACGAACGCGGCGTGCTCGGCGCGGCTGATCCGGCCGGCCGCCAGCACGCCCGCGAGCAGCGCGTCCTCCTGCGAGAGCGCCTCCCGCGCGCGGGCCAGGGCGACCTGGTTGCGGGCGTCCTTGGCGACCTCGGAGTTGTTCAGCGTGGACAGCGTGCCCTGCAGCGTACCGATGCCGCCGATCAGGCCGGTGTAGTCGGCGAACGCCTGGGCGCGCTGGGTGCCGCCGGTGTCGATGGCGTTGCGCTTGCCGGCCAGTCCGTCCAGCCCGCGGACGATCTCGTCCGCCAGCCGCCGGGTCGTCGCGGGAGCGGCGTCCAGCGCGTCCTTGTCGCCGGCCAGCCGGCGGAACAGGCTCGCCTGCCGGTCGGTGACCAGCCGGGCGGCCTCCATCACCGCGAAGTCCGTGGGCTGCTTACCGCCGAGATAGACCATCGTTGCCCGGCGTTCGGCCTGCAGCGTGCTGCCGAGCGCGCCGGACGGGTACTCGAAGTGGTCCTGAACGGTCTCGACGTTCCGCAGGTTCAGCCCTTCCCCGAGGGTGACGCTCGCCGCGAACGCCCACAGGATGCTCAGCGAGACGAGCGAGACCAGGACCAGCGCCGTGACCTTGAAGCGAACCGTACGGAACCGGCTCGTCCCGGTACGTGGCCGCCGATGATTGCTGCGTGACCCCATACTGCGGTCCCTTGATCGCACGAAGAAGGCTCTCTGTTAGCCGACGGTTACTGATCGCACGAGAGGGTACAGGTCCGCGTGATCGTTTGCGGAACTTGTGGGGAGAGATCTGAATCATTGCGGTTCGGCCCACATGACGGGTAGTCGCGGGCATACAATCCGCGACCGTGATCTTTAAGAGCCAGCTCAAGCGAAGGCCGCCCGGCCCTCCCGGCCTGCGGCGCCCCCGGACGGGCGGACGGCTGGCGGTCGCCGTGGCCGTCACCGCCGCACTGGCCGGGTGCAGCGACTCGTCGAACGCGACCCGCACGTCGCTCCCCCAGATCCCGGCCCAGCAGGTGATCGGCGCGACCGAGGGGCAGCTGAACCTCGTCGCGTGGACCGGGTACGCCGAGGACGGCTCGACCGATCCGAAGGTCGACTGGGTCACCCCGTTCACCAAGGCGACCGGCTGCCGGGTGCGCACCAAGATCGCCGACACGTCGGACTCGATGGTCGCGCTGATGAAGACCGGCAAGTACGACGGCGTGTCGGCGTCCGGCGACGCCAGCCTCCGCCTGGTGTACGGCGGCGACGTCGCGCCGGTGAACACCTCGCTGCTGACCAACTACCCCGACATCGCGGACTACCTCAAGGAACAGCCGTACAATTCGGTCGGTGGGCAGATGTACGGCGTCCCGCACGGTTACGGCGCCAACTATCTGATGTATCGCACCGACAAGCTGCCGCAGCCGCCGACGTCCTGGAACGTCGTGTGGGACAAGAACTCGCCCGCCGCCGGCAACATCACCGCCTACGACTCCCCGATCTACATCGCCGACGCGGCCCTCTACCTCAAGGCGCACCGTCCCGACCTGAAGATCAAGGACCCGTACGCGCTGGACGAGAAGCAGTTCGAGGCCGCGCTGGACCTGCTCCGGCAGCAGCGCCCGAACGTCGGCCAGTACTGGCACAACTACGCCGACGAGCTGCAGTCGTTCGTCCTCGGCGACAACCACGCCGGCACCGCCTGGCAGGTGACCGCCAACCTGGCCAAGGAGCAGAAGGCCCCGGTCGACACGGTGCTGCCCGTCGAGGGCGCCACCGGCTGGTCCGACACGTGGATGATCTCCTCCCGCGCCAAGCACCCCAACTGCATGTACCGCTGGATGAACTGGATCACCACACCGAAGGTGCAGGCCCAGGTCGCCCAGTGGTTCGGACAGGCGGCCGCCAACCCCAAGGCGTGCCGCTACACGGCCAAGGGATTCTGCGCGACGTTCAAGGTCGGCGACGCCGACTTCTACAAGCGCATCGCGTTCTGGAAGACGCCCGTGTCCAACTGCGGCGACGACCGGGGCGACGGGTGCGTCGAGTACGCGCGCTGGTCCCAGGCCTGGACAGAGATCAAGGGCTAGGAGGAAGACCCCGGAAACACCAGGACCCCAGCATCTCCCTTCATCCCCCGAACGTGCGATGGCGCACGACAAGGAGAGCAATCCCGTGAAGTTCAGCTACGCCATGCTTCCCGACTACCCCGTCGCGGAGTCGCTGGCCTCCATCAGGCTCGCCGACGAGCTCGGGTTCCACGCCGTGTACGCGGCCGACGAGCCGTGGCACAAGGACCTGTGGCTGCTGTTCGCCGCCGCCGCCGCGCAGACCTCCCAGATCCGCATGGGTCCGAGCGTCTCGGCGGTCACCCTGCGCGAGCCGAGCCTGATCGCCCAGGCCGCCGCCACCCTCGACGAGCTGACCGGCGGCCGCGCCGACGTCGTCCTCGGCAGCGGCAACTTCGGCGTGCTGGCCCAGTACAAGATGGACTGGACCAAGACCAAGCCGCTCACCCGCGTCAAGGAGGCCGTCGCGGCCGTCCGGACCCTGCTGGACGAGGGGGCCATCACCCGCGACGGCGAGTTCTACTCGTACGACGGCCTGTTCACCTTCGCCCGGCCCGTCCAGGAGCACCTCCCCGTCAAGATCGGCGCGATGCGCGGGCCGAAGTCGTTCCAGGCCGCCGGCGAGCTGTCCGACGGCGTCCACCACGCGCTGAGCTACTCGCGCGGCGCGTACGAGTACGCCGTCGAGAACTTCCGGATCGGCGCCGAGCGGGCGGGCAAGGACTGGGAGTCGATGGACATCGGCGCCTGGGTCGTGTTCGCGACCGGCCCCGACTCGCAGGCGGCCAAGGAGGCGGCCCGCAGCATGGTCGGCCTCTACGCCTCCGCGATGCCGGCCGAGCAGCTGGAGCGCAACGGCGTCGACCCGAAGGACATGGAGCCGATCGTCGCCGCCATCGGCGCCGGCGACCTGGCCAGGGCCATCGAGCTGACCACCCCGGACATCACCGAGAAGCTCTCGCTGGCCGGCACCCCCGACGAGGTCCGCGCGAAGATCGAGCGCGAGATCGCCGGCACCGGCGTCAACCACATGATCCTCGCGATCACCGACGCCACCCTGGTGAAGCAGTTCACCGGACGCGACGTCGAGAACGTCGCCGACGTGGACACCCAGCTCCGCCTGATCCACGACGAGCTGATGCCCGCGTTCAAGTAGGCACGCGCGCAGGCAAGGGGCCGGGCATGCGGCTTGCCCGGCCCCTTCCGCATGCCGCCGGCCAGGCCCGCTCGTCCACCGATCGGTGGACACGAGGTTCGACCGGTCGAGGCTGTCGGCGGGAAAGGGCGTCCGACCAGCATTGACGGCATGAGAGACCTACCTGTGCGGGCGGCCCGGTGGAGCGCCGGGCACCCCTGGCGCGCGATCGCCGGCTGGTTCCTGTTCGTGGCGCTGTGCTTCGGGATCGGCATGACCGTCGGCGGGAACGCCGCCACCACCGAGGACTTCCGCATCGGCGAGGCCGGGCGCGCGGAGGCCATGGCCGCCGAGGGCGGTCTGGGCCGGCGGCCCGTGGAACGGGTGCTGATCACCGCGCGTACCGGAGCCCTCGACCCGGCCACGGCGGACGGCGCCGCGCGCGACGTCACCGCCCGGATGAAGGCGCTTCCCGAGGTCGAGTCGGTGGGCGCCCCCGTACGGTCCGCCGACGGCTCGGCGGTACGCGTCGACGTGACCATGAAGGGCCCGGAACTCGACGGCAAGAAGCACGTCGAGCCGCTGCGCGCGCGGACCGCCCAGGTCCAGGCCGTGCATCCGGGGATCCGGGTCGAGGAGACCGGGAGCCCGTCCATCAGCGAGGGCGTCGAGAAGCTGCGGAGCGACGACCTCGCCCGCACCGAGATGATCGCCCTGCCGGTCACCCTGGTCACGCTGCTGCTGGTCTTCGGCTCGATCGCGCTGGCCGTCGTCCCGCTGCTGCTGGCGCTCACCTCGATCGTCGCGGCCGTCGGGCTGTCGATGCTCGCCTCGCACGCGTTCCCCGACTCCGGTGTCGGCACCAACGTGATCCTGCTGATCGGGCTGGCCGTCGGCGTCGACTACACGCTCTTCTACCTCAAGCGGGAGCGCGAGGAACGGGCCCGTTCCGGCGGCCGGCTCTCGTCCCGCGCCGTCGTGGAGCTGGCCGCCGCCACCTCGGGCCGCGCGGTCGTGCTGTCCGGCCTCGCGGTCGCCGCGTCCAGCGCCACGCTGTACCTGGCCGACGACGTCATCTTCTCGTCGATCGCCACCGGCGCGATCGTCGTCTCGCTCGTCGCGGTGGTCAGCTCACTGACCGTCCTGCCCGCGCTGCTGGCCAAGCTCGGCGACCGCGCCGAACGCCGCCGGGCCGGACGGCCGCGCCGGGAACGGTCCGGCGGCGGCCGGATCACCGTCGCCATGCTGCGCCCGACCGCCCGGCACCCAGCCGCCACCCTCGCCGTCTCCGCCCTGGTCATGCTCGGCCTCGCCGCGCCGCTGCTGTCGCTCGACCTCACCGACATGGGCCGGGAGACCCACCCCCGCGACATCCCGGCCATGCAGGCGTACGACCGGCTGAACGCGGCATACCCGGAGCTGAAGGCCATGCACCAGGTCGTCGTGCGCGCCGACCCCGCCCGTTCCGGCGACGTCGCGGCCGCCCTGGACGACCTCGCCGGGCGCGCGAAGAACGACCCGAACCTGGCCGGCCTCGCCGAGCTGCGCACCTCGCCGGACCGCCGGATCAGCCTGCTCGAACTGCCCGTACCGCACCATGTGAGCACGGACCAGGCCCGCACCTCCCTGGAAGCGCTGCGCGAGCGCCACGTACCCGCCACCGTCGGCGCGCTGGACGGCGCCGAGACCGCGGTGACCGGCGACGTCGCCCGGTACGCCGACTATCCCGAGCACCAGAAGGGCAAGCTGCCGTTCATCATCGCGGCCCTGCTCCTGGTCACGTTCGCGATGACGGTGTGGGCGTTCCGCTCCGTCGTCCTCGGCCTGGTCGGGGTGGTCCTGAACCTGCTGTCGGCCGCCGCCTCGCTCGGGCTGCTGGTGCTGGTCTTCCAGAACACCTGGGCCGAGGGGCTGCTCGACTTCACCTCCACCGGCTCGATCGGCTCCCGCGTCCCGCTGTTCCTGTTCGTGATCCTGTTCGGGCTGTCGATGGACTACCAGGTCTTCGTCATCAGCCGGATCCGCGAGAAGGTCCTGGACGGCATGCCGACCCGGCAGGCCGTGCTGGACGGCATCGGCGGCTCGGCCGGGGTGGTGACCAGCGCCGCGTTCGTGATGGTGACGGTGTTCGCGAGCTTCGTCCCGCTGCACATCATGGAGATGAAGCAGATGGGCTTCGCGCTCGCGGTGGCCGTGCTGCTCGACGCCGTCGTCATCCGGATCATGATCCTGCCCGCGCTGATGCTGCTGCTCGGCGAGCGGTGCTGGTGGCCCTCGCGCCGGACGGTCCCGGCCACGCCCGCCGCGGCCCCGCACCCGCTGGAAGTAGGCTGACCGGCATGGATCTTCGGCCGCGGCCCGGCGTCCGGGACCTCGCCCGGACGCCGGGCCGCTGGTACACCGCCGTGTGGATCCTGTTCGGCCTGTGGCCGCCGGCCATCGCCGTCCATGACCGTCCCGCCGCGACGCTGTACCCGGTGGTGGCGCTGCTCGCCGTCCTCGCGCTCTCCCACGCGCTCATCCGGGTGATCGGCCCGTACGCCTTCCTGTGCGTGCTCGCGGGCGGCGTGGGCGGGATGTCGTTCCTGCTCGGGGGCGGCGCGGCGATGTTCATCGTGGCCCTCCCCCTCTTCTGGATCCACTCCAGGAACCCGGGGCACGCGATCGCCTTCGTCAGCGCCGCCGCCGCGCTCACGTTCGCCGGCACGATCCGCTGGGACGGCGACACCCTCACCGGCAACGCCGTCTTCACCCTGCTCGGCTACGCGGCCGGCGCCCTGCTCGGCCTCTGGACGCACCGCGTCCTGGAGCAGCGCGACGAGCGGGCCCGCCGCCTCGCCACCGAACTGGACAGCACCCGCCGGCGGCTCGCCGAGGCGTACCAGCGCCAGGGCGCCGCCGAGGAGCGCGAGCGGCTCGCCCGCGAGATCCACGACACCCTGGCCCAGGGCTTCGCCTCCATCGTCGTGCTGGCGGAGGCGGCCCGGGCCGATCCGGAGAACGGCGCCCAGCGGCTGCTCTCCATCGAGCGGACCGCCCGCGAGAACCTCGCCGAGGCCCGCGCCCTCGTCGGGTCCGCCCCGTCCCAGAGCAGCACCTCGATCGCGGCGACGCTGCGCCGTACCCTGGACCGCTTCACCGAGGACACCGGCCTGTCCGTCACCGCCGAACTCCCCGAGATCGAGTGCGACCAGCCGACCCGGATCGCGCTGCTGCGCTGCACGCAGGAGTCCCTCGCGAACGTGCGCAAGCACGCCGCCGCCAGCACCGTCGGCGTCGTCCTGGCCCTCCACCCGCACGGCATCGAGCTGGAGATCACCGACGACGGCCGCGGCTTCGTGGTCGGCGACTCCCCCGGCTACGGCCTGGACGGCATGCGCCGACGGCTGGCCGAACTCGGCGGCGACCTCACCGTCACCAGTTCCGTCGGCGACGGCACCCGCGTCCTCGCCCTGATCCCGGCAGGTACCGCATGACCGAGCAGCCCCTCCGCGTCATCGTCGTGGACGACCACACCGTGATGCGCGCCGGCGTCGTCGCCCTGCTGGCCGCCGACCCCACCATCACCATCGTCGGCGAGGCCGGCGACGGGCGCGAGGCCGTCGAGCTCGTCGCGCGCCTCGCCCCCGACGTCGCGCTCGTCGACCTGCGGATGCCCGTCCTGGACGGCGTCGCCGCCACCGCCGAGATCGTCCCGACGGGCACCCGCGTACTGATCCTGACCACGTACGACACCGACACCGACATCGAGCGCGCCGTCGAGGCCGGCGCCATCGGCTACCTGCTCAAGGACACCACCCGCGAGCAGCTCGTCGACGCGATCCACGCGGCCGCCCAGGGCGAGACCGTCCTCGCGCCCCGCGTCGCCGAACGCCTCGTCGCCCGCATGCGCCGCCCCGCCCAGGTCCCGCTGACCTCCCGCGAGACCGACGTCCTGAACGCGGTCGCGGACGGCCTCTCCAACGCCGAGATCGGCCGCCGCCTGGTCATCGCCGAGGCCACCGTGAAGACCCACCTCCTGCGCATCTTCGCGAAACTCGACGTCAACGACCGCACCCACGCCGTCGTCGTGGCCATGGAACGCGGCCTCCTCATCCGCTGACCCCTACTGCTCCCGGCATCCCCCGTCCCGGACCGCTCCGCCTCACCGTCCACTGGGCAGGGCCGAGCGGGACTCAGTCACCACCCGTCCTGATAGCGACGGCCGTACCGAACAACACGTACTGATCGAGACCGTGGCTGCCCACACTGAACGCGCTGACGCGCAGACCCACGATCGCGTGCGCCCCACGCGAAGTCGCCACGTACGCGAGCTGGTCAAGGCCCTTCCCGATGTCACCGACCACCACCCACACCGGCCAGGCCTGCTCGACCGGCCCTACCCCCGCCACCGGAATCTGATCGGTCGTGTAGATGGGAATCGTCACCACCCCATGATGAGCCGCCCACTCAGAGCCCCGCTCCGCAATGACGTGAAAGCCGCGCACGTCCCTGCCGAATCCAGGCCGCCGGACGGGAACGCCTGTGAGACGCTGCGGACGTCGAGCCTCCCGGCCTGAAGGAGCCGCTATGAACGCGCCACGGTGGGAGCACGCGTTCGAGACCTACAACCCGTACGCCTCCAACTCCTGGCGTTCCCCCGCCCACCTGCTGGACACCTACTCCGCCGAGGGCTGGGAACTGGTCAGCCACGCGCACGACCACGACTGGATCACCTTCGCGTTCAAGCGCCCGCTGCCGGACGAACACGCCCCGGCACGGTGATCCGTACTCTCACCAGGATGCGCATCGACCTCACCACGATCATCGTGGACGACTACGACCGGGCCATCGAGTTCTTCACCGGCCCCCTGGGCTTCGAGCTGGTCGAGGACTCGCCCTCGCTGACCACCGACGGGCGTCCGAAGCGGTGGGTGACCGTACGGCCGCCCGGCGCCGAGACCGGCGTCCTGCTCGCCCGGGCGGACGGCGAGCGCCAGACCGCCGCCATCGGGGACCAGGTCGCGGGCCGGGTCGGGTTCTTCCTCCGGGTGGACGACTTCGACGCCGCGTACGAACGTATGGCGGCGGCCGGTGTCCAGTTCGTCCGCCCGCCACGTACGGAGGAGTACGGCCGGGTGGCCGTCTTCCTGGACATCTCCGGCAACCGCTGGGACCTTCTCGGCCCCGCCTGACGCCGGTGCCCGGCCGTCAGTCGCGGTCGGCCTCGACATATCGGGCGAGGAGCCGCTTCCACTGGGCCGAGGAGATCCCGGACCGCATCAGGCCCGAAGGGCTGTACGGGCAGGACGTGTCCTGGCCGGTGACGTCCATCGACGCGACCTCGTCCCGCGTGCGCGCCTCGTACACCGTCACCTTGTACGCCGTCCTCCACAGCGAAAGGGTCGCCGTCGTGCGCTCCGGTCGGGACCCGAACGTCGGGTAGAGCGACCGCCGCCCGCCCACGGGGCACTCGGCGGCCACATCCAGCAGGTCCTCGAACTCGGCGCAGGCGACGAGCGTCACCTGCTCGGGCCGCCGGGGCTGCCAGGTGGCGGGCGGCTTGTCCGACTCCGCGACATCGCCCGCACCGCCCCCGGGCGCACCGAAGATCACGATCTCGTGCGGGCCGCGCCCCTCGTACGGCGCCGCCTTCGTGTACGCGGTGTCCTCGCACACCGCGTACCAGTCCTTGCCATAGGCCTGCGCGGGCAGCCGGTCCACCTTGGTCGGCAGGGAGACCACGTACCAGATCCCGCCCGCGACGAGCACCGCCACCGCACCCAGCAGCAGCCACGTCCGCACAGGCCCCAACCGCCGAAGCAGCTCCATGCTCAGAAACTAATGATCGCCCCGCCCCCGCCCTACTCCCTGACCGGACCAGGCCAAGGCTTAAGCGGGTTTGAAGGAGGTCGTAAGGGGGTTCGGGGAGTGTGGGGCTCGTCGGGTGGGACGAGGGAGGGTGCCGTGGAGGCGACGATCGTGCGGGAGTTCGGGGTGTCGCGGGAGGAGGTGTACGCGGCGTGGACGCGGGCGGGGAGGTTCGCGCGGTGGTTCGGGCCGCGGATCTTCGCCACGCCGGTGGAGCGGGTGTCGCTGGACGTGCGGCCGGGCGGCGCGTGGGAGGCGACCATGGTCGGGGACGAGGGGTACGAGGTCACGTTCGGCGGGGTGTACCGCGAGGTCGAGGCGCCGGGGCGGCTCGTGCTGACGATGGGCGCGCCCGGCGGGCCGGTGTCCGTGGTCACCGTCCTGCTGGAGGAGCGGGACGGGGTCACGACGATGCGGTTCCGGCAGGACGGCGACGGCGCGGAGCAGGCCAGGGCGGGGTGGAGCGAGTTCTTCGAGCGGCTTGCGGAGCACCTGGCCGTTCAGAGGACGTCGTCGAAGGAGAGGCCGCGGCCGTGAGCGTACGCGGCGGCGAAGGCGGCCTCGCCGAGGGCGGCGGTGTGCTTCGCGGTGACGCGCTCGATGTCGCGGGTCTCGGACGGGTTGTACGTGCCGCCGTGCGCGGCGCGGGCGGCGGCGGCCAGACCGAGGAGGCGGGCGCCGTCCTCGGCGGGTGAGGCGGCGGCGAGGGCCTCGACGGCGAACGCGGTCGTCCAGGGGTCGCCGACCTTCAGGGCGGTGGTGAACGCCTCCGCGGCGAGTGCGCGGGCGCGGGCGGTGTCGCCGCGCTGCTCGTGGAGGAACGCCAGTTCGGCGAGGGTGGAGGGGAGGAAGAGGGGCGGTTCGCCGTCGCGGGGGACGCCGTCGAGCATCGCGTCCAGGTGCTTCTCGGCCTCGTCGAGGCGGCCGGCGCGGCGGGCGGCGCTGGCGTAGCCCATCCAGGCCATCATGCGGCCCTCCTGGTAGCCCTGCTCGTCGGCGAGGCGGAGGGCCCGGTCGCACTGGGACATCGCGCTCTCGTGGTCGCCGGCGTTCAGGGCCATCCAGCCGAGCCAGGACATGCGGCGCACGGCGTCCGGCCACAGGCCCATCTCCTCGGCGAGCCGCAGGCCGTCGGTGAACAGGCGGGCGGCCCGGTCGACGTCGCCGGCGCCTTCGGCGAGGGCGGCCAGCCATTCGGTGGCCTGGAGGCGGCCCCAGCGGTCGCCGAGGTCGCGGAAGATCCGCTCGCTCTCGGCGCCGGCGCGCTCGCCGGCCTCCAGCTCGCGGAGGGAGAACGCGTCGCGGGCGTGCCGGCTCAGCGCGGCGGCGGTGCCCCAGCGGTCGCCGGTCTCGCGGAACGTGGCGAGCGCGGCGTCGTTCAGTTCGCGGGACGAGGGCAGGTCGGGAAGGCTGAGCGAGACGAACCACTGGGCCCGCGCGCGGTCGCCGGGGTCGGTGAGGCCGTCCAGGGCGCCCTTCCAGTCGGCGTCCCCGCCGGTCAGGAGGGTGAAGCCGGCGAGCCAGGCGGCGGCCCTGGCCCGGTCGGGGCCGGGGTCGGCGCCGGTCAGGGCGCGGGTGAGCGAGCGGCGCGCCTCGGGGAGGCGTCCGCGCAGGAACCAGTACCAGGCGAGCGCGTTGACCAGCCGCAGGGCGACGGGCGGGGAGGCGGCGTCGAGGGCGGCGCGGAGGTTCGCGGACTCGGCGTCCAGGCGCCGCATCCATTCCGTCTGGTCGGCTCCGCGCAGATGCCGCTCGGCCCGCACGGCGAGTCCGGTGTAGTACGCGGCGTGGGCCGAGCGGACGGTCTCCGTCTCGCCGGCGTCCTCCAGCCGGCGCAGGCAGTACGCGGCGACCGATTCGAGGAGCCGGTAGCGCATGCCGCGGGCGCCGTCCGCGGCGACGACGAGGGAACGGTCGACGAGCCGTCCCAGGACGTCCACGACGTCGATGTCCGGTTCGCCGCAGACGGTCTCGGCCGCGTCCAGGTCGCAGCCGTCGGCGTGGACCGCGAGGCGCCGCAGGACGAGCCGTTCCTCGTCGCCGAGCAGCGTCCAGCTCCAGTCGATGACGGCGGCGAGGGTCTGCTGCCGGGCGGGCGCGCCGCGCTGGAAGCCCTTCAGGAGGCGGAACCGGTCGTCGAGCCGCGCCACGATCTCCTGGACGCCGAGGGCGCGGACGCGGGTCGCGGCCAGTTCCAGCGCCAGCGGGATGCCGTCCAGCCTGCGGCAGAGCTGCGCGACCGCGCCGGCGTTGGCCGCGTCGAGCGCGAAGCCGGGCGCGGCGGCGGCCGCCCGCGCCTGGAACAGCCGTGCGGCGTCGGTCGCGGCCACGGCGGGCAGGTCGTCGGATCCGGCGGGGACGGCGAGGGCCGGGACGCCGTACAGCGTCTCGCCCGCGACGTTCAGCGGCTCCCGGCTGGTGGCGAGGATCCGCAGGCCGGGGGCGGCGCGCAGCAGCCGGCCGGCCAGCGCGGCGGCCTGGTCGATCACGTGCTCGCAGTTGTCGAGGACCAGCAGGAGGCGCCGGTCGCGCAGCGCCCCGGTCAGGTGGTCCAGGGCGTCGGCGGCCCCGGCGCGGACGTCGAGGGCGGCGAGCGCGGCCTCGGCGAGCGATGCCGTGCCGGGTTCGTACGCGGCGAGTTCGACGATCCAGACGCCGTCCGGCTGGCCGTCCAGGAGCCGCCTTCCGACCTCCAGGGCCAGGCTCGTCTTGCCCACGCCTCCGGGGCCGGTGAGGGTGACGAGGCGCTCGCCGGCCAGCAGGTCGCGCAGCTCGGTGATCGCGGTGTCGCGGCCGATGAGTTCGCCGACGGGCGCGGGGAGGTTGGTACGGGGGCGTTCGCGCGTGCCCTTCAGCTCGGGGGCCTGGCGCAGGATCCGCTCGTAGAGGGCGGCCAGCTCCGGGGACGGGTCGAGCCCGAGCTCGTCCGCGAGGCGTTCGCGCAGGTCGGCGTACGTGGCGAGGGCCTCGCTCTGGAGGCCGCGCTGGTACAGGGACGTCATGTGGACGGCGCGGAGCCGCTCCCGCAGAGGGTGCTCGGCGACCAGTTCGGCGACGTCGACGGGCTCGCCGGCGTCGAGGCGTTCGGCGGCGTGGGCCTCGGCGGCCGACAGGCGCGCCTCGGCCAGCCGCGCGACCACCGGCTGGAGGAACTCGGCGTCGGCGAAGTCGGCGTACGGGTCGCCGCGCCACAGGGCGAGCGCCTCGGCGTACCGGCCGGCCCCGGCGAGCCGCTCGAAGCGGGCGGCGTCGACCGCGTCCGGCGCGGCGGCCAGCGCGTAGCCGGGCGCGCGGGAGACGACCAGGTCCCTGCCGCCCGGCTCGGCGTCCGCGAGCGCGCGGCGCAGCTGCGACACCCGCACCTGGAGGGCGGCCGTGGGGTCGGCGGGCGGCTCGTCCCCCCACAGGTCCTCGATGAGGCGGTCGGCGGGCACGACCCGTCCCTCGTGGGCGAGCAGGTCGGCCAGCAGCAGGCGCACCTTCAGCCCGGGGATCGTGACGGCCTCGCCCGCATCGGTCCAGGTCGTGACCGGTCCCAGAACTCCGAAACGCATAAGAGGGACCTTATGCCCCGTCTCAATGCCCGTCTCAATGCCCGTCTCAATGCCCGTCTCAGAGCAGGGCGTCCGCCCGCTCCAGGCACGCGGAGGGGGTGAGGGCGGCGCCTTCGGCCAGCTCTGCTTGCAGGGTGTCGCCCAGGTCCGCGCGTAGCCGCGCCTCGGTACGGGACACGTCGGCGCGTTCGGTCACGCCCGGCCCCAGGTTCCGTACGCGGCGGATCTCCGCGGCGGCTCCTAGGAAGCGGGCCGCGTCGGGGGAACGGCCCATGAGACTGAGGACTCCGGCCATGCATTCCAGGGAGACGGCCATGACGCGCGGGCCGTCCGCGCGTACGGCGAGGCCGAGGTTCTCCCGGTAGAGGCGCAGGGCCTCGGGCAGGTCGCCGCGCAGCTCGGCCGCGCGGGCCAGGCCCTCGTTGAGGAGGGGCAGGAAGATGGGGGGCTGGTCGTCGTCCCCGGCCGGGAGGTCCTTGAGGAGGGCGGTCAGGCGGGACTCGGCCTCGTCCGCGTCGCCCTCCCGGCAGGCGGCGAAGCCCAGGATGATCTCGGCGAAGATGTGGGACTGCCGGTCGTTCGAGCCCAGCGCGCGCTCGGCGCACGCGCGCGCCTCCGCGAACTCGCCGAGCTGGAGGGAGACCCAGCCGAGGAAGGCGTACCCGATCGCGACCTCCGGCCACAGGTGGAGGTCCTCGGCCATGGCGATGCCGTCGCGCTGGAGCTCCGCGGCGCGCTCGAACGCGCCGACCAGCTCGGCGTGGGCGGACAGCCAGCCGATCGCCTGGAGGCGGCCCCAGCGGTCGCCCAGCCGGGCGAAGATCCGGTCGGCGCGCTCGCTCAGGCTCTCGACCGCGGCGGGGTCGCCGCGGATGTGCGCGTGCATCGCCCTCATGGACAGCGTGGCGGCCTCGCCCCACGTGTCGCCCTGCTCGGTGAACGTCTCCATCGCCAGGTCGAGCAGCTCCTCGCCGGCGGCGGCCTCGTCGTACCGGCTCCCGCAGTACGCCAGGAACCAGAGAGCGCGCGCACGCTGGTGAGGGGAGGTCGGGGCGAGCCCCGCGACGGCCTTCCGGCGGCGGGCGGGCCAGCCGTCGCCGTCGCCCTGGACGAGCGCGATGCCCTCGCGCCAGGCGGCGGCGCGGGCGCGGGCCGCTTCGTCGCCTCCCTTCTGGAGGGCCGCGTCCAGGGAGCGGAGCGCCTCGGCGAGGCGGCCGCGCAGGAACCAGTACCAGGTGAGGGCGTTCGCCAGGCGCAGCGCGTGCTCGCCGTCCAGGGCGACGCGAAAGTTGGCGGCCTCGGTGTCCAGGAGGCGCAGCCAGCGGTCCTGGTCGTGACCGTAGAGGTACGGCTCGGCCCGTTCGGCCAGTTCGGTGTAGTAGACGTGGTGCCGCCGTAGGACGTCCTGGTACTCGCCTGCCTCCTGCAACCGGTCCGTGCAGTACGCGGCGACCGATTCCAGCAGCCGGTAGCGGGGGCCGTCGGCGTGGTCGGTCGCGACGACCAGGGAACGGTCGACGAGCCGGGCCAGCAGGTCGAGGACGTCCTCGTCGCCCCCCGCGCAGACGGCCTCGGCCGCCTCCAGGGAGCAGCCGCCGGCGTGTACGGCGAGCCGGCGCAGCACGACCCGTTCCGGCTCGGACAGCAGCTCCCAGCTCCACTCGATCATGGCGGTGAGGGTGCGCTGGCGGTGCGGGGCGCCGCGGTGGCCGGTCGCCAGCAGGCGGAAGCGGTCGTCCAGGCGGGCCACCAGGCCGTGCACGCCGAGGGCCCGGACGCGCGTCGCGGCCAGTTCGAGCGCGAGCGGGATGCCGTCCAGGCGGCGGCAGAGGGTTGCGACGGCGGCGGCGGTGCCCGCGTCGAGGCGGAAGTCGCGCGCCGCGGCGGACGCGCGGGCGACGAACAGCCGGACGGCGCTCGACCGTTCCAGCACGGCAGGATCCGCCTCGCTGGTCTCGGGGACGTCCAGCGGCGCGACGTTCCAGACGGTCTCGCCGGGGACGTCCAGCGGCTCGCGGCTGGTCGCCAGGACGCGCAGCCCGGTCACGGCGGCGAGCAGGCCGCTCGCCAGCTCCGCGACCTGGTCGATCACGTGCTCGCAGTTGTCGAGCAGGAGCAGCGCCGGCGGGCCGTCCAGCGCCTCGGCCAGCCGCCCGGCGGGCGTGCCGTGCTCCGCCGAATCGTGGACGTCGAGCACGCGCATGATGCCGTCGGTGAGGTCGGCGGTGGTCGCGGACCGCTCGAACGCCGCCAGCTCCACCATCCACACGCCGCCCGGAAAGGCCGTTCCGGCGGCGGCCTCGATCGCGAGCCGGGTCTTGCCGACGCCGCCCGGCCCGGTCAGCGTCACCAGCCGCGCCTCGTCCAGCAGGCCGCGGACGCGCCCGGCGTCCTCCTCGCGGCCGACCAGCTCGGTGGGCGGGATCCGCAGATTGGTGGTGGGGCGGCCGGCGGCCGGGGCGGGCGGCCGCGCGGGCTCCAGACCGGCGTCCTGCGCGAGGATCGACCGGTGCAGCGCGACCAGCTCGGGCCCCGGGTCGAGCCCCAGCTCGTCGGCCAGCGCGGCGCGCAGCGACTCGTAGCTCGCGAGCGCCTCGCCCTGCCGCCCGGAACGGTAGAGCGCCCGCATGTGCGCCGCGCGCAGCCGCTCGCGGAACGGGTGCGCGGCAAGCAGGTCGCCCAGCTCGCCGGCCAGGACGCCGTGCTCGCCCAGTTCGAGCCGCACCTCGGCGTGCTCCTCCAGCACGGCCAGCCGCAGCTCCTCCAGCCGGGCGGTCGCGGCCCGCGCGAACGGCTCGCCCGCGAAGTCGGCGAGCGCGTCCCCGCGCCACAGCCCCAGCGCCTCCGCGAACAGCGCCGCCCTGCCCGCGGGCGCGCGCGTGTCCCGGGCGCGGGCGGCGGCGGCCTGGAACCGGTGCGCGTCGACCCGTTCGGGAGGGACGTCCAGGACGTACCCGGCGGGGCGGGTCGCGACGAGTGCGCGCGCCCCCGCCTCGGCGTCCTCGAAGATCCGGCGCAGCTGCGAGACCTTGGCCGACAGCGCGGCGGGCGGGTTGCCCGGCAGGTCCTCGCCCCACAGGTCGTCGATCAGCCGGTCGGCCGGTACGGGGCGGCCCTCGTTCAGCAGCAGGTCGGCGAGCAGGGCCCGCACCTTCAGCCCGGGGACCGCGACGGGCTCGCCGCCGTCCGTCCAGACGGCCAGCGGCCCCAGCACCCCGAAACGCATGAGCGCACGATAGCGCCAGGCCCCGACCGGACCGGCGAGCCGCCGTAAAGCGGCGCGAAACGGCCAGCAACTCGCCGTAAAGATCCCGTAAGACCCCTCGGGCATCGTGGTACTCGTCCACAGAGAGGGGGCGGAGATGCTCAGGATGGCGGTCATCATCGGCAGCACCCGCGACGGCCGGTTCGGGCCGACGGTGGCGGACTGGTTCGCCGGTCACGCCCGCCGCCGCCCGGACTTCACGGTCGACCTGGTCGACCTGGCCGAGGCCGGGCTGCCGGCCACGCTCACCGACCACGACATGCCGGTCCCGGCGCCGGTGAAGGAGCTGGCGCCGCGGCTGGCCGCGGCGGACGCGTTCGCCGTGGTGACGCCCGAGTACAACCAGAGCTTCCCGGCGCCGCTCAAGACCGCCATCGACTGGTACTACGAGGAGTGGAAGGCCAAGCCGGTCGCCCTCGTCTCGTACGGCCGCGAGTCCGGCGGGCTGAACGCCGCGGCGCAGCTCCGGCAGGTGTTCGCCGAGCTGCACGCGGTGACGATCCGGGACGGCGTCGTCCTCCCCCGCTACTGGGAGGACTTCGCGCCCGACGGTTCCTGGCCGAAGCCGACCGCCGAGTGCAACACCGCCGTCAGGACCACCCTCGACCAGCTCTGCTGGTGGGCCCGCGCCCTCCGGGACGCGCGCGCCAGGACCCCGTACACCACCTGATCCCGAGAAACCGAAGACCCGAAGACCCGAGAACCACCGATCGCCAAGGAGGCGGCCATGCGCAAGATCATCAACTCCACCTACATCTCGCTCGACGGCGTCATCGAGAACCCGCACATGTGGACCATGGAGTACTTCGACGGGGAGGCCCAGGCGTACGCCCGCGAGCTGCTCTTCTCCTGCGACGCCCTGATCGCCGGCCGCGTGACCTACGAGGGCTTCGCGCAGGCCTGGCCGAGCATGGAGGAGCAGACCGGCGACTACGGCGTCCGGATGAACTCGATCACGCACTACGCCGTCTCCACCACGCTGGAGAAGGGCGAGTGGAACAACACCGTGATCATCAAGGAGAACGTGGCCGACGAGGTCCGCAAGATCAAGCAGCAGGAGGGGCAGGACATCGTCCAGTACGGCTTCGGCCAGGTGTCCCGGACGCTGGTCGAGAACGGCCTGCTGGACGAGGTGCGGCTGTGGATCCACCCGGTCATGGTCGGGACCGGCGACGCCGCCGACCTGATCACGGCCGAGGGCTTCTCGTCGAAGTTCGAGCTGGCGGACACGACCACGTTCGGCTCCGGCGTGATCGTGGCGACCTACCGCCCGATCGCCCCCGGAAAGGACGCCTGACCAGGGCGGACGGCCGACGCGGAAAAAATGTCGGAAGAATGTCGTCCGGGATGTCGATCCGGCCGTCGTCCGAACGACGCGTTGGTGACGGGCGGGACGGACACGCCGTCCCGCCCGCGCATCCGATGGGAGAAGACGATGCGGTTCCTGATGATGACGACGGACGACGGCTCGGACGGCGGGGCGCCGGACGAGAAGATGATGGCGGAGATGGGCGCCTTCATCGAGGAGCTGACCCGGGCGGGCTCGCTGCTGGCGACCGGCGGGCTGGAGCCGGACGGTGTCCGCATCAAGTCCGAGGGCGGCAAGGTCACCGTGACCGACGGGCCGTTCACCGAGGCCAAGGAGGCCGTGGTCGGCTTCGCGCTGGTCGAGACCCGGACCCGCGAGGAGGCCATCGAGCTCTCCAAGCGGTTCTACTCGATCGTCGGCGACGGCCAGGGCGTGATCAAGCAGGTCTTCGGCCCGGGGGACCCGTTCCCCGGCCAGTGACCGGCGGAGATCGGCCAGTGATCGGCCGGTGAGCCCGGAACGCCCGGCCCCGCGCTTGCGCGCGCGGCCGGGCCGGTGCTCTGATCGTCGTCGTGACGGACACGGAGACGGGGGCCCGGACCGGGACGCACCGGGCGATCGACGCGGTGTGGCGGCTGGAGTCCGCGCGGATCATCGCCGGGCTGGCCCGGCTGGTGCGCGACGTCGGGCTCGCGGAGGAGCTGGCGCAGGACGCGCTGGTCACCGCGCTGGAGCAGTGGCCGGAGTCGGGCGTACCGGAGAACCCGGGCGCCTGGCTCATGGCCGTCGGCAAGCGCCGCGCCATCGACCGGATCCGCCGCGACCAGACGCTCGAACGCAAGCTGGAGGAGATCGGCCACCGGCTGGAGACCGCGGACGAGTCCGCCGAGGACTTCGCGGCCGTCCTGGAGGACGAGCCGATCGAGGACGACATCCTCCGGCTGGTGTTCACCGCCTGCCACCCGGTGCTGCCCACCCCGTCCCGCGTCGCGCTCACGCTGCGGATGCTGGGCGGGCTGGCCACCGACGAGATCGCGCGGGCCTTCCTCGTCCCGGAGACCACGGTCGCGCAGCGGATCGTGCGGGCCAAGCGCACCCTCGCCGAGGCCGGCGTGCCGTTCGAGGTCCCGGCGGGCGAGGAGCGGGCCGGCCGGCTCTCCTCCGTGCTGGAGGTCATCTACCTGATCTTCAACGAGGGGTACGCGGCCACCGCCGGCGACGACTGGGTCCGTACGGACCTGTGCCAGGAGGCGCTGCGCCTGGGCCGGCTGCTGGCGGGGCTCGCCCCTGGAGAGGCCGAGGTGCACGGGCTGGTCGCGCTGATGGAGATCCAGGCGTCGCGCACGCGCGCGCGTACCGGGCCCAAGGGCGAACCCGTCCAGATCCTCGACCAGAACCGCGGCCTCTGGGACCAGCTGCTCATCAGGCGCGGGTACGCGGCGCTCCTGCGCGCCGAGAAGGCCGCCAGCCCACCCGGCCCGCCCGGCCCGTACGTGCTCCAGGCGGCGATCGCCGTCTGCCACGCCCAGGCCCGTACCGCCGAGGAGACCGACTGGGAACGGATCGCCACGCTCTACGGCATCCTCGCCCAGCGCGCGCCCTCCCCCGTCGTCGAGCTCAACCGCGCGGTCGCGGTCGGCATGGCGCACGGCCCGGAGAAGGGGCTGGAGGTCGTGGACGCGCTGCGCGGCGAGCCGTCCCTGAAGAGCTACCACCTGCTGCCGAGCGTGCGCGGCGACCTCCTCTACAAGCTGGGACGCTTCGCGGAGGCAAGGGCGGAGTTCGAGCGGGCGGCATCGCTCACCCGGAACGGCCCCGAACAGGTCGTTCTCCAGGAGAGGGCGGCGGCGGCCGCCGAGCAGGCGTCGGGCGAGCAGTCGGCCGAGCGGGCATGACGCGGCCCGGGCGACGAGCCGTGCCGCTCGCGTCGCCCGGGCCGCGCGCTATCGGGTGCCGTCAGCAGTTCCCCTTGGTGGGCTTGCCCTCGAAGCGCTCGCCCAGGAACTTCGTCACGTCACCCGCGGCCAGCCAGTCCGTGGACAGGTGCTCGGCCGGGTAGGACATGTTCCACTGCGTGGTGATCCCCGCCTTGCAGTACGCCGCCCGCGTGGCGTCCTCGGTCTCGTGCGGGATGATCTCCTCGAAGAAGCCGCGGTACTGGAAGACCGGGAAGCCGATCTTGTACCGGGCGCCGGACGCCGGGGTGCCGATGCCGACCCCGAGCTTCTGCCGGTCGATGATCTCGCCCCAGGTGACGCCGTTCGGGCCGCGCACCGCGTAGAGCTGGTCCAGCGTCAGCTTGTCCTTGGAGAAGTCCTCGACCTTCGCGCCCAGGAACACCGCCAGGGTGCCGTACAGGCAGTGGCTCTTGACGTCCTTGATGGCCTGCTCGCCCTTCGCGTTCATCAGCTCGGTGAACGGCATCTCCGGGTACGCGGCGTTCAGCCCGACCAGGGCGTCGGCCAGGAACCCGGCGAACAGGCTGCCGTTCAGCTGCTTCGCGGTGATCTTCAGGTCGCCCGGCACGCCGCCGGCCGCCGCGCCCGCCACGTTCAGCTCCGGCGCGTACGACGCCGCCAGCTGGGCGCCCCACAGCGACGCGGCGCCGCCCTCGGAGTACCCGGCGATGCCGACCTTGCCGTCCGGCTTGAGGTCCCCGCCCGGGATCTGGCGGGCGGTGCGGACGACGTCCAGCAGCGCGTGCCCGGCGTTGGCGCCGACCATGTACGTGTGCACCTGCCCGTCGAGGTAGCCGACCCCGTCGGTGGCGGCGACCGCGAACCCGGCCTTGAGGAACTCGGCGATGTTCGGCCCCTCGTAGTGGTCCACGTACTGGCCCGACATCTGCTTCGACAGCGCGCACTGGAGGCCCGACCCGGACGTGCCCGGGTTGAACGCGACCACCGGCCGCGACCCGCCCTTGGTCCAGGGCGCCTCCGGCACCGCCACGAAGCCGGAGATCACGTTCTTCGCGCCCTTGTGGTCGGTCGACGCGTACCGGACCTTCCAGGCCTTCATCTTGATGTTGTGCGGCACGCCCGGCAGGGCCGTCGGCCGGCACGCCAGCAGCTCGCCGGGCGCGCCGGTGACCGCGCCCTGTGCCGCGTAGATCTCGGCGTCCGAGGCGGTGCAGCCGGCCGGCGCCCCCGCCGCGGCCGGCACGGCCACCAGTGCCGGCGCGAGCAGCGCGGCGCCCGCCGCCACCGTGGTCAACAGCGTCCGTAGTCTCATCGCCACTCCAGGGGTGGGGGGTGAAAGCGAATGCTGACGACTGTCGCCCACTGCCACCGATCACTGGAATGAAGCCGTCTCACATGGAGCGGCCGCGTTTTAGCAACCGGCTCACAACGCGCGGTCCGCACGGGGGAACGGCGTCGCGTTGCCGTACGGCGACCCTGCCGGAAGGATGGCGGGATGACAGAACTGGCCGTGGCGGCTCCCGCGTTCGTCTCGATGGCACACGAGATCGTCTGGTGCACGGTCTCGACCGTGGACGGGCGGGGGCGGCCCCGCTCCCGGATCCTGCACCCGATCTGGGAATGGGAGGACGGCGAGCTCGTGGGATGGGTCGGCACCACGCCCACCCCCGCCAAGCGCGCCCACCTGGAGCACAGCCCGTACGTCTCGTGCAACTACTGGTCGCCGTCGCACGACACGGCGCTGGCGGAGTGCAGGGCGGAGTGGGCGTTCGACGATGAGACCCGCACCAGGGTGTGGGACCTGTTCGTGAACGGGCCCGAGCCCGTCGGATACGACCCCGCCATCATCCCCACCTGGGAAGGGCCCACGAAACCGTCCTTCGCGGCACTGCGGCTCACGCCCTGGCGGCTGCGCGTCTTCCCCGGGACCGTGCTGATGGGCCAGGGCGGCGAGATCCTGACCTGGACGGAGGACGAGGCGTAGGGGGATCCGTACGGAGTGGCGTCACCGCGCGCGGCGGCGGGCTGGTAGGCATGACGGTGCCCCCGCCGCATCGGAGAGGACCCCGCTGATGATCGCCCTGCCGGATGTTCTGGACGCCGCCGCACGCATCGAGGGACTGGTGCGCACGACGCCCGTCATGGAGGTGGACCCGTCCGGCTTCGTCCCGCGCGGGTCGGGCCTGCCGGCGCGGATGTGGCTCAAGCTGGAGCTGACCCAGCACACGGGCTCGTTCAAGGCGCGCGGGGCGCTCAACCGCGTCCTGGCGGCCGCGGAGGAGGGGGCGATACCCGAGGCCGGGGTCGTCGCCGCCTCGGGCGGGAACGCGGGCCTGGCGGTCGCGTACGCGGCGGCGCAAGCGGGGACGCGGGCCGAGGTGTTCGTGCCGGAGACGGCGCCGCCCGTCAAGGTGGCCAAGCTGCGGGCCCTCGGCGCGTCGGTCGTCCAGGTGGGGGTGAAGTACGCCGACGCGTACGAGGCGGCCATGAAGCGCGTGGAGGACGCGGGCGCGCTCTTCTGCCACCCGTACGACCAGCCCGCCATGTGCGCGGGCGCGGGCACGCTCGCGCTGGAGTTGCTGGAGCAGACCGGCAGCGAGGTCGACACCGTCCTGCTGGCCGTCGGCGGCGGCGGCCTCATGGCGGGCGTCGCCGCCGCGCTGGAGGGCCGGGCGACCGTCGTCGGCGTCGAGCCGGCGAACGCGCCCACCCTGAACGCCGCCCTGCGCGCCCGCAAGCCGGTCGACGTGGACGTCTCCGGCGTCGCCGCGGACTCGCTCGGCGCCGGCCGGCTCGGCGAGATCGCCTACGCGGTGGCGGCCCGTACCGGCGTGCGGTCCGTCCTGGTGACCGACGACGCGATCGCCGAGGCCCGCCGCCGCGTGTGGGACGAGTACCGGCTGGTGGTCGAGCACGGCACCGCCGCCGCCGTCGCCGCCCTCCGCACCGGCGCCTACCGCCCCCGGGCCGGCGAGCGCGTCGCCATCCTCCTGTGCGGCGCCAACACCGACCCCGGCGACCTGGTCACCTGAGGGGACTCAGGCGCCGGTGCGCGGGTTCACGAACTGCAGCGGCAGCGGCGGCGTGGCCGGCGCCCCCGGGGTGGCGCTGGTCAGCGGCCCCTGGCCGCCGCACAGCGCCTGCACCAGGTGCGCGCCCAGCGCGTTGTCGATCGCGTGCGGCAGCGGCACACCCTGCCCGTCGAGCTGCTGGTACTTCATCAGGTTGATGCCGTACGCGATCTGCCGGCGGCCGTCCGGGCTGGACAGCGCCTGCGTCCCGGCGCCGAACACCGCGCCGTCATGGCCCCAGAACCGCCCGCACGGCAGGTCCACCGCGTAGAGGCCGAGACCGTACTCCATGAGGGTGTCGCCGTTGGCGTTCTTCACGGGGACGGTGCGCTGCATCTCGGTCAGGCCGCCCTCTCCGAGGAGCCTGCCCCCGAGCAGCGCCCTGTAGAACGCGTTGATGTCGTCCATGGTGGAGACGAGCGCGCCCGCCGTACCGGCCCAGGACATGTTGTAGACGCTGTAGTCGCGGGGCGGGTCGATGCGGCCGTACAGCGCCTCGTACATGCGCGAGTGCGAACCGCGTACACGGGACGAGCCCGGGAAGTACGTGTGCTTCAGCCCCGCCTTGCGGATGACGTTGCGGAAGATGTACGTCTCGGCCTTGACGCCGGTCGTCTTCTCCAGCAGCGCGCCGAGGATGACGTAGTTGGTGTTGGAGTACGACCACGCCGCTCCAGGGGCGTTGGTCGGCTGCCCCTTAACGCCCCACTCGATGAGCTGCTCTGGGCGCAGCGTACGGAAGCGGTGCTCGTCCAGGCTGTCGGGCGACAGCTGCGCCCATGACGGGAACGCCGAAACGACGTAGTCGGCGATACCGCTGGTGTGGTTGAGCAGCATCCGCACCGTGACCTGCTGCCCGCGCTCTCCAGGGACGACGCCCGGCAGGTACTGGGCGATGGGCTGGTCCAGCTGGATGCGGCCCTGCTCGACGAGCTGCAGTACGGCGGTCGCGGTGAACGACTTGGTGACGCTGCCTACACGGTGCTCCATGTCGGACCGTACGGGCCGCTTCGTACGGACGTCCGCGACACCGGCGGCCCCCTTCCAGGAGTCGTCGTCGCGGCGCACGGACGAGTAGAGCCCGTACATGCCCGCCTGGTGGGTCGCCTCCAGGGTGATGCGCAGCTTGGCGTCGTCGAACGAGACGACCTGCGGATCCGCGGCATGCGCCGGAACCGCCGGGAGGGCGAGCGCCATGGCCATCGCCACCGGCAGTGCCCTCGCGAGACGCCTCAACCGTACGAACCGCCGCGTCGCCATCCCGTCTCTCTCTACCCCGTCAGCCGACTTCCCGGACGAAGACCATGGTGACACCCCACCAGGCCGCTTGATCGACATCCTGCCAAATGTCACATGAATGCGACCACCCGGTCAGGAGATCACCAGGAGCAGGTCCCCGGCCTGCACGGGCGCCGTCCCCGGCACCGCCAGCCGGGTCACGGTCCCCGCCACCGGCGCGGTGATCGCGGCCTCCATCTTCATCGCCTCGATCGTCGCGACCACGTCCCCGGCCGCCACCGCGTCGCCCTTGGCCACCCGCAGCGTCACCGAGCCGTCGAACGGCGCCGGCACGTGACCCGGCTCGCCCGGGTCCGCCCGCTCCACCGGCGGCACGTCCGCCGCGACCGCCCTGTCCCGCACCGACAGCGTGCGCAGCTGGCCGTTCACCGTGCAGATGACCTGCCGGAACCCCGCCTCGTCGAGCTCCCCGACGGCCTCCAGCCCGGCCAGCACCCGCACACCGGGCTCCAGGTCGAAGGAGACCTCGGCGCCCGTACGGAGCCCGTACAGGAACGCGCCCGTCGGCAGCACCGACAGGTCGCCGTACGCCGCCCGCGCCTCGCGGAACTCCTTGGCCGGCCCGGGGAACAGCAGCCGGTCCAGCGTGTCGCGCACGTCCGGCCCGGCCAGCGCCTTCTCCTCGTCCCCGGTCAGCTCGGCCCGCGCGGGCGCGTACTGCCGCCCCGCCAGCGCACGCCCCCGGAACGGCTCCGGCCAGCCGCCGGGCGGGTCGCCCAGCTCACCGTTCAGGAACCCGACCACGCTGTCCGGCACGTCGTAGCGCTCCGGATGCGCGGCGAAATCATCGGGATCGGCCCCGGCGGCCACCAGGTGCAGCGCCAGATCGCCCACCACCTTGCTGGACGGCGTCACCTTCACCAGCCGCCCCAGGATCCGGTCGGCCGCCGCGTACAGCCGCTCGATCTCCTCGAACCGGTCGCCGAGCCCCAGCGCCACCGCCTGCTGCCGCAGGTTCGACAGCTGCCCGCCCGGGATCTCGTGCAGGTACACCCGCCCGGTCGGCGCCGGCAGGCCCATCTCGAACGGCGCGTACAGCTTCCGGACGGCCTCCCAGTACGGCTCCATGACCGTCAGCGCGTCCAGGTCGATCCCCGTCGCCCGCTCGGTGAAGTCGGTCTGCGCCACGATCGCCTGGAGCGGCGGCTGGCTGGTCGTCCCCGACAGCGGCGCCGCCGCGCCGTCCACCGCGTCCACCCCGGCCTCCACGGCCGCCAGATACGTCGCGAGCTGCCCGCCCGCCGTGTCGTGCGTGTGCAGGTGAACGGGCAGATCGAAGCGCTCCCGCAACGCCGTGACCAGCCTCTTCGCGGCCGGCGCCCGCAGCAGCCCCGCCATGTCCTTGATGCACAGGACGTGCACGCCCGCCTCGACCAGCTCCTCCGCCAGCCGCAGGTAATAGTCGAGCGTGTAAAGCCTCTCCTCCGGCGACGACAGATCGCCGGTGTAACACAGCGTGCCCTCGACGACGGCGTGCGTCTGCAGGACCGCGTCGATGGCGGGCCGCATCCGTTCCACGTCATTGAGCGCGTCGAACACCCGGAAGATGTCGACGCCGGTCTTCGCCGCCTCGTTCACGAAGGCCCGCGCCACCGAATCCGGATAGGGCGTGTACCCGACCGTGTTGCGGCCCCGCAGCAGCATCTGCAGGCACATGTTCGGCGCCGCCTCGCGAATGGCCGCCAGCCGATCCCACGGCGACTCCCCGAGGAATCTCAGCGCCACGTCATAAGTCGCGCCGCCCCACGCCTCCAGCGAGAGCAACTGCGGCGTCGTCCGCGCCAGCACCGGCGCCGCCGCGACCAGATCGAACGTCCGCACCCGCGTGGCCAGCAGAGACTGGTGCGCGTCCCGGAACGTCGTATCGGTGACCGCGAGAGCCGTCTGCGCCCTCAGCCGCTCCGCGAAACCCTTCGCGCCCAACTCCAGAAGCAGATCCCGCGACCCCTTCGGAAGCTCCCCCGCCGGAATCTCCGGCAGCTTGACCGCCGGATCCAGATCCGTCGGCGCGTCCCCGTGCGGCTTGTTCACCGTCACATTCGCGAGATACCGCACCAGCCTGGTGGCCCGGTCCCCGCTCGACCGCGCGGTCAGCAACTCCGGATGCTCGACGATGTAAGCCGTCGTGACGCCACCGCTCCGGAAATCGTCCTCATCCAGAAGCGCCTGCAAGAACGGGATATTGGTCGCGACGCCCCGGATCCGGAACTCCGCCACCGCCCGCCTGGCGCGCCGTACCGCCTCCTCGAACGTCCGGCCCCGGCACGTCAGCTTCACCAGCATCGAGTCGAAATGCGGCGTGACCTCGGCCCCCGCATGCGTCGTCCCCGTGTCCAGCCGCACGCCCGCACCGCCCGGCGACCGGTACGCGGAGATCTTCCCGGTGTCGGGCCGGAACCCGTTCGCCGGGTCCTCCGTCGTGATCCGGCACTGCACCGCGAACCCGGAGACCCGCACGTCCTCCTGCGCGATCGACAGCTCCTCCAGCGTCTCCCCGCCCGCGATCCGCAGCTGGCTCTGCACCAGGTCCACACCCGTGACCTCCTCGGTCACGGTGTGCTCCACCTGGATCCGCGGGTTCATCTCGATGAACACGTAGTCGCCCGCCGCGTCCACCAGGAACTCCACGGTGCCCGCGTTCACGTACCCGATCTCGCGCGCGAACCGCACCGCGTCCTCGCACAGCCGCTCCGCCACCGCCGGATCCAGCCGCGGCGCCGGCGCGATCTCCACCACCTTCTGGTGCCGCCGCTGGACGGAGCAGTCGCGCTCCCGCAGATGCACGATGTGCCCGGCCCCATCGGCCAGCACCTGCACCTCGATGTGCCGCGGCCGCTCGACGGCCTGCTCCAGGAACACGGTCGGATCCCCGAACGCGCTCTCCGCCTCCCGCCGCGCGGTCTCCACCGCCGCCGGCAGGTCCTCCCGCCGGTCCACCTTCCGCAGCCCGCGCCCGCCACCGCCGGCCGCCGCCTTCACGAACAGCGGGAACCCGACCTCATCGGCCGCCGCCAGCTCCGCCCCCGGCTCCGGCGTCGCGCTCCGCAGCACCGGCAGCCCGGCCCGCCGCGCCGCCGCCACCGCCTCGATCTTGTTCCCGGCCAGCTTCAGCACCCGCGCCGGCGGCCCCACGAACGTCAGCCCGTTCCGCGCGCACGCCTCCGCCAGCTCCGGACTCTCCGACAGGAACCCGTACCCGGGGTACACCGCGTCCGCGCCCACCCGCAGCGCCGTCGCCACGATGCCCTCGACGTCCAGGTACGCCCGCACGGGATGCCCGTGCTCCCCGATCTCGTACGCCTCGTCCGCCTTCTGCCGGTGCAGCGAGAACCTGTCCTCGTGCGCGTAGACGGCCACACTCGAGATCCCCAGCTCGTACGCGGCCCTGAAGGCCCGTACGGCGATCTCACCACGGTTGGCGACGAGCACCTTCTGAATCACGGCGTAACTCCCAGGAGACGGTTGTGTGCGAGGCCGCCCGAACACGACGGCCTCCCGGGCTCAACGTCGAGCGTTCCCCAACATAACCTCCGGCCATCGCCTCCCGACAGCCGCCCCGGGAACGCCCTGACCGGCCACCCCCGTCCTAACTAGACTCGACGAGCCCGTACGCCTGGGAGGAGCCCGGTGTCAGAGAGGGACTGGCAACAAGAGGTGCTCTCCGAACTGAGCGCCCTGGACAAAGGCCTGGCCCCACCCGCAGACAAACCCACCAAAAACCCCCTCCCCGTCACCCCCTACCTCGAATTCCAACCCCCACCTCCAGCCGGCACTCCGCCCGCACTACGAGTCCCCACCCCACCCACTGCGACCGCCAGCATCGATTCCTGGGCACCTCGCGAACCCCCGCCGCAGCTCCACTCAGCGCACACACCGCCAGCCCAATCGCCCGAACCGCATCAGGCAGTCCCACCGCCCCCTGCGATGCCGCTCGACACTGAACGGCTCGTCCAGCGGAACCCGCACGGCGACCCGGCTCTCAAAAGGCTGGGCCGCGGCATGCGCAAGGCGCTCGGGGCGTCCGCCGGCACGGACATGCGCGACCAGGTCGAACTGGCGACCCGCCTCGGCGCCCCGGTCCGTTCCTGCCGCCGCATCGCCGTGACCAGCATCCGCGGCGGCGCGGGCAAGAGCACACTCGCGACCCTGATCGCCCGTACCATCCAGCAGCACCGCGAAGACCGCGTCCTGGCCATCGACGCCGACCCCGGCCTGGGCTCCCTCCCCTTACGCCTGGGCGTGGCTCCGACCCATTCACTCCACGACGTGGCCGCCACCCGCCCGCGAACCTGGGACGAGGCAGCCCAGCACCTCTCACTCACCGACACAGGCGTCTGGGTCCTGTCCGCACCACAAGGAACCGGCCGTGAACTGAACCTCCCGACCTTCCACACCGCCGTCGGCACCCTCGGCCGCTACTTCGCCGCCTCGATCATCGACTGCGGCCCGGGACTCGGCTCCCCGCTCAACCGCGGCATCCTCGACTCCACCCACGCCCAGGTCTTCGTCGTACCGGCCACCACCGACGGCGCCGCCACCGCCCAGGCCACCCTCGACTGGCTCCGCACCAACGGCCACGAAGCCCTCCTGACCCGAACGACCATCGCCCTGGTCTCCCGCACCCCGGGAACCGACCTAGCCACAGCCCGAGCCGCCCTACAAACCCACGGCCTCCCAGTAATCCCCATCCCGTACGACCGCCACCTAGCCGCCGGCACCACCATCTCCCCAGACCACCTGGCCGAATCCACCCACACCGCCATAACGAAACTCACCCTGCAGACCTTCACTCACACCCGCAGCGAGGGAACCCCATGAGCAGGGACTTCGTAGCACTCCTAAGGCAGAAGCCACACCTGGAGAGCATCACCACCGGCCTACCCACCAACACCAAGAACGGCGCGACCCACCTCTACGACACCGCAGGCCGCCTACTGGTCCACATAGCAGCCCCCATAGAAGTAACGGTCCCAGGCGAAATAGAACGCCTCCTCAACACCACAATCACCCCACCGATCTGGTGGGTAGAAATCAGAGCCGCCAGCAGCCCACCATCGGCCGAACCCCTAGCCCACGCCTACGCCACCCAACTAGCCACCCGCCACCAGGGCCAAATCTGGACCCCCACCAACCGCGCCTAATTCATCGCACACCCACGCACCAACAGACAACCCCAAGGAAGCCACACCGCTCGAAACACGAGCAACCGCCGTCGAGACATCCTCACCTAGAGCCCCGCGGCCAGCCGACGAATCGCACGGCAAAGGCAAGACAAGCACTCCCTGGCAACAGGAACACCACCACAAGGGCCGCGAACGTTCCCAACTGAAAGAAGCTCATTTGCCTCCAAAAACTTCTCAGAAAGATCGCCGAGTCCTCCTCATACCGTTCCGCCCACGCCACCTATTACAGTGCCGAGACCCGTTCCTGTGGCTAGTCCGGGCGGCCCTCCTATAGCGCCACCGATCGCACCGCCAAGCACTGCGCCGCCCGCTGCGCCTGCTTGCATGCCCTCAACGGCGCTACGGTGGAGCAGCGCCCAAATCTCCTGGTTCGAGACGGCCATGTTTGCGGAACAACCCGTCTATTCAAGACCTTCACCTAGGTTTTAGTCGAACGACACAGTCACCGCCGCGCCATGTCTCGCCACCGCCGCAGTTGAATGAAAGGGTACAATGAAGCGTCGTTAGAATCCGTAATCAGCTAGCCTTCTAAGATGGTTAACAACTATAGCGTTGTCCGATCCGCCTCCCGCTTCACTCAGGGCATCGGCCAAGGCATGCAACTGATCAGCCGGAAGTAGCGTCAATCCAGTATCGCGATTCCTGAGCCATATTCTTATTGGCCTTCCAGTTGCAGGCTTGAGGATCAGGTGTGGAACGATCGGGCCCGCCAAGCCAAATCGACTCGATCCCATTGAAACCGAAAGCGCACCCAGGTCATAGCAACGAGCACGCGGAATGCTCCGTTGCCAAAGGAAAGCTCCATCGAGCCAAAATGTGCGCCTATAAGTTGCGGCGACCAAGCCAACAATAAATACAAAAAATGCGCCACAGAGAAGCAGCAGAGAAACGGCCAATGCCGAGTCGCCATCCCGCATGAGTGCAGGCGCCAGAACTATGCTTATTAGCATAAAGCTAAGCGCAGCTACGAAATCGAATATCATCCACATCCACGTACGCACCCCTGGCCCCGTGGACAGACGTACTTCGCCACTCAAGTCTGTTTCCTTCAGCTAGGGTCGCTCATCGCTGGTTCTGGCGGTTTAGATCGTCCGCCTCATCCATCAAGCTAGCCACAAGATTGGCCGCTCCATCCAGGAGCTCGGCGAATGTTTTGACGTCCACACCTGAGGCTGTTGCAATACTTGCAAGATGAATTTTTGCTGCTCCAGCGATGGCCTGCTCAAGCGTTGTGAGGATTGATTCGGCTAGAGCCTTACTGTTTGGATTTCGATAGATGCGTGGGTCGATCTCCAGCGCAACCACTTGACCAGTAGCCAACGCCCTGACGGAGATCAATCCATCCTTCGAGGTAGCGGTGAACGGCCTACGAGAAACTTCGTCTACTAGTTCTCTCATCTGTTGCGCATGGCGATACTGCTGCTGTTCGTATACCTCACTCATAACGATTCACACCTCTCGCAAAATTCGCCAGATTCCGGGCCGCCTGGCGCCCAGTTGACTACCGATCGGATCGACTATGAATAATTTGGGTCATGAATAGAAGAAAATCCCTTGATGCCTTTTAGATCTGGAGCCGGAGGAGGAGTGATATTTTTAAGCTGCTGCCCCTTTATTAGACCTTCCAGCGACTGCACGACCTTGCTCTGTTCCTCCAACTGCTTGCGCTGCAGGTTGCGTCGATTAACAAGCCATTGGATCAGTGCAGCAATAATCCCTGCAGCTATTCCAACTCCAATCGCCCCAGCCGTAGTACCTGAAACGAGAGCCATCGCCAAAGCGGTGGCCAGAGCAGCAACCAGGCCGGCAGCGACCTCGCTAATCTTGTCTTTTGTCTCCTTCTTTCCAGCATCGAGTATTTCGGCAGCAGCGTTGAGCTGCCAAGCCACACCGTGCATGGCTGTTTGTTGAGCCTCTAGATGTTGCACTATCTTGTTCATATATTGAGTGAAGCTTGGCGGAACATCCCAATTTGCAGACACAACGGTTAGTTGTGTACGGACGGCTTCGATATGCGCGGTCACTTGATCTGCCGCTCGCCACCATTCGTCTTGTGTTGGCTTTATCAGCTTAGGTTCGGGAGTGGTCAGCGGTCTTGAAAGTTGCGATGGCGGTTGTTGGCCGAGCATTCCAGCCGTCGCATCGATCAACTCAATCCCGCTAAGCTTGAGCAGATTCTCGATCCCCATTCATATCTCCTTCATAGAGTTGAGTATGACTCAAGCAGACAGTCTTCTCTCAATTGCCCGGTAGTTCTTAGCAATCTTTGATACTGCAGCTCCCGAGTCTCGCATACCTATATAAGCTGCATTCAACTGCCTCCCGAATTCTTGACGCACTTGCTCGTAAACTCTTTCCATCTCGAAGCGCATCGCGTTCTCACCGAATGCCGCTGGATTAAGGTTTAGCGCGTCTACGCGTTTCCTTGATGCCAGTAGGTCGTCGGCGATGGCCATCATGTGATGGCGGCCCAGTTCGTCTAGCTTATTGATGTCACGCACCCAAACTTCATGCTCGCCCACGGCACCTCCATCGCATACCAGCAGTGAGAATGACTGCAACTATTGTGCCCGCTATCCCAGTCAGCGAGAGAAAGAACGACCACCCCCCTACCTTAGGCGAGGTCTCGGTCGTATTTTCTTCTTTGCCTGCACTTTTGACGGGCACTGAATTTTCGGCCGTTAACCGCTCAAAGCGTTCATAAATTGGGTTTGTGGCGTTTGAAGGTACCTTCGCGGTGAGAGCGGTGTAGGGAATCAGGGCGCCGTAGCCGGTGCGTTCGTCCCAGCCCTTGGCGTCGACGTCGCGGGCTGTGTAGAGGAGTCGTTGGACTACCTCGCGGCCGGACATCTTCGGGTAGCGGGAACGAATCAGCGCAACGAGGCCCGAGGTGAATGCTGTCGAGATACTCGTACCGTTCGTTTTCGCATAGACGCCGGCCTTGCCGACGATTCCCACGGACACGCCAGGGGCCGCTGCCATGACGGTGGGGCCAGGGGTCGACTTCTTCCACACATTGAGGTCAGCGTCCAGAGCCCCTACCGTGAGCACTCCGGCGCAGTTCGGGGGGTAATACTCAGAACTCTTCCCCAGGGCAAGGTTTCCTGCTGCGGCGACGAGTACGACATCCCGTTCGAGGGCGTATCTGACCGCCTTCTGGGTTTTCTCAGGGCATATCGGCCCCGGGGTGGTCACCGCAAGGTTGATGACCTTCGCGCCGTGGTCGACCGCATAGCGGATCTGGTCGTCGTAGAAGATCGATCCACCGACGACCGGCAGTATGCGAGCCTCGGGTGCGATGCCGACAAGGCCTGTTCCTCCCCCCTGGCCCGCGATGGCGACCGCCAAGCTGGTGCCATGACCGCCGTTCTCCGTGTCGGTGTCCTTACGGCCATCCCCCTTGCCGCCGACGAGTTGCTTCCCCTTCAGGACGACACCTCGTAGTTCGGGGAGTCGTGCCTCCACCCCGCTGTCGAGCAAGCCGACGGTGACTCCGCGCCCCTTGGTCAGAGGCCAGATCTTGTCCTCTATCTCCCATGCGGGGAACCACCACTGGTCCGGCCGCGGTGAAGGTGCAGCAGAGACTGGGCTCCCGTAGCTGAGAAGCAGTGCCGTCACGGCGCAGGTCGCACCGACTCTCCGTCCCAAGGCCGCAGAGTCGCCGGCGCTGGCTCTGGACCAGCTTCCCCGCTTCATTTCGAGTCTTCCGGCTGCCCGATCACACGTGGGGCAAGGTCGCGATCTTCTACCCAGACGCTGTCGTCCTCGGTCAGCCATGTGCGCCACTCATGCTCGCTCGTCCTCGGTCCCGCCGGAACGCTGCCTGTCATTCCATGGCCTGGGGTCGGGCGGGCGCTCGTTGCAGCACCGGACGCTCCCCCAGGTGACATCGGCATCACCGGGGCGATCACGCCATTTCGCGTCAGTGCACCCGCGCTGGCGGGTCGGCCGGCGCCGCTCGGCGCCGGGCCCGTGCCCTTGTTGGCGGCGCCTAGGGTTCCCAGCACTCCACCAGCGGGCAGCATCGGCGATACTCCAGGAGCGCCAGGGCGGCCTGCCCCTGATACGGGCGTTCCGCCACCCTGGCCGTGCGATCCGCCACGCCCGGGGACAGCGACGCCCGTTCCGGAGTGAGGGCCGATCACCCCACGGGGAGGCGCCAGCGATCCGGCGGCTGGTACGAAACCCCCTGCCGAACCGCCAGGCGGCTGGAGCCCGCCAGCCCCCGAAGTGCCCGGGGCCGCCAAGTTCCCTCCGGGACCAGGCGAGCCACCGAGTGTCGGCGAACGAACGCCCTCGAGTTCGGACGATCCGCCCTCGTTGGCTCGTATTCCTTGTTCTGGTTGGCGCGCGTCGGCGAAGGTCGAGGGAAGTTCCAGCCGAGAGCCCTCAGGGCCGGAGCCATCGGCAGCCGTCCCGGACCCGCCAATCGCCCCTCCGCCCCCTCCACCGGAGCTCGCTGCCCCGGATTCGCCGCCTCCGCCAGTGGTCGCAAGAGGCTCGTGCCGATCCCGGGGGAGATCGAAGGAAAGGCTTTCGGGGATGCGGGCGTAGGCGGTGTTTAGGTCGGTGTTGACTTTGGCCAGGTGGGCTTGGGCGGCCTTGTCGTCTGCGTGGTGGGAGAGGGAGCCGTCCGGGGGGCCGGGTTTGGGCTGTTGCCAGGGGAGGACCGGGTTGGTCTTGGCGGGTAGCCCTCCTGGAGCGGCGCGGACGACTCCGCTTGCCTGGGTCATCGCGGACTCGAAGGCAGTGCTGGCTTCCGCGAGGACGCCGGCGCCTTCGATCAGGCGCTTGAAGTCGCCCATGCCGAGTTCCTGTGCTTCGCCCTGCCACACTTCGCGGAGGCGGCTCACGTGCTTGGCCAGGTCGCTTTCGGCCTGGTTGAGGGCGGTTCGTGCTTGTGCGTAGGCGCGGGCCACGGCCATCAAAGGGATGGCCTGGGCACCCTTGAGGTGTGTGGCGATCGCGTCGTAGTTGTACTGCTCCGGGTTGCCCTTGCCCAAGGCTCCAGCTCGGATGTTCTGCTGCTGCGGGCCGCCGCCCATGTCCTCTCCTTCTGATTCGAGACCTACCTGGTGCGCCAGGGAAGGGTCGAGGGTGGGCCGGTGGTCGGGGGCTGGCCGAGATGCTGGCCGGGGTGTCTTGCGGCGGTGTCTGCTGCTTGTTCTGCCTTGCCGTAGTTGGCGGCGCTTGTCTCGACTCGGCGGATGACGATTTCGTAGGCCTGGATGTAGGCCTGGACGGTGGCGAGCATGTTCCGGTGGGCGGTGGCCACCTTGGTGCCGAGTTGCCGGGCCACGTCCCAGGTGCCGATCGTGCCGCAGTCGCCGTTCAGGCCCGTGAGCATGTACTGGAGCTTTGACAGGTCTTGGCGCATCGCGGCGGCTACCTGGCGCATGCGGTCGCGTTGGTGCTCGACCGTGCCTGGGCGGCCCTTGGTTTGGGGGCCCTGGAACATGCCTGGGAAGAGCTTGTTCAGGTCGGGTTGCTGGTCCTGCGGTGCCACCATTGCTCCTCCCCGTGCGGTCTGCGGTCAGGCCCAGAGGGCGGTGTTGGTCTTCTCGGCGCCCAGGTGGATGTCGTGGGCGTCGCCGATGGAACGGCCCATGCCGGCGACGGCGGTGGCCATGCGCTGGGAGGCGGCCTTCCACTCGCGGGACTTCATCTCGTACGCGGTGCGGGCGTCGCCGTCCCATTCGGCGAGGTGGGTGCGGACCTGCGCGTCGAGGGTTTCGATGATCTGCTGGTAGCGCTTGAGGACGTTCATGAAGTTCGCCTGGCCTTGCGCCATTCCGCCGAAGTTCACGTATGTGCGGTCATGGGACATGATCTATTCTCCTTTGCCGGATTTGTGGATCAGCCGTTCACGACGCCCTTGAGCTGGTTGATGCGGCCGGTCTTCTCCTGCTCGGCGGCCTCGTACTTGACGCGGGTGTCGACGAGCTTCTGGTGGATCAGGTCGAGGTCCTTCATGACCTTGGTGAACTCGGTCTGGAAGAGCTGGAAGACCTGGGTGAACGCGGCGGCCGACTCGCCCTGCCAGGCGGCCTGGAGTTCGCCGTGGTGGCCGGTGAGCTGGCCCTTGACCTGGCCCATCTGGCCGTGGGCGTCCTGGACCTTCGTCGCGGCCTGCTGCATGTGCTGGCGGTTGACCGATGACTGTGGAGCCATGCTGGGCCTTCCTTGAGTAATTGATCGCTAGTGTCCGATCAGGCGGTTTTGCCGGATCTGATACACGCGCTGTGACAATGAGAAAGTACGAGAGTAGAGAGGCTGCGGTTTAAGGGTCCACGCGAAGAAAAGGAACGAATTCCATGGGGCGCCGACCGATTTCTCACCGCCCACTCGCTGATCAGCGAAATCACCGGCACCCCGCGTTCGGTTCAGGGGTCAGCTGGCCGGAACCGGCCATTTGGCGGCCTCCGACGACAGGGTGGGTCCCGTCCGAAACAGGTTCAGCAGGTTCGCCGGAACGGGGGTCGCGGCGGTGGTTCCGTAGCCGAGCCTGGCGACGTCCTCGCGGGTGGCGACGGGGTGGCGGACTCCCTGGTCAGTGAGGATCGAGTACGCCTGGGGACGCTGCCCCGGGACGGCGAGCGTGCCGGCGAACGCGCCGCCGCCGGGGAGGGTGACTTGGTCCAGGCCGTTCGTTGCCCGGGACCGTGCGTCCGGGAGCGAGCCGCCGATCGTGAAGCGGGCGTCGGTGGAAAGGCGGTCGGTGTTGTGGTAAACGGCGCAGAGCGGGTCGGCCGGTGTGTAGGCGATGATGCGCGGTGGCCTCTCCGGGAGCGCCCGGCTGTGCAGGTTCGTACGGGACGGGCGTTCGCCGGCTTCGCCCGGGGAGATGTCGCTGGGCGGGCCGGGGGCGCCGGGGGCGTCGAGCAGGAGGCGGGCCTGGGTCTGGGAGATGCTGGACAGGCCGTCCGCGAGCTGGACGTACCAGCGTTCGGGCGTTCCGGCCACGGCGGCGACGCGGAACAGCCGGCCGATGCCGGGTTCGCCTGCGCCGGGGATTCGCGGCGGGGCGAAGTCGGCTCCTTGCGGCAGGCCGTTCAGCCAGCGTTCGTCCACCGGTACGGGCGGTGCGGCGGTCAGGACGCGCGCGGCCCTGGGAGATATCCGGAGGCGGGTGCTGCGCCAGATCAGCCAGGGTTGGGCGCCTGCCTGGACGAGGACGCCTTGGACGTCGGTCAGGGGCCGGCCGCCGATGTCCCGGCCGCCGGCGAGGGTGACCTGGGAGCGGCCGTCGGTGGTGCGGACGCATAGGGACCAGGGCGGTTCGGCTGGTTTGCGGGGGTCGGGGAGCGACTCGGGGGCTCCGGGGATGCCCGTCAGGGGGCCTCTGCCGTACTTGGCGAGGGACTTGGCGGAGACCGATCTGGTCTGGACGGTGGTGCTCGGCATCGCCAGTCGGGCCGAGGTGTAGTTGAGGAACGGGACCATCTTCCGGGTCTCGGCGCTGTAGGCGTACGTCGCGCCGGTCTCCTTCTCGATGATCAGGACGCCGGGCTTCTCCAGGTTGCGGGCGCCGCCCTTGAACAGGAAGCCCGCGATGCCGAAACCGGCGGCGACGAGGACGGTCACCATGACGCCGCAGAGGGTGCCGACGCCGGTACGTCTCATGGGGGATTCGGCCGCGCTGGGCTGCCCTTGCAGGAGCGCTAGGGCGACGCGTTGGGTCATCAGGCGGTGCGCCTGGTAGAGGTCCTTGCGGGTCTGCATCAGCCGGCCAGCCCGCGCAGCCAGGAGTAGAAGTTCAGCAGCCCCATGGCGAGGGGGAAGAGGCTGATGATGAGGGCCAGGTCGACGATGTCTCCTGCCCTGCCCCAGAAGGGGGACGGCTTGTGCGCCGGTAGGCGCAGCGCCATGGCGAGTGTGAGCGTTGTGGCTAGGAGGAGCGGTACGACGACGGTGAGCAGTGTCGTTTCGGCGGTCGCGGCGGTGCGCAGGCTGAGGATTGCCAGTCCGGCCAGGCCGCTGCACAGGAGCCAGAGGCGTTGCGGTCTGCCGTGGAAGACACGCGCGCGTAGGAGGAGTACGAGGGATACGCAGAGGCTCATCGTTAGGGGCAGCCAGCCTGGTGCTGTTACCAGGAACAGTTGGGCGGTTAGGCAGACGACCGCGACGGCGGCTACTAGTCCGGTGGTGAAGCGGTCTGCCTCGCGCGTACGGCGCAGCAGGGTCGGGCCGTCGAACGTCTGGGCGCTGCGCAGTTCCTCCGCGTTCTCCGGTACGGGCGGCAGCGGCAGCCGGGCAAGCCTGAACGCCAGGGACGGGATGAGCGCGGTCAGGGCCAGGCAGAGGGCCGCGATGAAAGCGGCGGCGCCCGCGGGGGCCGTTCCGGAGCCTTCGACGGTGGCGGCCGCGACGACTCCCAGGAGGGACGCCATGGCCAGGCCAAGGAAGACCGGCAGTCCCTCGGTGATGGCGAAGGCTGCGATGACCGCGGCCAGCGTAAGGGCGCTCAGGCCCGCCAAGAGGTGCGGGGAGTCCAGGTCGCGTAGCGCGACCGGACGTGCGGGGATGAGGAGTCCGGTGAGGAACGCGTACGGGAGCGCGCTGTAGCCCAGGACCGCTCCGGCGCCCGCGTCGCCGACCGCGCGGGAGAGCAGGATGCCGGCCAGGAGGAGGATCGCGGTGACGCAGCCGGCGCCGGCGGCGTACAACTCCCAGGGAGGGCCGGCGGTGGCCAGGGCCGCGGCGCCGGTGAGGAGGGCGAAGGCGGCGGCGAGGAGGCCGAACGTGCGCGTGGTCTCGGGGCGCCAGCGATCGGGGCGCTCGTTGATGCCGGTGGCGACGACGTCGGCGACGTCGTCGAAGACGATCTCGGGCAGCTGGGCGAGTTCCGGGCGGAAGTAGAGGAGTTCGCCGTCGCGGACGCCGAGCTGCCCGAGTGTGCGCGACTCGTCCAGCGGCGGCTCGTCCAGGCGCTGCAGGATCCAGCCGGCGTGCCACTCGCCCGCGCCCGGCCGCGCGTGCCCGGCGGCCCGCAGGAGCGTGGGGAGCATGTGGGCGAGCGGCACGTCGGCGGGCAGCGAGAGGTCGAGGCGCCGATTCGGCGCGACCATCACCACGCGGCACAGCTCTTCCCCTGGCGACGTATTCACCGGCGCCGTGACCTCCATCCCGAACGATCATTTGGTCGTTGCCGGCGGGCAGCCGAAACGATCATTAGAGGGCTGCGGAACAGGGCTCTGACCAGCGGTTCGATGAATTCGGCGGATCTTCGGCAAGCCACCCGGACACCGAACCCAGGGTGATACTTTGGCCCGTGTTCCGGGAGAATAGCGCGACGAGCTTCCCTCGGGGAGAAGTTAGGCCAAATGCCAATATTTCTCCGCGATGTCCGGAACGCAGGCCCGATCCGCGGCGGGCTGACCAATGATCTTGACTGCGGAAAATCGTCCGGTTTCTTGGCGGTCACGGCCGGGAGGCGGTTGTGGGAATCGAGGTCGTACGGCGGCCGGAGCGACGCACGCCGCCGCGGGTGCCCGAGGGCGAGATCGTGCTGGAGCCGCCGCCCGAGGTCCCCGAGAAGGCCGGCCAGGGCTTCGCGAACGCGCTGATGTACCTCCCCATGGCCGCCAGCGGCGCGGCCATGGGGCTGATGTTCATGGGCGGCGCGGGCGGCGCCGGGGGCGGCAACCCGATCATGTGGATCGCGAGCGGGCTGTTCGTGCTGTCGATGGTCGGCATGGGGTTCGGGCACATGGGCCAGGGCGCGGGCGAGCGCAAGCAGCAGCTCAACAGCGCCCGCAGGGACTACTACCGCTACCTCGACCAGGTCCGCGTACGGGTCAGGGACGCGGCCCGCCGGCAGCGGGAGGCGCTGGAGTGGTCGGGCCCCGCCCCGCGGACGCTCTGGTCCCTGGTGCTGAGCCACCGCCTCTGGGAACGGCGGCCCGCCGACGCGGACTTCGGGCAGGTGCGGATCGGTACGGGACGGCAGCGCCTCGCCGTCGAGCTGATCCATCCCGAGACCCGGCCGATCGAGGATCTGGAGCCGATGTGCGCCGGCGCGCTGCGTCGCTTCCTGCGGGCGCACTCGAGCGTCCCGGATCTGCCGGTCGCGGTGTCGCTGCCCGCGTTCTCCCGGATCGTTCCGACCGGCGATCCCGCGGCGGTACTGGCGATGCTGCGCGCGCTGGTGGCGCAGCTCGTCGCGTTCCACTCGCCCGACGACGTGCGGATCGGCATCTGCGCCTCGCCCGAGCGCATGCCCGACTGGCAGTGGGCGAAATGGCTGCCGCACTGCCTGCATCCCGGCGAGCACGACGCGGCCGGGCCGGTACGGCTGATGACGCACTCGCTCGCGGAGCTGGAACGGCTGCTGGAGGAGGACCTGAAGGACCGGCCACGGTTCGGTCCGGGCGCGGGCCCGCGGGACCTGCCGTTCCACGTGGTGATCGTGGACGGCGGGACGGTCACCGCGGACGCCCATCTGGGCTCGGACGGCATCAAGGGCGTCTGCGTCGTGGATCTCGGCACGCCGGCCGCCGCCGCGCCGGACTCGACGATGCTGCGGCTCGACGTGACGGCCGGCGGGCTGGAGATGCTCGAACGCGACCACACCGGCAAGGACGTCGCGAGCCCGCTCGGCCGGCCCGACGCGCTCACCCCCGTCCAGGCCGAGGGGCTGGCGCTGCGGCTGGCTCCGCTGCGCGCGGGCGCGCCGGACGAACCGGAGCAGAACGCCCTGGCCGGGAACCTCACCCTCACCTCGCTCCTCGGCCTGGACGGCGCCGCGGCCATCGACGTCCGCACCGCCTGGCAGCCGCGGCCGCCGCGCAACCGGCTGCGCGTCCCGATCGGGGTGGACGCCGACGGCCGCCCGGTCGAGCTGGACATCAAGGAGTCGGCGCAGGGCGGCATGGGCCCGCACGGGCTGCTCATCGGGGCGACCGGGTCGGGCAAGTCGGAGCTGCTGCGGACGCTGGTGCTCGCGCTCGCGATGACGCACTCGTCGGAGGCGCTCAACTTCGTCCTCGTCGACTTCAAGGGCGGCGCCACGTTCCTCGGCCTGGACCGGCTCCGGCACGTGTCGGCGATCATCACCAACCTGGAGGAGGAGCTCCCGCTCGTCGACCGCATGTACGACGCGCTGCACGGCGAGATGATCCGCAGGCAGGAGCTGCTGCGCGCCACGGGCAACCACGCGTCGGTACGCGACTACGAGAAGGCGCGCGAGCAGGGCGCGCCGCTCGCGCCCCTCCCGACCCTGTTCGTGGTCCTGGACGAGTTCTCCGAACTGCTGTCGGCCAAGCCCGAGTTCGCGGAGCTGTTCGCGATGATGGGGCGGCTCGGGCGCTCGCTGGGCGTGCACCTGCTGCTGGCCTCGCAGCGGCTCGAAGAGGGCAGGCTGCGCGGGCTCGACTCGCACCTGTCGTACCGGATCGGGCTGCGGACGTTCTCGGCGATGGAGTCGCGCGTCGTGCTGGGCGTTCCGGACGCGTACGAGCTGCCGTCCCAGCCGGGCAACGGGTACCTGAAGGTGGACGTCAGCGACATGATCCGGTTCAAGGCGGCGTACGTGTCCGGCGCGGTCGGCGACGAGCCGGACGGCGCCGGGACGGCCGGGGGCGGATCGCGCCGGCGGCGGGCGATCGTCCCGTACGGGCCCGCGTACGTGCGCCCGCGCTTCGAGCCCGCGCCCGAGGAGGGTCCCGCGCCGCCCGCCTCGCGGGAACCGGCGGGGACGCTGTTCGGCACGGTCGTCGACCGGCTCGCCGGCCAGGGCCCGGAGGCGCACCGCATCTGGCTGCCGCCGCTGGACGCGCCGCCGCCGGTGAACGCGCTGCTGCCGCCCCTGGCGGTGACCCCGCGGCACGGGCTGACGACCGCCGGCTGGGAGGGCCGCGGGCGCCTCGCCGCCGTCGCGGGGATCATCGACCGGCCGTTCGAGCAGCGCCGCGATCCGCTCTGGGTGGACCTGTCGGCCGCGGCCGGTCATGTCGGGATCGTCGGCGCGCCGCAGACCGGCAAGTCGACCATGCTGCGGGCGCTGATCGCGTCGCTGTCGCTGCTGCACACGCCCGAAGAGGTGCAGTTCTACTGCCTGGACTTCGGCGGCGGCACGCTGGGCCCGTTCGCCGGGCTCCCGCACGTCGGCGGCGTGACCGGCCGGCTGGACGCCGACCGCGTGCGCCGTACCGTCGCGGAGGTCTCCACCCTGCTGGAACGGCGGGAGCGCGAGTTCGGCGAGCGCGGCGTCGACTCGATCGCCACGTACCGGCGGCTGCGCGCGGCGGGCGAGCTGCCCGGCGACGGGTTCGGCGACGTCTTCCTGGTCGTGGACGGCTGGATGACGCTCCGCCAGGAGTACGAGCACCTGGAGGAGGTCGTCACGGACCTGGCGGCGCGCGGGCTGGGCTTCGGCGTCCACGTGATCGCCACGGCGGGCAAGTGGTCGGAGTTCCGGATGGGGATCCGGGACGTGTTCGGCACCCGGCTCGAACTCAAGCTCGGCGACGCCTACGAGTCCGAGATCGACCGGCGGCTGGCCGAGAACGTCCCGGCGGGCCGGCCCGGCCGCGGTCTCACCCCCGACGGCATGCACTTCCTGGCCGCGCTGCCGCGCCTGGACGGGCGCGGCACGGCCGGCGACCTCGCCGACGGCGCCGGCGAGCTGGTCGAGGCGGTCGCCAGGGCGTGGCAGGGGCCCGCGGCGCCGCCGGTCCGGCTGCTGCCCAGCCTGCTGCCCGCCGCCCGGCTGGCCGGGGCGCCGCCCGAACGGTGGCGGGTGCCGATCGGGATCGACGAGGACACCCTGTCCGCCGTACCGCTGGACTTCGCCGCCGACTCGCACTTCGTGGTCGTCGGCGACACCGAGTGCGGCAAGACCAACGTGCTCCGGCTCATCGCCGAGGGCGTGGTGGCGCGGCACCCTCCCGAGGAGGCGAGGCTGCTGTTCGTCGACTACCGGCGGTCGCTGCTCGACACCGCCGACACCGCGCACCGCGTCGGGTACGCCGCGTCGTCTGCGGCCGCCGCGCAGCTGGTGGAGGACCTGGTGGACGCGCTGAACGACCGGCTGCCGCCCGCGGATCTCACCCCCGAGGAGCTGCGGCGGCGCTCCTGGTGGAAGGGCGCGGACATCTTCCTCTTCGCCGACGACTACGACCTCGTCGCCACCGCGGGCAACCCGCTGCTCCCGCTGCTGGAACTGCTCCCGCAGGCCCGCGACATCGGGCTGCACCTGGTGCTGTCGCGGGCGATGGGCGGCGCCGCCCGCGCGCTGTACGACCCGGTCGTCCAGCGGCTCAAGGACATGGCGACACCGGCCTTGATCATGTCCGGCGGCAAGGAGGAGGGCCCGCTGTTCGGCGAGGTCGTCCCCTCTCCCCTGCCGCCCGGCCGCGGCACCCTCACCGGCCGCCGCACCGGCCCCCGCCTGATCCAGACCGCCTGCCTGGACGGGCAGGGCCCCTAGACGCGGGTGCCCGTGGTGTGGGTGCCGCTCGTGTGGCCGCCGATCGTTCCTTGGACGGCGCCGGTCACGATCTCCGGCTCGTCCTGAAGGGCGGGGGCGGGCGGGACGGCGCGGCCCGGACGCCAGCGCCGGCGGCGGCCCACCGGCAGGACCACGCCCGCCAGGGCGGCCAGGGCCGCGGCGGCGAGGGCGCCGCCGGTCACGGCCGTGCTGAGGTCGCGGGTGCGGGCGTCGGACGGCTCCGGGGCGGTGAGGGCCGCGGGACGGGGCGAGGCCTGCGGGAGCGGGGCCGTCTCCCCCGGGATCACCGCGGTGACGGCCTGAACGGGGTTGATCATGCCGCGGCCGGTTCCCGTGCCCGCGTTCCCGTCGGCCGTCGTCACGAGGCGGTTCGCCACCTGCTGCCGGTTCAGGTGCGGGTGGCGCGAGCGTACGAGGGCGGCCGCTCCCGACACGTACGCGGCCGCGTAGCTCGTCCCCTCCGCCTGCGGGTTGTAGCCGCCCCCTGGCCAGGCCGTGGGGATGCCCTTGCCGGGGGCGGCCAGGTCGACTCTGGACTGGACGCTGGAGCTTTCGGCGCGCGCGCCGTCCGGCCCCAGGGACGCCACGGAGAGAACGCCCGGGTAGCTCGCCGGATAGGCGGGGACCGCGTCGCCGCCCTCCTTCTCGGCGTTGCCGGCGGCGGCGACGATCAGGACGTCCCTGCTCTGGGCGTACCGGACGGCCTCGGCGAGGGCCGGGCTGGGACCGGCCTTGATGGAGACGTTGACGACCTGGGCGCCCGCGTCGGCGGCGGCGCGGACGGCGCGCGGGAGGCGGGCGCCGTCGGACTCGTCGAGGCCGGTGTCCTGCTGCTTGACCACCAGGAGGCGGGCGGCGGGGGCGACGCCGGCCGTTCCGCCGCCGAGGTCGCGGCCGGCGATCAGGGCGGCGACGCCGGTGCCGTGGCCGGCGCAGTCGCGGGGGCCGGTGCCGGTGAGGTCGAGGGTCTTCGCGACGCGGCCGGCCAGCATCGGGTGGGACGTGTCGGCGCCGCTGTCGATCACGGCGACGGTGGTGCCCCGGCCCGCGGTCGGCGTACGGGCCCGGGGGAGGTTCAGCCTCCGGTCAGCCCAGGAGGCGGCGACCGGGCCGGGGACGCCGGGGGCGGTCTCGCAGCGCGGGGCGGGGGCGGCGGCCGCGGGGGCCTGCGGGAGCAGCAGGAACGCGCCGCAGATCAGGGCTCCGAGTCCGCGCACCGCCGTCTCCCGCGATAGGGGGCTTCGCGGCACGACTGTACGGGCGGGCGGGTAGGGCGGTCACGGGTTTCGCCCACTCGACGGCGAGGAGCGCCGGGCGATCATCGACCAGACGGCGCCGATGACCAGGCCCAGCAGGGCGCCGCCGCCGATCAGGGCCACGCTGCCGCCGATGCCGTCGCCGTCGGCGAGCCGCCAGGCGAGGACGGCGGCGATCAGCGCGCCCCAGGCGGCGAGGAGGCCGGTGATGTTCCTGCTCCAGAACGCGCGGCGGCCGGGGGGCGCGGGGACGTCGGCGAGCGCGGCGGCGGGGCCGAGGTCGGCGGCCTTGGGACGCTTGAAGTACTCGTAGCAGATCCAGGCGCCGCAGGGTTCCCAGCCCTCCGGGGCGAGGCGCTCGGCCAGCGCGGTGCGGGACTCGCCGCGGAGCCGCACGGTCTCGCGGCGGTACTCCCAGCGCTGCGGGGCGTTCCGGTCGCGGCGGCTGACGAAGCAGCCGATGGCGTTGACGCGCTCGACCTCCCAGCCCTGGTCGCCGAACTCGTTCAGGTGCTTCACCTCGTGGACGGCGTCCGCCGTCCACACCCAGGTCTCGGCGGACGGGCCGGGCGGCTCGAAGGTGGAGTCGGCGAGCCGGGCGGCGAACTCCTCGGGCGCGCCGAACTCCTCGCGGGGGTCGGCGCCGGAGTCCGCGACGTAGGCGGCGAGGTCCTGGACGGTGCCCGCGATCCGCTCGTCCGGCATGCCCTGGGAGCGGAGCCGCTGGGAGAGGTCGTCGAAGTAGTCGGTCATCGGGGGGCTCCCTTGGCGAGGTTGGTACGGACGGACTCGGCGAAGTCCAGCCACAGCCGGCTCTGCTCGGCGAGGACGTCGCGGCCGGCGGCGGTGAGGCTGTAGTAGCGGCGGCCGGGGCCGCGCTCGGTGGCCCGGAACTCGGCCGCGACCAGCCCGGCCTCTTCGAGGCGGTTCAGGACCGGGTAGAGCGTGCCGCCCTTGATCTGGCCCATCCCGGAGGCGGCGAGCCGCTTGGCGATCTCGTAGCCGTAGCTCTCGCCGGCGGTGAGGTCGGCGAGGACCAGCAGGTCGAGAACGCCCTTGAGCCAGCTGGCCCGGCGGTCGGAGGTCATGGTGTCCCTTCGTAGTCGGCGGAACGATTTAGACTCTAAGGCAAGCTATGTAGGGATGCAAACTAGCGAGCACCGACGACTAGCTTCGTGAAAATACGAGCGGATACTCGGAATAGCGGATTCGATCTTGCGGTTGCACCGTGTGAGACGCGCGAGGGAACGGGTATCCGAGTTCCCCGCGGGTCCCCCCGCACCCCCTCGACCACGGAGGTACGTCTTGCGCAGCAGCATCCCCAAGGCCCGTACGAACGGGCACAAGCACGTCCGGACCCACTCGCTCCGCGCGCTCGCGGTCGCCGCCCGGCTGGAACGCGAGCACGCCCAGGAGGGCCCGCCGGGCCATGACCTCGGCCGGGCGGCCGACGGCCCCACCCGGGGCAACCCCGACCCGGCCTGACCAGCACCGCAGCAGACCCCCGCGCCCGCGCGCCGGGGGTCTTCCGCGTTCCAGGGCCCGCCTCGAACCGTGCACTTCGGGCGCGGCGACCCCGGCGGGCGCAATAGTCTGGGGCGTTCCAGGAGCCGGGTGCGACGAAGTGAGAGTGGTGTGACCGACAGGACGATGCCGGACGCCCATCCGCTGCGGTCGGGCGATCCGACCACGCTGGGGGCGTACGAGATCCTGGGCCGGCTGGGCGAGGGCGGCCAGGGCGCGGTCTACCTCGGCCGCACGACCGGCGGCGATCCGGAGCGGCCGGCCGACCACGTCGCGATCAAGCTGCTGCACTCCGGGCTCACCGGCGACGACTCGGCGCGGGCCCGCTTCGTGCGGGAGCTGGACGTCGCCAAGCGCGTCGCCCGGTTCTGCACGGCACAGGTGATCGACGCCGATCTGGCGGGCGACCAGCCGTACATCGTCAGCGAGTACGTGCCGGGCCTGTCCCTGCACGCGCTGGTGCAGGCCGACGGGCCGCGCGCCGGCGGCGCGCTGGAACGCCTCGCGATCAGCACGCTGACCGCGCTGTACGCGATCCACCAGGCCGGGATCGTGCACCGCGACTTCAAGCCGCACAACGTGATGATGGGCCCGGACGGCCCGCGCGTGATCGACTTCGGGGTGGCCAGGGCGCTGGGCGCGGCGGGCGAGACGCAGAACGTCGGCACCCCCGCGTACATGGCCCCCGAGCACTTCAGCGGGGCGGGCGTCGGGCCGGCCGCGGACATGTTCGCGTGGGGCACCACGATGGTGTTCGCGGCGACCGGGCGGCCCGCGTTCGGCAACGACGAGATGGCCGCCGTCATGCACCGCATCCTGGTCGAGGAGCCCGACCTCGGCGATCTGCCATCGCCGCTGCGCGAGGTGGTCGCGGCGTGCCTGGCCAAGGAGCCCGAGCAGCGGCCCACGGCGCGGGAGGCGCAGGAGCAGCTGGTGGGCGCCGCCCCGGGCGAGGCACCGGCGCCGCTGGCCGCGATGCCCGCGCCGCCGCCCCCGGCACCGTTCGCGCCCGCCGACCCGTTCGCCGGGCCGCCCACCGCCGAGCCGC
>NZ_JBEZWH010000058.1:0-50015 GCF_040703975.1 Spirillospora sp. NPDC029432
CGGCGTACGCGGCGGGCGCCAGCTCCGGGTCGTCCTTCGCGCCGGGCTTGGGCAGCGTCTTGCGGGGCTTGCCGCTCCCGTCGACCACGTACGGCTGGCCGGTGGACTCGACCGCGAGGATGCGGTCGAACCGGAAGGCGCGGATGCCGCGCCGCATCCGGCACCAGCCGACGAGGTACCAGTGGTCGCGGTGGACGAGGCAGGTGACCGGCTCCACCTCGCGGATCGTGACGTTGGCGCCCGCGTCGCCGTAGCAGAGCCGGACGACGCGGTGCTCGGTGACGGCCGCGGCGATGACGCGGGCCCGGTCGGCGGTGGAGGCGTCGAGGGTGCTGGTGAGGGTGCCGAGGGTGGCGGTGACGACGTCGTCGTGGGCGTCGATGTCGAGCAGGGTGCGCAGGGCCCGCCGCGCGGTCGCGGCCTGCGGCCCGGTGCCCAGGTGGGCGAGGGAGAGCGCCAGGGCGGCGATCTCCGCCGCGGTGAGATCGGTGCGGTGCGTCGCAACGTTCGCCATGATTCGATAATACGTTCGAACACTGACATTTTGCAGGCCCGTGGCGGCCCTCTTGAGAAGGCTCTGCGCATGGTGAACACTGATCACCACCAAATGCTCGTACCGGGGGATACAGGGGCAGAGTTGGGTCAGCGCTGGGGCGGCCGCCGATGAACCGCGACGAGGTCGACCGCGCCCTCGCGGAGCTCCGCGACGAGAAGGAGCGGATCGGCGCGGCCCTGCTGGAACTCGAGGCCCACCACGGCTACCGGCTGCTGGAGGGCGCGGCGGTGACCGGCGAGACGGCGGCCCGCCAGGCCGCGCTGCTGGCCGGGATGTCCGGGCTGTGGACGCTGTTCGACCTGTACGGGCGCACGCTCGGCGCCGCCGAGGAGCTCCGCGCCCGGCACGCGCGCCCCGGCGCGGCCCAGCTCGCCGAGCTGACCCGGCTGCTGAGCGGCCCGTCGGTCGAGCTGCCCGCCGAGGAGGTCCCGCTGGAGCGCCGCACGCTGCTGGCGGCGACCGGCGGCGAGCGGGTCACGCTGCGGGACGTGGTCGCCCGGATGACGCCGATGTACGAGGAGGCGGCCCGCACGGTCGCCGCCGTCGACACCGTCTGGTCGGCGCTGCTGGCGCGGCTGGACGAGGTCGAGGCGGACCTGCGCGCGGCCGGCGAGCTGGCCGGCGGCCTCGGCGCGCCCGAGCCCGACTACGAGCGCCTCCGCGAGAACGTCCGGTCGCTGGCGGCGGCCGTCCGCTCCGATCCGCTCGCGGTCGGGACGGGCGGGCTCGACGCGGCCGCGCGCGAGCTGGCCGGGCTGCGCGAGCGGCTCGCCGAGGCCGCCCGGTTCCGCGCCGGGTTCGAGGAGCGGATGCGGAAGGTGCGGGACGCGATCGGCCTCGTCCGCGACACCGAGGACGAGATCCGCCGCGCCCGCGAGCGCGTCCTGGAGAAGATCGCCTCGCCCGCCCTGCCCGCCCCCACCGCGCTGGCCGCGACGCTCGACGACCGGCTGGCCGCGCTGTACGGGCTGCGCGACCGGCGGCGCTGGGGCGAGCTGGCGGAGCGCGCGGCCGAGCTCGACCGGGCCGCGCGGGACGCCCTCCAGCGGGCGCGCGGCGACCTCGCCCTCGTCACCGGCCTGCTGGACCGCCGCGAGGAGCTGCGCGGGCGGCTGCGGGCCTACAAGGCGAAGGCCGGACGGCTGGGACTGGCGGAGGACGCCGGGCTCGGCCGCATGTACGAGGAGGCCCGCGAGGTGCTGTGGACCTCCCCCTGTGACCTCAGGAAGGCGACCGTCATGCTGTCGGGTTACCAGCAGGCCATCGCGAAGCGGGCGGAGGGCCGATGAACCAGTGCACGGTGCCGGGCTGCGGCGGAACCGTCGAAGACGGCTACTGCGTCGTATGCGGTATGGCGGCCACGGCGAATCCCGATCCGGCGGCGAGCGCGGGCCCGGCACCCGCCCCGGGCGCCTGCTCCCAGCCGGGATGCTCGGGAACGATCGCGGACGGCTACTGCGACGTCTGCGGTTCCGCGGCCGCCGCCCCGGCCGCGTCCCCCGCCGCCGCGTCCGCGCCGGCGTCCCCCTCCCAGTGCACCCAGTCCGGTTGTGCGGGCACCATCGTCGACGGCTATTGCGACGTGTGCGGGATGCCGCCCTCGGTCAAGTCGGCGGGCACCCCGGCCTCGGCCGCCGGCTCGTCCGGCAGCGCGCACTCCGGCTCAGCGTTCACCGGCTCCGGGTACACGGGCTCTGGGCGAACCGGTTCCACCCGCACGGGGTCGTCGCGCTCGTCGGGACGGCGCGGGATGCTCGGCGCCGGGCTGGTCGAGGTGCCGCGCGTCCCGTACCGCGACCCGTCCACGGCCGTCCTCAGCGACCCGCAGGTCGCCGAGAACCGGCGCTACTGCAGCAACTGCGGCGAGCCCGTAGGCCGCAGCCGCGACGGGCGGCCGGGCCGTACGGAGGGGTTCTGCGCCAAGTGCCGGACGGCGTTCTCGTTCACGCCCAAGCTCGCCGCCGGCGACCTGGTCGGCGGGCAGTACGAGGTGCTGGGCTGCATCGCGCACGGCGGGCTCGGCTGGATCTACCTGGCGCTCGACCGCAACGTCAACGACCGCTGGGTGGTGCTCAAGGGCCTGCTCGACACCGGCGACGCCGACGCGCTCGCGGCGGCGACGGCCGAGCGCGCCTACCTGGCCGAGGTCGAGCACCCCAACATCGTCAAGATCTACAACTTCGTGCAGCACGGCGGCGCCGGCTACATCGTCATGGAGTACGTCGGCGGCGCGTCGCTGAAGGACATCCTGCAGCAGCGCCGCAGCGCGACCGGGGAGCAGTCGCTGCCGGTCGCGCAGGCCATCGCGTACGCCCTGGAGGTGCTCCAGGCGTTCGGCTACCTGCACGCGCAAGGCCTCGTCTACTGCGACTTCAAGCCCGACAACGTGATCCAGTCCGAGGAGCAGCTGCGGCTGATCGACCTCGGCGGGGTGCGCCGGCTGGACGACCAGGACGGCGCGATCTACGGGACGGTCGGCTACCAGGCCCCCGAGATCGCCGACGACGGCCCCTCGATCGGCTCCGACCTGTACACGGTGGGCCGGGCGCTGGCCGTGCTGAGCTTCCCGTTCAAGGGCTACACGTCCACGTGGGCCGACAGCCTGCCGCCGGCCGCGGACGTGCCGGTGCTGGCGCGGTTCCCGTCGTACGACCGGCTGCTGCGGCGCGCCACGCACAAGGACCCGGCCCGCCGGTTCCAGGACGCCGCCGAGATGGCCGAGCAGCTCACCGGCGTGCTGCGCGAGGTGCTGGCCGCCGAGGACGGCGAGCAGCGGCCCGCGCCGTCCGGGCTGTTCGGGCAGGAGCGGGCGGTGCCCGGCATCACCACGGAGAGGCTGATCGACCGCGCGGACGTGCTGCCGCGCGTCCTGCGGGCCGAGGCGGCGGTGTCGCTGCCGGTGCCGCTGGTGAGCGGGGGCGACCCGGCCGCCGGGTTCCTGGCCGGGCTCACCGCGCTCGAACCGGCCCGGATGGCCGACGCGCTGGCGACCGCGCCGCAGCAGACGCCCGAGGTGCGGCTGGCGCTGGCCCGCGTCCGGATCGAGCTGGGCGCGTACGACGAGGCGCGGCTGCTGCTGGACGCGTTCGAGGCCGACTCCCCCGGCGACTGGCGGACCGCGTGGTACCGCGCGCTCGCGACGCTGGCCGAGGGCAGGCCGGACGAGGCCGCCCCCCTCTTCGACGACCTGTACGCGCTGCTGCCCGGTGAGGCGGCGCCCAAGCTGGCGCTGGCCTACTGCCTGGAGCTGAGCGCGCCGCGGGAGGCCGCGGCCCTGTACGAGACCGTGTGGCGCACCGACCGGCAGTACATCGGCGCGGCGTTCGGCCTGGCCCGGGTGCATCTGGACGCCGGCGACCGCGCGGCGGCCACGGCGGCGCTGGACTCGGTGCCCTCGACCTCCATCCACTACCACGCGGCGCAGGTTGCCGCGATCGCCGCCGCCGTGCGCGGCCGCTCCCCCGGCGACGTCACCGCCGCCGAGCTGGCCCGCGCCGGGGAGCGCCTGGAGACGCTGCGGCTGGAGGGCGACCGGCACGACCGGCTGGCCGCGGAGGTGTTCGAGGCCGCGCTGGACTGGGTGGAGCACACGTCCGGCGCCCAGGGCGGGACGGTGCTGGGCGCGCCGCTGCTGGACACCCCGCTGCGGGTGCGGCTGGAGGCGACGTACCGCTCGCTGGCCCGGCGCGCCACCGACCGCGAGGACCGGCGGTGGTTCGTCGACTGCGCCAACGCCGTACGGCCGAGGACGCTGCTGTGACGGGCGAGGCGGCGAAGGCCGCGGAGCTGAAGTGCCCGTCCTGCGGGGAGCTCGTCTTCCCCGGCGAGGACTACTGCGAGGCGTGCGGGCGGCGGCTGACGCCGGGAGAGAGCGCGCCCGCCGTCCCGGCGGCCCCGGCCGGGCCCGCCTGCGTCGGCTGCGGCGCGGGCGAGATCGACCCCGACGGCTACTGCGAGCGGTGCGGGCTGCGCCAGCCCGCCGAGCGCGACCATGTGGAGATCGAGCTGCCCGGCCCGGTCGCGGCGGGCGCCAGCGACCGCGGCAAGCGGTACGCCCGCAACGAGGACGCGATCGCGCTCGCGGAGATCCCCGGCGGCGTCGCGGTGGTGGTGTCGGACGGCGTGGGGTCGTCCCCGCGCCCCGAGGAGGCGTCCCGCGCGGCGGCCGAGACCGGCGTGGCCGAGCTGGCCGCGCGGCTGCGGAACGGGACCGGGCCCGAGGACGCCATGCGCGCCGCCGTGGCGCGGGCCGCGGCCGCCGTCGCCGCACTGGCCGCCTCCCCCGCCGAGGCGCCGTCCTGCACGTTCGTCTCCGCGGTGACCGGCCCGGGGCGGGTCACCGTCGGCTGGGTCGGCGACAGCCGCGCGTACTGGCTGTCGGCGTCCGGCGACGGCTCGCCCCTCGACACGCTGCCCCCTCAGAAGAGCGCCGCGGATCCCAGGTCCGGCGCTGGGTCGCCGGACCCTGCCGACACCGCAGATCTGGCCGACACTGCGGACATGGCCGGCGACACGAGGCTGGGCGCATCCCGTGCCCTCACCGAGGACGACTCCTGGGCCGCGTACATGGTGGCCCAGGGGACGATGACCGAGGCGGAGGCGGAGGCGCACCCGAACGCGCACGTCATCACCGGCTGGCTGGGCGCCGACGCCGAGGAGGTCCACCCGCACGTCGCCGCGTTCACCACCGATCCGGACTCGCCCGGCACGCTGCTGGTGTGCAGCGACGGGCTCTGGAACTACCTGCCCCGCGCGCAGGACCTGGCCGCGGCGCTGGCCGGCGCCGCCGCCGACCCGGCGGCCGACCCGCTCGGCGCCGCGCGGGCGCTGGTCCGCCGGGCGCTGGACGCCGGCGGGCGCGACAACATCACGGTCGCCGTGATCCCCCTTCCCCCCTCCCCCTCGACGAGCCAGGAGCGCGAGCGTTGAGCGAGCAGCCGCAGTTCACCATCAAGGTCGACCAGAACAAGTTCCTGCCCGAGGGCGGCCGCGAAGTGCACGCCATCGTCTCCGTGGAGGGCACCGGCTCCCCCGCGGCGGCGGCGACGCCGGCCGGGGCCGCCGAGGTCATCATCATCGACACCTCGGGCTCGATGTCCTACCCCGACACCAAGCTCCGCTCGGCGATCGCCGCCGCGCAGACCGCGATCGACACGATCCGGGACGGCGTGTACTTCGCGGTGATCTCCGGGGCCAACAGCGCCAAGATGGTCTTCCCGGGCAACGCCGTCCTCGTCCGCGCCGACGCGAAGACCCGGCACGACGCCAAGTACGCGCTGAGCCGGCTCCAGGCGTCCGGCGGCACCGCCATCGGCTCCTGGCTGCGGCTGGCCGACGAGCTGTTCGACGCCCACCAGGACGGCATCCGGCACGCGATCCTGCTGACCGACGGCAAGAACCAGCACGAGACGGCCGAGGAGCTGGACGCGGTCCTGTTCCGCTGCTCCGGCCGCTTCGTCTGCGACTGCCGCGGCGTCGGCACCGACTGGGAGGTCGCGGAGCTCCGCAAGATCTCCTCCGCGCTGCTCGGCGGCGTGGACATCGTCGCCGACCCGCAGGACCTGGTCGCCGACTTCCAGGCGATGACGGAGGCGGCGATGGGCAAGGCGGTCGCCGACGTCATGCTGCGGGTCTGGACGCCGCAGGCCGCCAAGCTCCGGTACGTCAAGCAGGTGATGCCCTCGGTCGAGGACCTCACCGGCAGGCGGGTGGAGGCGGCGGCGCAGGCGGGCGACTACCCGCTCGGGGCGTGGGGCGCCGAGAGCCGCGACTACCACATCTGCGTCGAGGTCCCTCCCGGGGACGTCGGCAAGGAGCTGCGCGCGGCCTGGGTCAAGCTGATGGTGCCCGGCCCCGCGGGGCAGGAGCCGCAGGTGCTCGCCACCGGCAACGTGCTGGCCCAGTGGACCGACGACGAGGCGCAGTCCACCCGGATCAACGCGCGGGTGGCGCACTACACCGGGCAGGCGGAGCTGGCCGAGGTCATCCAGGAGGGCCTGCAGGCCCGCAAGGACGGCGACCTCGACACCGCCACCGCCCGGCTCGGCCGCGCGGTGAAGCTGGCCGACGAGGCCGGCAACGAGGCGATCACCACGATGCTGCGCAAGGTCGTGGACGTGGTCGACCCGGTCACCGGCACGGTCCGGCTGAAGAAGAACGTCAACAAGGTCGACGAGATGGAGCTGGACACCCGCTCCACCAAGACCGTCCGCACCCGCGGCTCCTCCCCCCTCAACCCGCCCGTCAAGGGCGAGGGCTGAGCATGGCTACTTGTCCAGCGGGCCACGCCTCCGCGTCCGCCGACTACTGCGACGTCTGCGGCGAGCGCATCGGCGGCGCCCCCGCCGCGCCGCCGTCGACCGGCGCCGGCGCGCCCCCGGCCGGGCCCGCCGCGGGCGGCGCGGGGACGCCCTGCCCCGACTGCGGCACGCCGGCCAGCGACCGGTTCTGCGAGGAGTGCGGGTACGACTTCGCCACCGGCGGCGGCGTCCCCACCCCCGCGGGCCCGCCGTCCGCCCCGGCCCCCGAGCCGGTCCCCGAGCCCGCGCCCGTACCCGAGCCCGGTGCGCCGGAACCGCCATCGGGCCCGGCAGGCGCGGGCTGGACCGCCGTCGTCAGCGCCGACCGCGCCTACTACGACGCGGTCGTCGCCTCGCTCGAACCCGACTCCGGCGTGATCGCGTTCCCGCCGTACTGCCCGGAGCGGCGGGTGCCGATCGGCGGCGAGCAGGTCCGCATCGGGCGGCAGAGCGCGTCCCGCGGCATCACCCCCGAGATCGACCTGCGGGTCGCGCCGGAGGACCCGGGCGTCTCGCACATCCACGCGGTGCTGCTCGCGCGTCCCGGCGGCTCGTGGGTGCTGGTCGACCCCGGGTCCATGAACGGGACGTCCCTGAACGGCTCCACCTCGGCCATCCCGCTCAACGTGGAGGTCCCGGTCGGCGACGGCGACCGGATCCACGTCGGAGTCTGGACCACCATCACGCTCAGGAAGGGCGAGGCGCCATGACGGCCGTACAGCCCGCGCCGCCCGGCGCTCCCCCGACCGCACCGCCCGCCCCCGCGCCCGCGCCGGGGACGGGGACCGCCCCGGTGGTGCGGCGCCCGCGCGGCGGCGTGCGCCGGCCCGACGCGCCGCCGCCGTCCCGCCGGTTCGGGTTCGTCCCGCGCACGGTGGCGGGCCGCGTGCGGGCGCTCACCGGGGCCGTGCTGGTCGCGGTCGTCGCGCTGCTGGCGGTCGTCGCGGTCTCGGTCGGCAACGCCCGCGACGGCGTCCGGGTGATCGGGGAGGACGCCGGCCCGCAGGTCGTCGCGACCGGCGACATGTACTTCCACCTGACGAACATGGACGCGCAGCTGGCCAACGCGCTGCTGATCGGCCGCGCGCAGGACCTCGGGACGCGCCGCGACGAGGCGCTGCGGCGGTTCGACGAGAGCCGGCTCGCGGCCGGGAAGGCGCTGCTGAGGGCGGCCAAGCTGGCCGACGAGGACATCGAGGACGAGACCGCGCGCGAGTCGCTCAACGCGCTGGCCCGGTACGAGCGGCTGGCCGGCCAGGCGCTGCTGCTCGACGAGCGCGCGAACCACGCCGCGGGCCCGCCGCCGGCGGAGGTCATCGCCTACTACCGGCAGGCGACCGACCTGATGAAGCTGGACCTGCTGCCGAAGGCGTACAACCTCACGCTCGACAACGGCACGCTCGTGCGCCACACGTACGAGTCCGAGCGCGGCGCGGTGATGACGGGCCAGGTCCTCGTGTACGTGTTCGGCGCCGTCGCGCTCGCCCTCATGGCCGCGCTCCAGCTCTACCTGTTCGTCCGGTTCCGGCGGGTGCTCAACCCGGCGCTGGCGGTGTCGGCGTTCCTGACGCTGGTCCTGGTGGGGGCGAGCGCGGTGATGCTGAACGGGCAGGTGGACCATCTCCGCACGGCCAAGAGCGACGGCTTCGACTCGCTGCTGTCGCTGTCGCGGGCGCGGGCGATCAGCACGAGCGCCAACGCCGACGAGACGCGGTTCCTGCTCGACCCGGGCCGCGCCGACACCTACGAGCAGGTCTACCTGAGCAAGTCGCAGTCGGTGCTGTACCGGCCCGCCGACAACCTCGACCGCTACAACGAGGCGATCCAGCGCGACCTCGGCGCCCCGGACCTGGACCCGCAGCGGGAGCGGTTCCTGGGCTTCCTGGGGCGCGAGGCGGGCTACGGCGCGCTGCCGGGGCAGCCGCGGGCGTACCGCGACGTGCTGCAGAAGTACCGCGCCTTCCAGCAGAGCGACTCGCGGGTGCGGGCGCTGGTCCGGGCCGGGCAGACCGACCGCGCCATCGCGGCCCGGCTCGGCGGCGGCGCCGGCGGCCTGTCCTCCGACCGCGACTTCACGGCGTACGACGCGGCCATGCAGCGGCTCTTCAGGATCCACCACGAGGCGTTCGAGAAGGCCGTGAAGGACGGCGAGAAGGGCACCCGGGGCTGGAACGCCGGGGTGCCGATCGCCGGGCTCGTGATCATCGGCCTGGTGCTGGCGGGCGTCCGGCCCCGGCTGGCGGAGTACCGGTGACGGAAGGAAGGACGGGCTTGGGGACGAGATCGAGGCTGCGCGCCGCGCTGGCGGCCGGGACGGCCGCCCTGGCCCTGGCGGGCTGCGGCGTCGCCGAGGGCGCGGACGGCTCCGTGGCGGACGCCGACTCGCTCGTCATCGGCGTCAAGGACAACGAGCCGGGACTCGGCTCGCGCGGCGCGAACGGCCGGTACGAGGGCTTCGACATCGACGTCGCCAGGAAGGTCGCCGAGGGGCTCGGCGTGGACGCCGGGAACGTCACGTTCAAGAAGGTCTCCTCCGATCAGCGAGAGGACCTGCTGGACGAGGGCGCGGTCGACCTCGTGGTCGCCAGCTACTCCGTCACCCAGCAGCGCAAGACCGAGGTGACGTTCGCGGGCCCCTACTACGTCGCGCACCAGGACATCCTGGTGCGGCAGTCCGACGCCGCCTCCGTCGAGAACGTGCGCGACCTGGCCGGCAAGCGGCTGTGCAGGGTGGACCGCTCGGTCTCGTTCACGCGCGTGCGCGAGGAGCGGGACGTCCCGGTGCTCTCCGTGCCCGGCGCGGACTACGCCGACTGCGTGTCCAAGCTGGCGGCCGGCGCCCTGGACGCGGTCTCCACCGACGACCTGATCCTCACCGGGCTGGCCGCGAAGGCGGCCGCGGCGGGCTCGGGCCCGGCGCTGCGGATGGTGAACGCGCCGATCTCCGACGAGCCGTACGGGATCGGCCTCCGGAAGGGCGACGTGGAGGGGTGCGAGGCCGTCAACAAGGCGATCACCGGGATGTACCAGGACGGCACCGCGGCCGCGCTGCTGAAGAAGTGGTTCGTGCCCGCCGGGCTGGAGGTGACGACCACCGTCCCGCAGTTCGAGGGCTGCGACTGACACTCTTTCGAGCTTCGCCGCCACTGAGATCAGTCGGTTACGCAAGTACCGGAACCGGCTCATGATCGTAAGTTATGGTCGCGATCAAAACCCGTTCGCGGGCACGGCCCGGCTTCGAGGAGTCCCATGACGACGGTGATCCTGGTCGTGATGTGCCTCGCCGTCGGCGCGCTCGAACTGTACGCGGGCCGGCGGAGCAAGGAGCAGCAGCAGGCATTCGTCCGCCGGATCGACGAGCTCAACGAGCAGGTCACCAAGCAGAACAACGTGCTGGTCGCGGTCGGCGAGCAGCTCACCGCCGAGCTGTCGAAGGTCAAGCGGGACACGCTGCCGGCGCTGGACTCGCGGCTGCGCTCGCAGTCCGACCAGGTCGAGGAGCTGGCCGCGCTCGTCCACCAGGCCGGCGAGTACCTGCGGGCGCAGGCCGGCCGGCTGCAGGACCTGGAGAAGCAGCGGATCACGCTGGCCGCACTGCGCCGCAAGCTCGGCGAGGTGGAGACCTCGGTGCGCTCGGTCACCCGGGCCGGGACCGCGGCGGTCGAGGGCAAGGTGGACGCGGCCCTGGACCGGCTCGCCGACCTCGAACGCGGCGGCACCGAGATGCTGGAGCTCCAGCGCACCCTCACCCGCACGCTGGAGGAGGTCGAGGACGTCGTGTCCGAGCTGCTCCAGTTCACCGAGGGCGAGCTGGACGAGTCGGTCACCGCGGCCCTCACCGGCCGCACCACGCTCGCGGACGGCGCGGCGGTGCGCGCCACGGGGCGGCTGTGGACCCGGGACGGGCAGCTGGAGGACATCCTCGTCGAGATGTACGAGCGGTGCGTGCGGGCGGCGCGGCTCGACATCAGGTTCCGGACGTCCGACGGGGCGGACGGGCCGCTGCCCGGCACCGCGGAGCAGCGCCGCTACTTCCTCGCCGGGCAGCACGTGGAGGACCTCATCGGCGGCTTCACCGCCCTGCTGATCTCGACGGGCGCCGACCTGCCGCACAACGGCGCGGGCCTGTCCCGCGCCCCGGCCGGCGCGCTGCCGCCGGGCGTGGAGCCGCCGCGCGCGCCCGAGGACGAGGTGGCGCTCAAGGCGCTGCTGCGCACGCTGTACGAGTCCAGCGGCGCGGTCGCGCAGATCGGCCCGCTGATGGCCGTCCGCACCCGGGACGAGCTGATGTGCGCGGTGCTGACGCCGCCGCAGTCGCTGGAGCTGGAGTACGACGACGTGTTCTGGGACCCGGCGGCCGCCGCCGTGCGGCTGCGCCGGCTCCCGTCGCATCAGCTCTGGGACCTCACCGGCTGGGCCGCCGCCGCGCCGTAGGCCCGCACGGTGCGCTCCCCGGACGCGCCGAGCCGCACGAACACCGGGCACAGCGGCGCCCGCGTCTCGGCGTCGATCTCCGCGCACAGCCCGAACCCGGCGGCGCGGTCCAGGAAGACGACGTTCTCGACCGCCCGCGCGGCCCGCACGGCGTACGGCACCGAGTCGGGGTCGGCGGTGTCGAGCAGCTCCTCGAACGTCAGCCGCCGCGCGTACCGCAGCAGCTCGCCCGCGTCCACGACCCGGGTGCCGATGGCCGCCGCCGGTCCGGCGATCACGATGCCGAAGCTGGGGTCCTCGCGGCCGCGCACGTAGATCTCGCGGGCCGGTTCCAGACCGCGGCGGCGGCGCGGCAGCTGGAGGCCGAAGCCGGAGTCGCCGTCCAGGAACGCCGGCGGCCCGAACCCGTACGCGCCCCGCGCGGCGACCGGCCCGCCCGGCACCCGCAGCGCCCCGGACGGCGGGTGCCAGCCGGGCAGGAACACGCCGAGCGCGCGCAGCAGCAGCCGCCACACCGGCCGTCCCGTCACGTCCTGGACGAACGCGCCGCTGTCGCCCCGCGGCCGCTCGCCCTCAGGCTCTCCCGCGTCCCCTGTATCCGCCGTTCCCGCGTCGCCAGCCCCGGCACCCTGCATGCCGCCCATCCTCGGCCGCGGGAGCCATCGGCACAAGCCCGGCGCCACCACCGCGTAACGCAACGAACACGGGCGTTCAGGGAAGAGCGTCGTCCCGGGCGTGCCGGGAGGCCGCGCGGTACGCTGGGAGCGTCTGACGCATCGTGACGCGGCGGGAGCGGCTGGCCTGATGAACGTGCAGGACCTGATGGTCTACCGCGACACCAGCTCGCGGACCGTCGACAAGTACCTGATGCCGCACGAGGGGCGCGTCATCGCCGTGCGCCGCCACCCCGCGGTGCTGCTGCCCGCGCTGCTGCTGGTGGTCGGCGGCCTGATCCTGTGCGGCTTCGCCGCCACCCTCGTCAGCGTGATGTGGATCTGGTGGGCGTGGCTGCTCACGCTCGGCTACCTGCTGTGGAAGGTCGTCGCCTGGTCGGTGGAGTTCTTCCTGGTGACCGAGCACCGGGTGATGGTCATCAACGGCGTCCTCAACCGGAACGTCGCGATGATGCCGCTCGCCAAGGTCACCGACATCAAGATGAACCGCTCGCTGGTCGGCCAGATGCTCGGGTACGGCGAGTTCGAGATGGAGTCGGCCGGCCAGAAGCAGGCGCTGCGCAACGTGGGCTTCATGCCGTACCCGGAGCAGCTCTACCTGGAGGTCTCCTCGGTCATCTTCGGCGCCGAGGACGGGTCCCCCGACTAGCGCGCCCGATGAGTTCCGCGCTCCCCCGGAGTCTGTCCCCCTGACGGCCGGACGAGCGAACGGAGCGCGCGGATGAACGGCAAGAGCGGATTCAGCGGGGCGGGCCTGGAGCGGCTGCGCCGGGTCATGGCCGGCCATGTCGAGGCCGGCCGGATCCCCGGCGCGGTGACGGCCGTCGAGCGGCACGGCGAGACGCACGTCGACGCGGTCGGCACCGCCGAACTCGGCGGCGGTCCCCCGGTCCGGCGCGACACGATCTTCCGGATCAGCTCGATGACCAAGCCGGTCACGGCGGTGGCGGCGATGATCCTGGTCGAGGAGTGCGTGCTGCGCCCGGACGAGCCGGTGGACCGGCTGCTGCCCGAGCTGGCGGACCGGCGGGTGCTGCGCGCGGTCGACGCGGAGATCGACGACACCGTTCCGGCGCGGCGCCCGATCACGGTCCGGGACCTGCTGGACTTCCGGCTCGGGATCGGCATGATCCTGGACGAGGCCGCGTTCGGGTACCCGTTCTTCCGGGCCGCGCAGGAGCTGGGCATCTCCGGCTTCGGGCCGCCGAACCCGGCGCTGCCGCACACCCCCGACGAGTGGCTGCGCCTCCTCGCGACGCTGCCGCTCGTGGACCAGCCCGGCGAGCGGTGGACGTACAACATCGGCTCGTACCTCCAGGGCATCATCGTCGAGCGCGCGACCGGGCGGCCGTTCCCCGAGTTCCTCCGCGAACGGATCTTCGAGCCGCTGGGCATGAAGGACACCGGCTTCCAGGTGCCGGCCGCGGACGTCGGCCGCTTCACCACCGCGTACGGCGCCGCCCAGGACGGCACGCTGGAGCTCTACGACCCGCGCGAGGGCGGCGCCTGGACGAGCGCCCCCGCGTTCCCTGAGGGGGCGGGCGCGCTCGTCTCGACCGCCGACGACTACCTGGCGTTCGCGCGGATGCTGCGCGGCAGGGGCACGTACCGCGGCGAGCGGATCCTGTCGCGCCGCTCGGTGGAGCTGATGACGTCCGACAGGCTGACGCCGGAGCAGAGCCTGCGGTCGTTCGGCGGGGTGAACGGCTGGGGCCACGGCGTCGCGGTCGGGCTGCGCCGGGAGGACCTGTGGGGCACGCCGGGCCGGTACGGCTGGGACGGCGGCATGGGGACCTCCTGGTACAACGACCCGGAGGAGGACCTGGTGGGCATCCTGCTCACGCAGCGCATGGAGTTCCCGACCGACAACCCGGTCTGGCTCGACTTCTGGACGTCCGTGTACGCGGCTCTAGACGACTGAGGGGCGGGTGCGGCCGGGGACGAGGAGGTCGAGGTCGGCGCGGGTGACGCGGGCCCGCTCGGCCAGGGCGTCGCGGTCCACGCCGGAGCCCGCGGTCAGCTCCAGGGCGCCGGTCAGCATGGTGGGCGCCTCCAGCGGCCTGGCCGGTCCGGGCTCCTGACGGCGCCAGCCGCGGGCCGCCATCGCGCTCATGGCGTTCCGGTACGTGGCCTCCTTCATGATGCCGAGCGTGCGGGCGCGGAACAGCAGCGCCGCCATGCTCACGCCCCAGGTCGCCTTCAGCGCCGCCAGGCGGGACCAGTCGGCGGCGGCGGGCAGTTCGGCGGCGATCTCGTCCGCCGGCATCAGGAACTCGGCGGCGAACCGGTGCGCCTGGTCCTCGATCACCTTGCTGCCCGGCTCGGCGTCGGCGTGCATGACCAGGTGGCCCAGCTCGTGCGCGCCGTCGAACCGGTTGCGCCAGTAGTCCGCCTTCGCCGGGTTGAACATCACCATCGGCCGCGGGTGGGCGCCGATGCTGAACGCGTCGACGCGTTCGGTGGACGGCGGCAGGATCAGCACGATCACGCCGCTCTTCTCCAGCAGCCGGACCATGTGCGGGACGGGGCCGGGCGCGCCGCCCAGCAGCTCCTTGCGCGCCAGCCGGGCGGCGTCCGCCGGGCCGGGCCCGGCGATCTCGTCGGGCTGGACGGGATGCTCGGGCAGCGCGGCGGCCGGGAACTCGACCAGGTCCTCCAGCGCGCCGACGATGTCGGCCGCGATCCGCCCGTACGCGAGGGCCTGGTCGCGCTCGATCTGGGTCGTCGACCGCAGCGAGCGGAAATGCGCGTGCGCGGAGTCGAGCGTGACCGGGCTGCGGCCCGCGTGGAAGAACTCCACCGGGACGCCCAGCGCGATCGCCAGCCGCGACAGCGACCTCTCCGAGGGGCGGTGCACGCCCGCCTCGTACTGCCCGATCGCGGTCGGGGTCGTCCCGACGGCCTGGGCGAGCTGGTTCTTGCGCAGCCCGCGCAGCCGCCTGGCCAGGGTCAGCCGCTCGCAGTCGAACAGCAGGCGTGCCTCGGCGATCCGGTCATGGGTGCGCTCGTTCACTGGGCCTTTTCGATGTTCGTGGCAATCGAGGTGAAGGGGGCGGTGGCGGGACTCTCGGCGGAGCCGGAGCCGGTACGCAGCCGCATGGGGACGTCGGCCTCGGAGCCGGCCTCGGGGCCGGTCCAGAGCGGCAGCGTGGGCTCGGCTGCCCGGCGCCGCGGATCGGGGCCGAGGGCGTCCGCGTCCAGGCGCAGCAGCCAGAACCAGGGGTCGCCGCCGTCGGCGTTGTGCCGGGGCCGGCCGAGGAACAGCTCCAGCTCCAGCGGCTCCTCGCTGGCGCTGTGCGCGAGCACGAGCGTGACCGTCCCGGCCGCGTCCCCCGGATCGCCCGGCAGGTCGCCCAGGTCGAGCGCCAGCTGCGGGTCGTCCGCGTAGTCCTGCCGCGCGACCATCTGCTTGGTGGCGCTGTCGCGATCCCAGCGGATGCCGCGGACGGCGCCGAACTCGTGCCGCTTGAGCAGGATCCGGTACGGCCCGTACCGCCAGCCGGGCGAGCCGTTGAGGTTGTCGCGGACGATCTCCGGGTCGCCCCGGAACGTGCGGTCGATCTGCGACGCCAGCACGTCGAAGGAGCTGTAGCCGTACGAGCGGTCGGTGAACCCCGCGGACCGGCTCAGCCCGCCGAACACCGCCAGCGTCGCCTCGCGGTGCGCCTCGCCGAGCCCGTGCAGGATGCCCTTCGGATGGAGCGCGTTCCAGGCGTCGAGATCTTCGGACATGCACGGGACTATAGACGCCTCCAGGGACTCCCGCGCGAAACTGAAGTGCCGTGTCGCGAGACGGGCCCGGCGGGTGGCGGGATCACGCGAGATTGTCAGTGATATCTGGCAGCATCCGGTCATGGCACCGACCGCGGCTGACTACGCCTGGTTCGACGAACGCTTCCCCGACCTCGCGGAGGCGTACTGCTTCACGCTCGTGCGCGGGCTGACCCCGGCGCAAGTGCTCGCGCGGCTCGGCGCCCGTACCGGCGGGCCCCAGGTGAAGGGTGTCGAGGCACTGTCGAGGCTCTCCTACGACACCTACCCCGAGCGCGCCGGGAACGAGCTGGTCGTCGGCGTGACGCCGGTCGGCGGCTGGGCCCTCGCCGTAGAGCCCAACGGCTATATCGGCGTGTCCGAGGAGGCCGCCGTCCCGCTGTCGGCCGGCTCCCGGCTGGTCTCGCACTCCACCAACGTGAACGCGGTCGGCAACTTCTTCTGGGTGGAGGACGGCGACGTCCGCCTCACGTTCGAGCCGCTGTTCCCGTCGAGCCGGTGGGGCGGCACGCCCGACGCCCTGCTCGGCGAGATGCGGGAGGCGGGGTTCGACCTGCAGGACGGCGACGACGCCAACCTCGACTGCGGCGCCGCCGCCTTCGCGCTGGCCGAGCGCCTGACCGGGGTGCGGATCACCCCGGAGATCCTCACGGACTCGACGTTCCTCTGCGGCCTGGCCCCCGTCCCCTGAGCCCTCGGCGCCCTCCGTGTGCTCTCAGGAGCCGAAGCCGACGCCGAAGCGGTCCAGCGCGCGCAGCCAGCGGCCGCGGCGGCCCGCGTCGCGGTCGGCCCTGGCCATGCCGCGCCGCGTCAGCTCGATCGCCGCGTACCGGAACGGCTCGGGCGGGAACGGGACCGGCCGCTCGCGCACCATGGCCGGCCGGGTACGGGACGGGTCCGCCTCCGGCAGGCCCAGCAGGTCGAGCATGACGTCGGCGCCGAACCGGGTCGCGCCCACGCCGAGGCCGGTGAAGCCCGCGGCATGGGCGAGGCGGCCGTCGTACGCCGTGCCGTAGAAGGCGCAGAACCGGGTGCAGGTGTCCACCACGCCGCCCCAGGCATGGCTGAACCGGAGCCCTTCGAGCTGCGGGAACGTGGTGAAGAAGGCGCGGGCCAGGGCCTCGAACGCGGCGCCGCGCCGTTCCAGCCCGTCCCCGATCCGGCCGCCGAAATGGTAGACGGCGTCGGAGCCGCCCCAGACGATCCTGTCATCCGCGGTCAGCCGGTAGTAATGGAAAAGGTTCGCGCGGTCCCCGACTCCCTGCCGGTGCTTCCAGCCGAGTGATTCCAGCTGGGCGGCGGAGAGCGGTTCGGTCGCCATCGCGTAGTCGTACACGGGCACCACGTAGCGCCGCGCCCGCTTCAGCAGCGGCGGGAACGCGCCGGTCCCGAGCGCCACGCGGCGGGCCGAGAGCCGGCCGCTCCGCGTGGAGAGGCGCAGCGGGACGTCCCCTTCGATACCCGTGACGGGGGTCCGCTCGTAAATGCGGACGCCCAGGGAACGGCACGCGTCCGCCAATCCCCACGCGAGTTTCGCGGGATTCACCAGGGCCACCCCGTCGGGATCCCACAGCCCGCCGAGATAGGTGGGCGAATCGAGTTCCGCGCGGACGGCGTCCGCGCTCATCAGCATGGGCTCCCAGCCGTACTCGAAGGCGAGTTCGGCGTCCTCCGCGAGCCCTTCCAGCTGCCATTCGGCGGTGGCGACGTGGAGTTGGCCGGCGGCCTCCCAGCCGGCGTCGATGCCGTACCGGACGAGCGTCTCCGCGATGGCGCGGAAGTTCTCCCAGCCGAGCCGTTCCAGCTCGTGGAGCTCGTCCGGCCAGCGGTCCGCCCCGTTCCGGATCCCGTGCGTCAGGCTGGCCGCGCAGAAGCCGCCGTTGCGCCCGGACGCGGCGCCCCCGATCCGGCCCGCCTCCAGGACCGCCACGTCCAGGGACGGTTCGCGCTCCTTCGCGCGCAGCGCCGCCCACAGGCCGCTGTAGCCGCCGCCGACGACCGCGAGGTCGCAGGCGTCGGTCCCGTGCAGCGCGGGCTCCGGTTCGGGGCGCGCGGGGTCGCCGAGCCAGTACGGCTCGTGCAGCGCCCCGGCGACCGCCCTCGCGGCGTTCACGCGCGCCTCCCCCGGCGCGCGGACAGGATCGCGACCAGGATCCCGGCGGCGAAGATCAGCGTCCCCATCACGTTCACCTGCGGGGGCGTGCCGGTGCGCGTCGAGCCGTACACCCACAGCGGGAACGTCAGCGTGCCCCCGCTGGTGAAATCGGTGATCACGAAGTCGTCGACCGACAATACGAACGCCAGCAGCGCCCCCGACACCACCCCCGGCCTGATCATCGGCAGCGTGACCAGCCGGAACCGCGCCCACGGCCCGGCGCCCAGATCGCGCGCGGCCTCCTCGACGGCCGGGTCCAGCATGCTCACCCTCGCCCGCACGGTCACCGCGACGAACGCGATCGAGAACATCACGTGCGCGGCGAGGACCGTCCCGTACCCGCGCGGCAGGCCGAACGTCACGAACATCGACAGCAGCGAGGCGCCCATCACCAGTTCCGGGCAGGAGATCGCCATGAACATCAGCAGCGTGGTCGCGCCCCGGCCGCGGAACCGGTACCGGCCCAGCGCCAGCCCGGCCAGCGTGCCGGCCACGGTGCTGGCCACCGTGCTGAGCAGCGCGATCGTCAGCGAGTTGACCAGCGCCGTCGTCAGGTCCGGCCGGTCGAACAGCTCCGCGTACCAGCGCAGCGTGAAGCCCTCCCAGCGGAAGTTCTGCTTGCCGCTCGTGTCGTTGAACCCGAAGAGGATCATGACGGCGACCGGCAGGGCCAGCCAGCCGATCAGCAGCCACGTGTAGATCCGCAGGATCCGGCCGCCGCCGGCCGCGCGCGCAGGTCTCATGGGCGCGCCGCCTCCAGGACGTCCCGGGTGCCCAGGGCGCGCGCGTACGCGAAGATCCCGAGCAGCAGGATCGCCATCAGCGTGAACGACAGCGCCGAGGCCGTCGGGTACGCGCTGGTGTCGAAGTACTCGGACTGGATCACGTTCCCGATCATGGTGTCGCCGGGGCCGCCCAGCACCTCGGCGTTGACGTAGTCGGCGGACGCGGGCACGAACGTCATGATCACACCCGCCAGCACGCCCGGCAGCGAGATCGGCAGGATCACCCGCAGGAACGCCTGGGCGCGCGAGGCGTACAGGTCGTACGCCGCCTCCACGACCCGCGGGTCCATCCGCTCCAGCGCCACGTAGATCGGCAGCGCCATGAACGGCAGGAAGGCGTACGCCAGGCCGGTCACCACGGCGGCGCCCGTGTCGAGCACGTGGAAGCCGTCCGGGAGCAGGCCCGCGCCGCGCAGCGGGCCCAGGACCGGCCCGTTGTCGGTCAGCACGAGCTTCCAGGACACCGTCCGCAGGATGTAGGAGACGAAATAGGGCAGCAGCAGAAGGAGCAGGTACATCGTCTTGCGCCGCCCGCCGCGGAACGCGATCCAGTACGCCGCCGGATAGGAGAGCGCGGCGCACAGGACGGTGGCCAGCAGCCCGTACCAGAGCGACCGGGCGAACGCGCCGCCGTACGCGTGCAGGCCGTCGGTGTAGTTCTGCCAGCGGAACGTCTGCCGGAAGCCGTCGACGAGATTCCCGGTCTGCAGCGAGAGCGAGGCCATGAGGACGAGCGGGACGGCGAAGAACGCCAGCAGCCACAGCCAGCTCGGCAGGACCATCAGGTACGGGGCGAGCCGGCGGGAGCGCCCCGCCATCACGATCCCTTGGGAATGGGCTCGAACAGCTTCTGGTACTCGGTCTCCTCCACCTGCGTGAGCCGCCGGTAATGGCGCAGCCGCTTCAGGTCGGCCTCGGCCGGAAAGACCAGCGGGCTGGCGCTCAGCCGTTCCAGATCCGCCTTCTCCTCGCCGGCGGCCTCGCGCGCGTGCGCCTCGATGAGCGGCCTGGCCGCCGGTACGGGCGGGATGTAGTTGATGAACTCGGTCAGCGGCGCGATGTTCTCCGGCTTGTACAGCCAGTCCATGAGGGTGAGCGCGTCGACGGGGTTCTCGGCCGTCCGCGGGATGCACAGGTTGTCGGTCCAGAGCGTGCCGCCCTCTTCGGGCACCACGAACTCCACGTCCGGCCCGGCGAGGCTGTAGACGTCCCCTGACCAGGCCATCGTCAGCCACACGTCGCCCTTGCTCACGGCGTCGACGTAATCCTGCTCGTAGTACTTGCGCACGATCCCGGCGTCCCGCTGCCGCCGCAGCCGGTCGGCCGCCCGCCGCCAGTCCGCGGGCCCCGACTTCTCGGGGTCGACGCCGAGCAGGAACATCCCGAAACTGCCGAGCTCCTGCGAATCGCGCATCATCCCGACCCTGCCCTTGTATTTCGGGTCGAACAGCTGCGCGATGCTGGTGATGTCCTCCTTGACGTACTTGGTGTTGTACGCGATTCCCGTGATCCCCGACATGTAGGGGATCGTGAACGCGTTGCCCGGGTCGTACGACGGGTTCTTGTACTCGGCACCCGCATTGGCCGCGAACGCCTTCAGCCGGGAATGGTCGAGCGGCGCCAGATGGCCGAGCTGCCGCAGCTTCTCCAGCTGGATCCCGTTGGTCATGACCATCAGGTCGAAACCGATCGACTGCCCGGCCGACAATGGCGCCTGAATGCGCCCGAACCACTGCGCGGTCTCCTGGATGACCTCCCGGTAGGTCACCTTGACGCCGGTGGCCTTCTCGAACGCCTTGAGCGTCGCCCGGTCGTCCTCGATGTAACCCGGCCAGTTCGCCCAGCGCAGCGTGCCGGTGCGGGCCTTTCCGGACCAGTACTTCTGCACGTCCGACGTGGTGACCTTCTGCTTTCCGCCCTGCCCCTCGACCCCGCAGGCCGCCAGCGCCGCGCCGGCGCCGGTCAGGCCCGCCAGGCGGAGGAAGTCCCGCCGGGAGGCCGCTTGCGGGGCGGGCGTGCGGAGGCGGGGGCGGGTCAGGCCGCGCAGGAGCGGGGGGTCGGTCCGGGTCACGTGCTTGCTCCAATGGCGTACGAGTGCCGCGGGTCCCACGACAGCCACACGGTGTCCCCCCGTGCGGCGACGTCGTCGGCGGACGCGGCGTTCTGGACGAAGACCACCATGTCGGGCCCGGCGGCGGTGCTGACGGTGTAGTTGGTGGACGTACCGAGATACACCACCTCGGACACGGTGCCACGAAGTCCGCAGAGCGCATCATCCGGGCGGTCCCGGCCGATCCCTATCTTCTCCGGACGCACGGTCAGCTCCAGCCGTTCCGCCGGCCCGGCCGGCAGCCCGGGGCGCAGCGGGGCCAGCACCCGGCCGGCCGGGCCGTACGAGATCACCGCCCGCCCGCCGCGGACCTCGGCCACCTCGCCGGCGAGCAGGTTGGACGTGCCGATGAAGCCCGCCACGAACCGGGTCGCCGGACGCTCGTAGACCTCCCGCGGCGGCCCGGCCTGCTCGATCCGGCCCGCGTTCATCACCGCGAGGCGGTCCGACATCGTCAGCGCCTCGCCCTGGTCGTGCGTCACGTACACGAACGTGATCCCGACCTCGCGCTGGATCCGCTTCAGCTCGACCTGCATCGCCTGCCGCAGCTTCAGGTCCAGGGCGCCGAGCGGCTCGTCCAGCAGCAGCGCCCGCGGCTCGTTGACCAGCGCCCTGGCCAGCGCCACCCGCTGCTGCTGCCCGCCCGACAGCGCCGCCGGGCGCCGCCGGCCGAGCCCGGCCAGGTCGACGGTCTCCAGCATCCGCCCGACGCGGTCCGCGATCTCCTTCTTGGGCAGCCGCCTGCGGCGCAGCCCGAACGCCACGTTCTCGTACACGCTCATGTGCGGGAACAGGGCGTACGACTGGAACACCGTGTTGACCTCGCGCCGGTTGGCGGGGACCCCGTTGACGCGCTCGCCGCGCAGCAGCACCTCGCCCGCCGACGGCTCCTCGAACCCGCCGATCATCCGCAGCGTGGTCGTCTTGCCGCAGCCCGACGGCCCGAGCAGCGAGAAGAACTCCCCCGGCGCGATCGCCACGTCGATCCCCCGCACCGCCGGGACGCCCCGGAAGTCCTTGGCCACGCCGCGCAGCTCGATCGCCGGGGTCTGCTCGCTCTCGGCCATGCGCGGGTTCCTCAGCTGTCGGGACCGGTCAGGGTTTCAGGGGAGTCGGGTTTCAGGGGGGTCGGGGTTTCAGGAGGTCGGGAAGACCATGGTCGCGGGTCCCCCGGCGCTCGGCCAAACCGGACCCCAGGGCGATAAAGTGGCGCGACGGCGAACCACACTTAACACGTGATTCCGTTGTTAATATCACGCTAGACAACTGAATCGGTTGCCCCCCAGTGGTAGGAGTGAGATGACGCGGCGCACCAGCGTCCAGCTCGACGAGACGGCCAAGCAGATCATCGAGCAGCTGCAGGAGGACGGACGGCGCTCCTACGCCGCCATCGGCAAGGCCGTCGGCCTCTCCGAGGCCGCCGTCCGGCAGCGCGTCCAGAAACTGCTGGACGCCGGCGTCATGCAGATCGTCGGCGTCTCCGACCCGCTCATGCTCGGCTTCGACCGGCAGCTCATGGTGGGCGTCAAGTGCGAGGGCGACCTGGAGCGCGCCGCCGACGCGCTGGCCGCCGTACCGGAGATCGACTACGTGGTCATCACCGCCGGCTCGTTCGACATCCTCCTGGAGGTGGTCTGCGAGAGCGACGAGCGGCTGCTGGAGCTGATCGGCCGCATCCGCGACGTTCCCGGCGTCGTTTCCACGGAAAGCTTCGTCTATCTCAAAGTCCGCAAGCAGACGTACGCGTGGGGAACCCGCTGAACCATGGAATTCGCACCCGCCGTACCTCACCGGCGCCTGACACACCAGGTAATAATGCACTCACGTCCGGCAACGGCCGCGCGCCGGACTCCCGGCCCGTTCCCGCCCTGCTCCGGCCACCGTTTCATTGCGGCAGGAGCCTTTCTCCTCATTTAAGAGGATGCCCTCCCCCCGTTTCCGGCGTACTTTGATGGCGGTATGGAAGGAGCGGCCATGCAGGACCTTCCCACTCGCATCCCCGGAGAACATCTGGAACTCTGGACATCTGAGGAACAGCATCTCGCCATCCGCAAGGCGGCCGAACTCGTGGGCTGGACGGTCACGCAGTACATACTCTCGGCCGCCCTCGACAGGGCCGAGCGGGACCTGTACTGGCACGCCGCCACCCGCCCCCGCGAGGAGGGCGAATCCGTCGAACCCTACGTCGCCCTCGTCACCGCCCTGGGCTGACGAGGGCCCGTCCCAGACGCTCCGCGTACTCCCCCGCCTCCGCCTCGGAGGCGTACTTGTGGCGCGGCCAGAAGAACCCGCGCAGCCCGTCCTTGCGGTTGCGCGGGACCACATGGACGTGCAGGTGGGGCACGCTCTGGCTGATCCGGTTGTTCATCGCCACGAACGACCCCGCGGCCCCGAGCACCGACTCCATCGCGCCCGCCAGCCGCCGCGCGTGCGCGAAGTACGGCCCGAGCATCTCCTCCGGCAGATCGTTCAGCGTCTCGAAATGCGTCCGCGGCACCAGGAGCACATGCCCCTTGAACAGCGGCCGCGCGTCCAGGAAGGCCACCGCGTCGGGAGCGTCCAGCACCAGATGAGCGGGCCGCTCACCCTTGACGATCTCGCAGAAGACGCACCCCTCGGAGTCGCTCATACGCCGCATTGTCCCACCCGTCTAACGGCCTCCTTACACCGTTCCGGCTAACCTCCGGTTCTCGTGCACCTGGAACGCGTCTCCTTCCGCTACCACCACCGTGCGCCGTGGGTGCTGCGGGACGTCACCCTCTCCCTGCCCGCCGGCCGCGTGACCGAGGTGACCGGCCGCAACGGCGCCGGCAAGTCCACGTTCCTGCGGCTCCTGGCGGGCCTGCGCGTCCCGCGCCACGGCCGGATCACCGGCCGCCCGGCCAACGTCGGCTACGCACCCGAGCGCTTCCCGACCGACCAGCCGTTCACGGTCCGCAACTACCTCGGCCACATGGCCGCGATGCGGAAGGCGCCCCGCGCCGCCATCGCGCCCTGGGCCGAGCGGCTCGCGTTCGACCATCTGATGGACACGCGCCTCGCCGAGCTCTCCAAGGGCAGCGCCCAGAAGGTCGGCCTGGCCCAGGCCCTCCTCTCCGCCCCCGACCTGCTGATCCTGGACGAGCCGTTCTCCGGGCTGGACGCCGCCACCCGCGACTCCCTCCCCGCCCTGATCACCGAGCAGACCGCCCGGGGCACCACGGTCGTCGTCAGCGACCACCAGCGCTGCCTGGAGGCCATGCCCGCCCTGACCCGGGTCCACATCAACGGCAGAAGCGCCACCCTCGTCTCCCCGCCCGCGGAACCCGAGACGGACGAGCCCGCCCCCGCTGGGCAGGCCCAGGCGGCGCCCGGAAGCGAGCCGATCCCCGCCGGGGCGGCCCTGGCGGAGCCCGCGGCCGCCGGCGACGGCTGGACGGTGCTGGAAGTGGTCGTGCGCGCCGACGAGGCGGACCAGGTGGCCGGGAAGCTGCGCGCCGACGGCTACGACGTGCGGGATCCCGCATGATCGCGCTGGTCCGTTTCCAGATCTCGGGATACCTGCGCTCCTTCCGCGTCCTGCAACCGCTGATCGTGGTGCTCCTCCTCGTCTCCCTGGTGCTCCTCCAGGGCACCGACGACGCCGGCCTGGCCGCCGGCGCCCTCGGCGACGTCCCCGCGTTCCTGTTCGCCATCTGGGCCTGGACCGCCCGCGCCCTGCTCGACACCCAGCCGGACGACCAGCGGGCCCTGTCGGCCCTGACCACCCGCCGCCACGCCGCCGCCGGGCTCCTGGCGGCGTACACGGTCAACCTGGCCCTCGGCGCCGTCGCCGCGGCCGTCCCCCTCGGGCAGGCGATCGCGACCGGCGTGTCCGGACCCGCGATCGCGTCCGGCGTCGGCCTCCTCCTCCTGGTCGCCCTGGCCGGCACCGTCCTCGGCGCCCTGACCTCCCGCGTGCTCATCCCGGACCCGGGCATCTCCCTGATCACGCTCATCACCGGCGTCGCCGCCGCCCTCCTGCTCAGCATGAGCCCGCTCCGCTGGATCGCCGTGCCGATGGTCGACTGGCTCCGCGCCGCCCACGACGGCCCCGCCGAACTCGCCGCCGCCTTCCCCGGTGTGGCCCTCCACCTGGCCGCCTGGACGGCCGTCCTCGCCGCGCTCTACCTCACCCTGCGACGCACCCGCACCTGACCCTCAATGCGCGCGGGGCCGGGCGCGGAGTGCGCTTCAGGTGGCCTGGAGGGTCATCCAGGTGGTCTCCAGGGGTTCGCCGACCCGGGTGGAGAAGTAGAGGCGGCCAGGGTCGCCCCAGTGCCGGTCGAGGCGGTCGTCTGAGTCGAGCTGGAGCAGCAGGCGCCATTCCTCGCCGGCGGTCAGGCTCTGCTCGGGGGTGAGCGGGGCGTCCGGGGGCAGGCCGGACGAGGCGCGGTGGCAGTCGGGGCCGAGGGGGCGCTGGATCAGGGCGGGCCAGCCGCCGAGCTGGTGGACGGGGGTCGCGTCGGGCCAGACGTGCTGCCGCCAGGCCGCGTGGAGCTGCTCGTACACGGGCAGGGTGCCGCTGAAGCGCGCCTCGACGCGCTGCAGGAGCGGCTCCTGCGGGGCGGGCAGGGAGAGGAACGTCTCGGCGTCCAGGGCCACGTCGGGGACGGGCTCGCGGTCGGTCTTCTGGAGATCGCCGTGGAAGACGCGCCAGGCTCCACGGTGGGACAGGGCGTCGCCCCAGGGGCGCGGAGGGCCCGCCGCGTAGTAGAAGGCGGCCGTCCCTTCGCGGGGCAGGCCCGGGACCTCGGGGACCAGGCCGAAATCGACCGAGCCCAGGTAGTCGAGGGGACGGCCCTGCCAGGACGGCCAGGGCTCGCCGGGTGGGAGGAGCGGGGCGCCGCCGAACCGGACCGCGCCCGCGCCGCCGGCGGTGAGCCGGAGCGCGGGCCGGGCCAGCGGGAGCAGCGCCGCGGTGACCTCGGGAGCGAAGAACACGCCGAACAGGGAACGCAGCCGCCGCGGCTGCGCGTCGAAGTGATCCATGTCACTCAGCGTTCCCTGACCGGGCGCCGGCTGCCAGACCCCAATCAAGATCTGTGGATAACTACCGGCGTTCGAGCGCGGCGGCGAGCTGGACGAGGAAGCGGTCGACCTCGCCCTCGTCGTATCCGGGACCGATCCGCACCGAACGGAAGCGGCATTCGCGGACGTCACGGGCGGTCACCGGCGGCGCCATGCCGCGCAGCCCCGCGACCACCCGGTCGAGGAAGGCGTCGACGTCGCGGACGTCGTAGCCGGTGCGGAGGCCGGCTCCGGCGAAGCGCGCGTTCTGGATCCAGCCGGCCAGCCAGCCGGAGTGCACGCGCGGGCGGCCGGGGCGGCGGCCGATCGGGGCGGCGGCCTGCAGCTCGCGGATCGTCTCCTGGAGCAGCTCGTCCACGGCCCGCTGCTCGTAGCCGCGCAGCACCACGTCGAAGCGGATCCCGCGCAGGTCGTCGGCGGTCAGGCCCCATTGGCCGTAGCGCAGCGTCGCGTCGACGCGCTCCAATAACGCGTCGACCTGGGCGCGGTCGTAGCCGCGCAATGCCACCGGCAGACGCGTCTCCGTCTTCACCGGCCCTCCCCTTAGGACTCCTCGGTGGCGGCGGCCAGCTGGCCGCAGGCGCCGTCGATCTCCCTCCCCCGGGTGTCGCGGACGGTGACCGGCACCCCGTGGGACTCCAGCCGCCGGACGAACTCGCGCTCGTCCTGGGGCCGGGACGCCGTCCACTTGGACCCCGGCGTGGGATTCAACGGGATCAGATTGACGTGTACGAGGTGGCCGCGCAAGAGCCGGCCCAGAAGATCGGCCCGCCAGGCCTGGTCGTTGACGTCCTTGATCAGGGCGTACTCGATCGAGACCCGGCGGCCGCTGCGCTCGGCGTACGCCCAGGCCGCGTCCAGGACCTCGCCCACCTTCCACCGGTTGTTGATCGGCACCAGCTCGTCGCGCAGCTCGTCGTCGGGCGCGTGCAGGGAGACCGCGAGGCGCACGGACATGTCCTCGGCGGCCAGCTTCTCGATCGCCGGCACCAGGCCGACGGTGGAGACCGTGACCGACCGCTGGGAGATGCCCAGCCCGGCCGGGGCCGGGTCGGTGATCCGGCGCACGGCGCCGAGCACGGCCTTGTAGTTGGCCAGCGGCTCGCCCATGCCCATGAAGACGATGTTGGAGACCCGGCCCGGACCGCCCGGGATCCGGCCGCGGGCCATCGCGCGGGCACCGGCGGCGACCTGCTCGACGATCTCCGCGGTGGACAGGTTGCGGGTCAGCCCGGCCTGGCCGGTGGCGCAGAACGGGCAGTTCATCCCGCAGCCGGCCTGGGACGACACGCACATCGTGGCCCGGTCGGGGTAGCGCATCAGGACCGACTCGAACAGGACGCCGTCGAACGCCTTCCAGACAGTCTTCAGCGTCTTGCCGCCGTCGCAGTCCAGCTCGCGCACCGGCGTGATCAAGGACGGCAGCAGCTCGGCGGCGAGGCGCTCGCGCAGCGCGGCCGGGAGGTCGGTCATCTGCGCCGGGTCGTCGGCCAGGCGGGAGAAGTAGTGGCGGGAGAGCTGGTCGGCCCGGAACGGCTTCTCGCCGAGCTCGGCCACCGCCTCCCGGCGCTCGGCCGCGCTGAGGTCGGCGAGATGGCGCGGCGGCTTGGCCCGGCGCGGAGCGGCGAAGACCAGCTTCGGAGGGGTCTTCGCGGCGGACGGTTCGGCGGTAGCAGACATGGTCCTTCCAGTGTGGCAAACGTGCGGCGATGCCTGGACCGGACCGCCGGCCCGGAGCGCCGGACCGAGCCGCTGGAACGCCCCGTGCGGGCGGGCCCTCTCGCTGTACAGTTCCGATCATGTCGGTTTTGCGCAAGGGGTCCGCCGCGGGCCGGGGTCCGGGCGGCCCGGGCAAGGGCGGCGCGGGCCCCGCGGCCACGGGCGCGGGCGCCACGGTCATCCGTACCGAGGCGAGCCCGTACGGGAGCCGCCGCCTCGTGATCGAGACCGACGGCGCCGCCAGCGCGGCATACCTCCTGGACTCCCGCGACCGCGTCGTCGGGGCCTGCTGGCTCGCCAACCACCGGCCCGCCCCCGCCGCGCCCGACCAGGGCCGGCTGGACGGCGGCCGCGCACCGCTCCTGCCCGCCTCCCACGTACGGCACCCGGAGGGGCGCCCAGCCCTTGACGGGGACGCCCTAGAGGTCGTGTGGTTCGAGGAGGGGGACGGGGTGGCCGTCCTGGAAGCGGGCGAGCCCCTGTGCGTCATCCCCGGCTGGTCCGACATCGGCCGCGGGATCCCCGGCTACAGCAGGGACGCCACGGACCAGAGCCCGTTCGCGTTCCCGCTCGACGACGAGGCCGAGGAGTTCGGCCCGCGCGTCGGCCGCGCCCGCGACCACTGGAAGGTCTGCGACGCGGACGGGTCCTGGGCCGACTTCCAGCAATCCGTACTGGGCCATCTGCTGCAGCGGCTCGGCCCTGGTGGCCACTACTGGCACGACGTAGGGCGGCAGCTGCCGGGAGGCAATGGCGCGCCCTCGCCCGTCGTGGGGGTCACCGAACGTCCCGCACGCGGGGACCGCGGGTTCACCGTCCTGAGCACGGTCGGCATGAGCCGCCAGAGGATGCCGACGGTCGAGCTGTACGAGGACGACGTCGCCCCTTACAGCAGGATCGAGCTCGCGGTGGCCACGACCCTGCCGAGCCAGCGCGCCGGGAGCATCTTCCCCTGGCTGGCGCAGTACCCGTGGAGGGTCGTGACGTGGTTCGCGGCGGGCGACGTGGTCAAGTGGTACCACGACGCCCACACGTTCCCGCTCAACACCGGAGAGGCGTCCTGGGAGGGCGTCCTGCTCCTCGACGACCCCAGCCGCCTCGACGGGCCCGTCGTCCCCGGCCTGACCGGGCTGTCGACCGAGGGAGACCCGGTGCGGTGGCTGTGGCTGGTGCCCATCACGGACGAGGAGCACCGCTACGCCAAGAACGAGGGCTCGGACGCGCTCGTCAGGCGCCTCGCCCAGCAGAACCGCTCGTGGGTCGTCTCCTGAGCCGGGCCGGCCGGGCCGCAGGCCGACGGGCCTAGGCCCCTCAGGGCCCCTCAGGCCGAGGGGACGAAGACCTCCAGCAGGAGCCACACGACCGGAGCGGTCGCGACCAGCGAGTCGAGGCGGTCCATCACGCCGCCGTGCTCGGGGAGCAGGGTGCCCATGTCCTTGATGCCGAGGTCGCGCTTGAGCATCGACTCGATCAGGTCGCCGATGGTGGCGGTGACCACCGCGGCGGCGCCGATCACGACCCCGTGCCAGACCTGGCCGTCGTCCAGCAGCCACCACATCAGCGCGGCACCGACGAGCATGCAGGTCAGCGCGGACCCGGTGACGCCCTCCCAGGTCTTCTTCGGGCTGATCGACGGCGCCAGCTTGTGCCGGCCGAGGAACGTTCCGGCGAAATATCCGCCGATGTCGCTCGCGACGGTGACCGCGATGAAGATGACGATCCGGTGGTCGCCGTCGTCGGGCGCCATCAGCAGCGCCACGATCCCGCCCATGAGGATCAGGTAGCCGGCCGCGAACACGGCGGCCGCGACGTCCCGGACGTACCCCTCGGCGGGCCCGTCGGCCATCCGCCAGACCAGCACGGTCAGCACGATCAGCGACAGCGCCGCGACCAGGGCCTCCGGGCCCCACACGTACGCGGCGACGGGGGCGGCGACCATGCCGGCCCCGAGCGGGATCAGCGGGATCCGGATCTCCCGCGTCCCGAACGCCCCGGCCAGCTCGCGCATGCCGAGGAACAGGAAGACCACCATGACCGCGAGGAAGATCTCCTTGCGGGTGTACAGCGAGACCAGCGTCAGCGCGCCCAGGCCGACACCGACGCCCACCGCGATGGGCAGGTTGCGGCCGCCGCGTTTCATGCCCGCCTCCTCGGCCGCCACGGACGGAGGGACCGGGGCGGCGGACTCCATGGGGGGCTCGGAGGGGGGCTCGGCGGAGGGCTCGGCCGGGGCCGCCGCGGGCTCCGCGGGGTCGATGGGGGGCGGGCCGGGCTCGGCGGCCCCGCCGGAGACGGGGCCGGGAGCCTGCGGCTCACCCGGGGAGCCCTCGGGCTCCCCGGTCATGTCGACTCTCATCAAACTTCGAGGAGTTCGGCCTTCTTGTGCTCGAGAAGCTCGTCGATCTGCGCCGTGTAGCGGTGCGTGACGTCGTCGAGCTCTTTCTCGGCACGCCGGACCTCGTCCTCGCCGGCCTCGCCGTCCTTGGCCATCTTGTCGAGGGTCTCCTTGGCCCGCCGCCGGATGTTGCGGATGGAGATCTTGCTGTCCTCCGCCTTACCGCCCGCGACCTTGATGAACTCCTTGCGGCGCTCCTCCGACAGCTCGGGGAACACGACCCGGATGACGTTGCCGTCGTTGGTCGGGTTCACGCCGAGGTCGCTGTCGCGGATGGCCTTCTCGACCGCCTGCATGGACGACTTGTCGAAGACCTGCACGATGACCATCCGCGGCTCGGGCAGGGTGAACGACGCCAGCTGGTTGATCGGCGTCGGCGTCCCGTAGTACTCCGCGGTGATCTTGTTGAACATTGCGGGGGTGACCCGGCCCGTGCGGATGGCCTGGAAGTCCTCCTTGGCGACCGCGACCGCCTTCTCCATCTTCTCCTCGGCCTCGAGGAGGGTCTCGTCGATCACTTCGACTCCCATGTCATCAGAGCGGCCCTCGTCCCTGCTGATCCGGACCGCGAAGGGGGATCAGCCGTCCGCCGGGTTGACCAGGGTGCCGATCTTCTCACCCCGGACGGCCCGGACGATGTTGCCCTGTCCCATGAGGTCGAAGACCACGATGGGAAGCGCGTTGTCCATGCAAAGGCTGATGGCCGTGGCGTCCATGACCTTCAGGCCTCGTTGTAGGACTTCACCGTAATCCAAACGGTCGAACTTCACCGCGTCAGGATTCTTGCGCGGATCGGCGTCGTACACGCCGTCCACCTGAGTCGCCTTCAGGACGGCCTCCGCGCCGATCTCCAGCGCGCGCTGCGCGGCGGTGGTGTCGGTGGAGAAGAACGGCTGGCCCAGGCCCGCGCCGAAGATCACCACGCGGCCCTTCTCCAGGTGCCGGATGGCGCGGCGCGGGATGTACGGCTCGGCGACCTGGCTCATGGTGATCGCGGTCTGCACCCGGGTGTCGAGACCGAGCTTCTCCAGGAAGTCCTGCAGCGCCAGGCAGTTGATCACGGTGCCGATCATGCCCATGTAGTCGCCGCGGCCGCGGTCCATGCCGCGCTCGGCCAGGGCCGCGCCGCGGAACATGTTGCCGCCGCCGCACACGACCGCCACCTGCACGCCGTCCCGGACGGCCTCGGCGATCCCCTCGGCGACATGCTGGACGATCTCCGGGTCGATGCCCAGCGGGTCGCGCCCGGCGAAGGCCTCGCCCGAGAGCTTCAGCAGCACCCGCTTCCAGCCCGTACGGGGCGCGTGCCGCGCCGGCGACGCGGCCGCCGTCGGATCACTGGTCTTTGGCTCCGGCACGTCGGCGGCCTCCTCGTTCGGCGTCTGGTGAAATCGTCGGATCCCTGTCTTTCCAGGATGCCCCAGGCGGGCGCGTCCGACCCTACGCCCTGCCCCGGCCATGCCACGCGGGAATCGTGGACGCGGCCCGAAGCCTCCCGAAAACGGCCCCGTTCGTGGGAACGGGGCCGTTCCGTGGCGTACGGACGACGCGGGCCGCGGGGGCCTGGGCCAGGAGGCGAAGCCTGGATCAGGCCTGCCCGACCTTGAAGCGGGCGAAGCGGACGACCTTCACCCCGGCCTCGTCGAGCACCTTGGCGATGGTCTTCTTGTTGTCCTTGACGAACGCCTGCTCCAGCAGCACGAAGTCGCGGAAGTAGGCGTTGACCCGGCCCTCGACGATCTTCGGGATGGCCTGCTCGGGCTTGCCCTCGTCGCGGGTGAGCTGCTCGGCGAGCGCCCGCTCCTTCTCGATCGCCTCGGCGGGGATCTCGTCGCGGGTGAGGTACTTGGGGGCCATCGCGGCGATCTGCTGCGCGATGTCCTTCGCGACCTCGGCGTTCGCGGTGTCCAGCTCGACCAGCACGCCGTTGGTCGGCGGCAGGGACGGGTCGGACTTGTGCAGGTAGCTGGCCACGTACTCGCCCTTGAAGTGGGCGTAGCGGCGCAGCTCCAGCTTCTCGCCGATCTTGGCGCTGTTCTCCTCGATCAGGGCCTGGACGGTCTTGCCCGGCTCGATCTCGGCGCCCAGCAGCGCGGGCGCGTCGGCGGCGCCGCTGCCCAGCGCGAACTCGACCAGCCGGTCGGCCAGCTCGATGAACTGCGCGTTCTTGGCGACGAAGTCGGTCTCGCAGTTGAGTTCGAGGAGCGCGCCCTCGTTCTGGCCGTTGAAACGCTCGGTGACCAGGCCGTTGGCGGCGGTGCGCTCGGCGCGCTTGCCCACGTCCTTGGCGCCCTTGAGGCGCAGCAGCTCGACCGCCTTCTCGAAGTCGCCTTCGGCCTCGGTCAGCGCGTTCTTGCAGGCCATCATGCCGGAGCCGGTCAGCTCGCGAAGCCGCTTGACGTCAGCGGCGGTGAAGTTCGCCATCGTTCTCTTCGTCTCTGTGGTGGTCGGGACGTCTGATGGAGGAAAAGGAGGGACGGCCGCGGCCCCGGGACCGCGCGGCGGCGGTCCCGGGGCACCGGCTTCGTCAGCTCTGCGAGGCGTTCTGGTCTTCCTTGGCCTCGGCGGGGGCCTCCGCCGGAGCCTCGGCGGGCGCCTCGGCCGGAGCCTCGGCGGCCTCGGCCGCGGGGGCCTCGGCGGCGGGGGTCTCCTCGGCGGCGGGCTGCTCGCCCTCGGCCTTGGCGGCCTCGCCGGCGGCCTGCTCCTTGTTCTCCAGCAGCTCGCGCTCCCACTCGGCCAGCGGCTCGGCCGCGGACGCGCCGCCCTCGGCCGGCTTCTCGTCCCCGCCGGAGGCGGCGCCGGCGCGGGCGATGAGCCCGTCGGCGACCGCGTCGGCGACCACGCGGGTCAGCAGGCTGACGCTGCGGATCGCGTCGTCGTTGCCCGGGATCGGGTAGTCGACCTCGTCCGGGTCGCAGTTGGTGTCGAGGATCGCCACGACCGGGATGCCGAGCTTCTTCGCCTCGTTGACGGCGATGTGCTCCTTCTTGGTGTCCACGATCCAGACGGCGCTGGGCACCTTGGCCATGTCGCGGATACCGCCGAGGGTGCGCTCCAGCTTGTCCTTCTCGCGGCGCAGCCCGAGCAGCTCCTTCTTGGTCATCCCGGAGCCGGCGACGTCGTCGTAGTTGATCTCCTCCAGCTCCTTGAGCCGGGTGAGGCGCTTGTGCACCGTGGAGAAGTTGGTGAGCATGCCGCCCAGCCAGCGCTGGTTGACGTACGGCATGCCGACCCGGGTGGCCTGCTCGGAGATGGCCTCCTGGGCCTGCTTCTTAGTGCCGACGAACAGGATCGTGCCGCCGTGGGCGACGGTCGCCTTGACGAACTCGTACGCGCGGTCGATGTAGGACAGCGACTGCTGCAGGTCGATGATGTAGATGCCGTTGCGCTCGGTGAAGATGAAGCGCTTCATCTTCGGGTTCCACCGGCGGGTCTGGTGGCCGAAGTGAACGCCGCTCTCGAGCAGTTGCCGCATGGTGACGACGGGTGCCATTGCCCGTGTTCTCCTTCTCCGGCCCTTTAGAGGGCCACGTTTGGTTGTCTGCCTGCGCCCGGACACAACCCCGCCGTCATCGGTATGACGGACCGAGGGGTTGCGCCCCACCGTGCGAAGCAAGTGGCTCGCGGACGCATGAATTCGGTCGCGACGGGCGCGACCGCCGACCCGGGACCGTTCCCCGGGCCTGAGGCCTGTCCGCTCGGCGAAGGAGCGGCTTCTCGATCGCCCGGCCACGCCGGCCGGTTGATCGACGGCCAAGCCCTGACCGGTGTCCATTCGGGCACCCGCCTAGGTTATCAGGGCCCGGCAGCACCCGGGAAACGATGGATCGGGCGGTTATCCACAGTTGCCGGAACCCCTGTCGCGGCCGCCCGCCGGTTCCGCAGACTGCCGCTATGACGTTGCTCACACTGCTTCTGGCCTGCACCGTTTCGGCCGCTCCCACGGCCGCCCCAGCGCCCGATCCGGGGACGTGGCGCTGGCCGTTAGGGCCGCCCGCCCCCGAGGTCGTCAGGCCGTTCAGCCCGCCCGCCACGCCCTGGGGGCCGGGGCACCGCGGCGTCGATCTGGCCGCCGCGGCGGGCCGGCCCGTCTACGCCGCCGCCTCCGGCCGCGTCTCGTACGCGGGCCGCGTGGCCGGCCGCGGGACCATCGCGATCACGCACGGCGCCCTGCGTACGACGTACCTTCCCGTACGCCCCGCCGTCCGGAAGGGCCACGACGTGAGCGCGGGCTCCCGCATAGGCACGGTCGAGCCGTCCGCCCATTGCCCCGCTCCATGCCTGCATTGGGGCCTGCTGAAGGGGCGCACGTACCTGGACCCGCTCAGCATGGTCCGTCCCCGCGTACGCCTGCTCCCCCACTGGGCCGCGCCGGAGCCGTCCCCGCCCGCTTCCCCCGCCCTGCGGATCAGCCTGCGGGATGCCACGACGGCCAGTGGAGGGGCGCTGGCGGGGATGATGTTCGCGTTCACGCTGGCGTCCCTGTGGCGCCACGGCCGCTCCCGGCGGCCGCCGCCGCCCGGGGTGGTCGACCTGGCCAGGGAACGCCGCCTCCGCCGAGCCCGCTAGCCGGGAGGCGTGGCCGCCGCCGGGCCTACTCCGCTCCGCGGGGGTGGGCCTGGCGGTGCACCTGCCGGAGGCGTTCCGGGGACACGTGCGTGTAGATCTGGGTGCTCTGCAAGGACGCGTGCCCGAGGATCTCCTGCACGCTCCGCAGGTCCGCGCCGCCCTCCAGGAGGTGCGTGGCGGCGCTGTGCCGCAGTCCGTGCGGGCCGAGATCCGGCATGTCCCCGACCTCGGCGATGCGCGCGTGCACGATCCGGCGCGCGCTCGTGGGATGCAGCCGCCCGCCCCGCGCACCCAGGAAGAGCGCCGGGCCGCTGTGCTCGTTCGCGAGCCCCGGCCGTCCCGCCCGCAGCCAGTCCCCGACCGCCCGGGCCGCGGGCTCGCCGATGGGGACGACGCGCTCCCTGTTCCCCTTGCCGAGGACCCGTACGGTCCCGCGCCCGCCGTCCAGGTCGTCGATGTCCAGCCCGCACAGCTCGCTGACGCGCACGCCCGTCCCGTACAGGACCTCCAGTACCGCGAGATCGCGCAGCCCGATCGGCCCGTCGACCTCCATCCGGTCGAGCAGGCGGCCCGCCGCGTCCTGGTCGAGCACCGCCGGCAGCTCCCTGTGCCGCTTGGGCGTCCCCAGCAGCGGCCCCGGATCGTGCTCCAGCACCCCGCACCGGCACAGGTAGGCCGTGAACGCCCGCGCCGCCGCCGTCCGCCGGGCCAGCGTCGCCCGCGCCCGCCCGCTCGCGTGCTGCCGCGCCAGCCACCCTCGCAGGACCCCTACGTCGAGCCCCTCGGCGCTGCCGACCCCTGCCTCCTCCGCGTACCGGCAGAGATCCCGCAGATCCCCGATATAGGCCCGCCGCGTGTGAACGGAGAGGTCCCGCTCGGCCCGCAGATGCCTCGCGAACCCCGCCAGCGCCTCCTCCAGCCCGGCGCCAACCCCCCGTTCGGCCGCCGCACCGGCCCCCGGAGCCCCGAAGGCGGCCTCGCCAAGACCACCGGCCTCGCCAAGACCATCGGCGCCGCCGCCGTGTTCCGCCGCCGGACGCTCATCCGACCGCCGCACCTCCGAGTCGCCACCGCTCACCAGACACCTCCTCCATCGCACTCCATCGCACTCCATCGCACTCCATCGCACCGATCGACCACCAGTGTCGCCCCTGGCCCCGCCGCACCGGCGGAGGCGGCGGCAGGCGTCCAGCGCGATGCCCGCGCACTCCGTCCGGTGATCGTCAACCGGAGACCGACGGTCGCGGCTCGCACACTCAGAGTTATCCACAGAACGTGGTTCCACTTACGTGCCGGACGGGGGTCCGGGAGCGTCGTGGGTGGAGGTGAGGGCCTTTGAACAGCAACAGGAGGCTCGGGGAGCGCGGGGAGCGAGCCGCCGCCGCCTATCTCGCCGAGCTCGGGTGGACCGTTCTCGAACGCAACTGGCGCTGCCGGGAGGGCGAGATCGACATCGTCGCCCACGACGGGTTGCGGCACGTGGTCTGCGAGGTCAAGACGCGCAGCTCCACCGACTACGGCGATCCGCTGGAGGCGATCACGCCGGAGAAGGCCGTGCGGTTACGGCGGCTGGCCTGGCGCTGGGCGAGCGAGCACGGGGTGCCGGGCGCGAACGTCGGCGTCGACGTCCTGGGCCTGGTCACCGACCGGGACGGCTTCACGATCGAGCACATGAGGGAGGTGTGCTGAGTGGCGCTCGCCAGAACGCGCTCGGTCTCGCTGGTCGGGGTGGAGGGGAACGTCGTCGACGTGGAGGCCGCGATCACCAGCGGGGTGCCGGGGCTGCACCTCGTCGGGCTGCCCGACGCCGCGCTGAGCGAGGCGCGCGACCGGGTGCGCGCGGCGGTCTACAACTCGGGCGAGGACTGGCCCAACAGGCACGTCACGGTGTCGCTCTTCCCGGCGAGCATGCCCAAACGCGGATCGATCTTCGACGTGGCCATCGCGGTGGCCTTGATGGCCGCGGCCGAGGCCGTTCCCCCGGCGTCCTGCGCGGGGCTGGTGCTGGTCGGCGAGCTGGGGCTGGACGGGCGGATCCGGGCCGTCCCGGGGGTGCTGCCCGCCGTGCTCTCGGCCGCGAACGCCGGCTGCCGCACGGTGGTCGTCCCCCGCGCCAACAGCGCCGAGGCGGAGCTGGTCCCCGGCATGGAGGTGATCACGGCCGGCACGCTGCGGGGGCTGCTGTGCCTGCTGCGAGACGAGCCGCCTCCTCCCGAGGAACCCGAGGCCGGCCCGCCCGCGGTGCCGCGCGCGACCGACGGGCTGACGCTGCGCGGCCAGGACCGGGGCGGCGAGCTCGATCTGGCGGACGTGCGCGGCCAGGCCGAGGCCAGGCGGGCACTGGAGATCAGCGCCGCCGGCGGGCACCATCTCTTCTACTCGGGGCCTCCGGGCTGCGGGAAGACGATGCTCGCCGAACGGCTGCCCACCCTGCTGCCGCCCCTGGAGCCGGACGACGCGCTGGAGGTCACCGCGATCCATTCGGTGGCCGGGACGCTGCCGCACGGGCAGCCGCTGATCACGCGGGCGCCGTTCTTCGCGCCCCACCACACCGCGTCCAGGGCCGCGATGGTCGGCGGCGGCTCGGGCCGCGTGATCCAGCCCGGGGCGGTCTCGCTCGCCCACCGCGGCATCCTGTTCCTCGACGAGGCCCCCGAGTTCCAGGCGGGCGTCCTGGACGCCCTGCGGCAGCCGCTGGAAGAGGGCGAGGTGCGGATCTCCCGGTCGGAGGGCAGCACCCGCTTCCCGGCCCGGTTCACGCTGGTGCTGGCCGCCAACCCGTGCCCGTGCGCGGCGGCCAAGCAGATCAACTGCTCCTGCGCGCCCAACGTCCGGCGCAGGTACCTCAGCAAGATCTCCGGCCCGCTGCTCGACCGGATCGACCTCAAGCTGGAGCTCTCCCCCGCCAGCCGCGCCGAGCTCCGCTACGACCTGGAGTTCGCCGAGACGAGCGAGGTCGTCGCCGAGCGGGTGCTGGAGGCCCGCGACCGCACGCTCAAGCGCCTCGCCGGCACGCCCTGGCGGTGCAACTCCGAGATCCCGGGGCCCGACCTGCGCCGCCGGTTCACGCCACCGTCGGAGGCGATGCGGGCCGCCGACGACGCCCTGCAGAACGGCTCGCTCAGCGCCCGCGGCTTCGACCGCATCCTGCGGGTCGCCTGGACGATCGCCGACCTGGCCGGCCGCGACCGTCCCGCCGAGGACGACGTGGGCGGCGCCCTCGCCCTCTGGACCGGGAGGAGAACATGACCACCGCCGAGCACGCCGCCCGGGCGGCGCTGTGCGCCGTCGCCGAGCCGGGCGACGCCTTCCTCAACCGCGTCATCGACGAGGCCGGCGCCGCGGCCGCCCTCGCCGCCGTCCGCGACGGCCGCCTCCCGGCCGGACCGGTCGTCACCGAGGGCGAGCGGCAGCGCCTGGAGCGCTGGCGGGTCCGGCTGCGCTCGGCCTCGCCGGAGGAGGACCTGGCCGTCTGCGAGCGGCTCGGCATCCGGCTGGTGTGCCCCGGCGAGCCCGAATGGCCGACCACGCTCGACGATCTCGGCCCGGCCCGGCCGTACGCGCTCTGGCTGCGCGGCCCGGCCGACCTCCGCAACTCCTGCCTGCGCTCGGTGGCGGTGGTCGGCTCCCGCGCCGCCTCCCCGTACGGCCTGCGGGTGGCCGCCGAGCTGGGCGCCGAGCTGGCCGAGCGCGGCTGGACGGTGATCTCGGGCGGCGCGCTGGGGATCGACGCCGCCGCCCACCGCGGCGCCCTGGCCGCCGACGGCCCGACCGTGGCGGTGTTCGCGAACGGGGTGGACGTCCCCTACCCCGCCGCCCACGACGGGCTCTTCGCGGAGATGGCGCGGTGCGCGCTGCTGGTGAGCGAGTCGCCGCCGGGCACGCACCCGCAGCGGCGCCGCTTCCTCGTACGGAACCGCGTCATCGCGGCCCTGTCCCGGGGCACGCTGATCGTCGAGGCGGAGCTGCGCAGCGGGGCGCTCAACACCGCCGCGTGGGCCCGCCGGCTCGGGCGGGCGCTGATGGCGGTGCCCGGCCCGGTCGACTCCCGCTCGTCGGCGGGCTGCCTGCGGCTGCTGCGCGAGGACCCCGCCGCGACCCTGGTCACCCGTACCGAGGAGGTGATCGAGATGGTGGGGCGGATCGGGACCGACCTGGCGCCCCGGCCCGCCGCGCCCGTCCTGCCCCGCGACCGCCTCGATCCGGCGACGCTCGCCGTGCTGGAGGCCTTCCCGGCCCGCGGCGCCGCGGGCCCCGCCCAGCTGGCCGCCACCGCCGGCGCCGACCTGCCCACCGTCAACGGCAAGCTCGGGCTGCTGTCCGCGGCGGGCTTCATCGAACGCGACGCGGGCGGCTGGCGGCTCACCCGGGAGGCGCGATCGCGCGACTACTGATCGGGCAGCTCGAAGTCGCTCTTGGCGAGTTCCTCGACGTTCACGTCCTTGAACGTGACGACACGGACGTTCTTCACGAACCTCGCGGGCCTGTACATGTCCCAGACCCACGCGTCCTGCATCGTGACCTCGAAGAAGACCTCGCCGTTGTCGGTGCCGCGCACCTGGAGGTCGACCGAGTTGGTGAGGTAGAACCTCCGCTCGGTCTCGACCACGTAGGTGAACAGCCCGACGACGTCCCGGTACTCGCGATAGAGCTGCAGCTCCATCTCGGTCTCGTACTTCTCGAGATCCTCGGCGCTCACGCGGGTGCCCCTTCCGTCCGGCCGTCACCGGGGATCACGAGATCGTCCCCGGCCTCATCCCCCAAGGCCACGTCCCCATTCTTGCGCAAGGCCCGCCCGACATTGACGAAGGAGAACCGATGCTCGGAACACGGCCCGTGCGCGGCCAGCGCCGCCGAGTGATCGCGGGTCACGTACCCCTTGTGCACGTCGAATCCGTACTCCGGGTACCGCTCGTGCAGCTCCACCATGATCCGGTCCCTGGTCACCTTGGCCACGATCGACGCCGCCGCCACGCACGCCGCGACCTGGTCCCCCTTGATCACGTTCAGCGCCGGGACGCCCAGCCCCGGCACCGCGAACCCGTCGCTCAGCACGTACTCCGGCCGCCGCTCCAGCGCCGCCAGCGCCCGCCGCATGCCCGTGATGTTGCAGCGGTGCACGCCGATCCGGTCGATGTCATGGCACGGCACCACGATCGCGCTCCAGGTCTCCGCCCGCTCGACGATCTCCACGTACAGGTCCTCCCGCCGGGCCGGGGTCAGCAGCTTGGAGTCCGCGAGCCCGGCGATCCGGCCGCGCCGCCCGTCCGGCAGGATCACCGCGCCGATCACCAGGGGTCCCGCGCACGCGCCCCGCCCCGCCTCGTCCACACCCGCGACCGGCGTGAACCCGGCATGCTCCAGCACGCGCTCGTAGGCGTACAGCCCCGCGTCGCGCCGCGGCGTGAACCGAAGTGGACGACCTCTCATTCTCCGCAGCGTACGTCGCCCAACCCCGTCAAGGCGCCGCGATTCCCCCGTTAACCCCGTCCTGACTCCCGCACGCCCCCACGACCACGCCTTTCACCGCCCCGCGTAACCATCACCACACCCCCACCCGCCCTGTTCGGCAGTTCCGGTGTCCGGGTGTTCAGGTATCCGGGTGTTCAGGTGTCCGGGTGTTCAGGTGTTCGGGTGAACGGTGGGTCAGCGCTGGTGGCGGTGGCGCAGGCGGCGGGTCAGGTAGGTGATGGGGACGGCGCCTATCAGGCCCAGGGCCATGGGGGTGGCGGGCAGGAGGGCCGAGGCGGCGCTCAGGGCCGGCTGCTCGAAGGTCTTGGGGATCGGGAGAGTGCCGAGGCGGTCGAGCGGCCAGACGATCACGAAGGCGCGGCCGATCACGCGGCTGACGGGGATGGTGCCGCCGCCCGGGTCGCCGCGGTGCGAGCGGGAGTCGTACGAGAGTTCGCGGTGGTCGCCCATCACCCAGAGCTGGCCGGGCTTGACGGTGACCTCGAAGGGGTCGTTGGACGGCTTGTTGCGCTCACCGGTGGCGGGATCGGTGAACAGGTACGAGTCCTCGTCCAGCGGGGTGCCGTTGACGGTGACGCGGCCCTTGGCGTCGCAGCACTTGACCTTGTCGCCGGGGATGCCGATGACCCGCTTGATGTAGTCCTTCTCGTTGGGCGCCACGCCGAAGGCGCCGCCGATGGCGCGCAGGACCTTGGAGACGGGGTTGCCGGGCTCCTGGACCTCGACCTCGGGGTCCCAGGAGTCCAGGCCGTTGAAGACGATGATGTCGCCGCGCTTGACGTCCCGCGTATGGTAAACGATCTTGTTGACTAGGACGCGGTCGCCGATCTGGAGGGTGTTCTCCATCGAGCCCGACGGGATGTAGAACGCCTGGACGGCGAACGCCTTGATCACCAGGGCGAGGACCAGCGCGACCCCGATGAGGATCGGGAGTTCCTTCCAGAACGACCCCTGCTTCTTGCGCCCGTCTCCGTCGGAGGGATCCGGTTCCGGGGACACGGCCTTCTCTTCTTCGGGCACCGCGCCCTCGGCTTCGGAACGCACGTTTCTCCGATCGTCCTCGTCTTCCATCAAGGCGAAAGCCTATCGGCGCCGGGGCCACGGCACCGCGTACCGGGCCGTGTCGCCCGAAGGCGGGCCACTCTCCACCATGACGAACCATCCCGGAACGGGCAACGCCCCGGTCACCGCAGAGGGTTCCCGGGGCGTCGGACGCGCTGGACTCAGAAGTCGCGCTTCTCCTTGATGCGGGCCGCCTTGCCGCGCAGGTTGCGCAGGTAGTACAGCTTGGCGCGGCGGACGTCACCGCGGGTGACGACCTCGATCTTCTCGATCGACGGGCTGTTGAGCGGGAAGGTCCGCTCGACGCCGACGCTGTAGCTGACCTTGCGGACGGTGAAGGTCTCGCGGGCGCCGCCGCCCTGGCGCCGGATCACCACGCCCTGGAAGACCTGGATACGGCTGCGGTTGCCCTCGGTGACACGGACGTGCACCTTGAGCGTGTCGCCCGGACGGAAGTCCGGGACGTCGGCGCGCATCGCGGCCTTCTCGATCTCCTGGATCAGGGTGTGCATGAGAGCGGTTCCTCGCAGGTGAGACGCGGGCGTCGAGAGGCCCCGGACAGACCGTGCAGGGGGGCGTCGCGCCGCGCGAGATGGATCTTCGAAGTCTGGGCACCGTGCGGCTGCGCACACGGTGACGCTCTAGTGTGCCATATGTTCGCCGTCAACCGGAAAACCGGCCTCCCGCAGCACCTCGCGATCACGCTTGTCGAGCGTGCCCGGGTCCAGCCGGGAGAGGAGTTCGGGGCGGTTCCTGGCGGTGCGGCGGAGGGCCTCGTCCCGGCGCCAGCGGGCGATCGCCCCGTGGTTGCCGGACAGCAGGACGTCCGGTACGGACCGTTCCCGCCAGACCGGCGGCTTGGTGTAGACGGGCCCTTCGAGCAGGGACTCCATGGCCCCGGGCGCGAACGAGTCGTCGGCCACGGAGTCGGCGTTGCCGAGCACGCCGGGCAGCAGCCGGCCGACGGCCTCCACCATGACCAGGACGGCCACCTCACCGCCGGCGAGCACGAAGTCGCCGAGGCTGACCTCGTCCACCGGCATCCGGGCGCGGGCCTCCTCGGCGACGCGGGAGTCGATGCCCTCGTACCGGCCGCAGGCGAACACCAGCCACTCCTCGGCCGCCAGCTCGGCGGCCATGGCCTGGGTGAACGGGCGCCCGCTCGGAGTGGGGACGATCAGCCGCGGCGCCGGGCCGGCCTCCGGCGCGATGGTGTCGAGGACCTCACCCCACGGCTCGGGCTTCATCACCATGCCGGGACCCCCGCCGTAGGGGGTGTCGTCGACCGTGCGATGCCGGTCGTGGGTCCACTCCCGCAGGTCGTGCACGTGCACGTCGAGCAGGCCGGTACGGCGGGCCTTGCCCAGCAGCGAGACGTCCAGCGGGGCGAAGTAGTCGGGGAAGATCGTGACGATGTCGAGTCTCATGGCGTTCCGTCGGGGCGGGACCGGCCGGATCTCACAGATCGAGTCCGGGCGGGGGGTCGATCACCAGCCGCCCGCCGGGCACGTCCACCTCGGGGACCAGCGCGGCGACGAACGGCACCAGCGCCTCGCCGCCGGCGGCACGGCGGATCACCAGCAGGTCCTGGCCGGTGTGCCGGATCTCGGCGACCGCGCCGATCTCGGTCCCGTCGACGGTGACGACGGTGAGCCCGACCAGCTCCTGGTCGTGGAACTCGTCGGGGTCGTCGGAGGCGGGGATGTCCTCGGGGTCGACGACCAGCCACGTGCCGCGGAGTTCCTCCGCGGCGTCGCGGTCGCCGACCCCGGTGAAGCGCACGAGCAGGCGGCCCGAGTGCATGCGGGTCCGCTCGACCGTCAGCGGACCGGCCGCCGCGGGCTCGGTGGCGAGCTCGGCGCCCGCGGCGAACCGGAGATCCGGATCGTCGGTGCGGACGTCGATGGTGAGCTCACCGCGGATCCCGTGCGGCCGGCCGATCCGGCCGACCACGAGCCGATCGCCCGGCCCGCGTGGCCGCATGGTCAGCGGACCTCGTTGACGTCGAGCAGGTCGACGCGCACGTACCGGCCCCCGGAAAGGGCGCTGATGACCGTGCGCAGGGCCTTGGCGGTACGCCCGCTACGGCCGATGACCTTGCCGAGGTCCTCGGGGTGCACGCGCACCTCCAGGACCCGGCCGCCCCTGATCCTGCGGGCCCGCACCCGGACGTCGTCCGGGTGCTCGACGATCCCGCGCACCAGGTGCTCGAGCGCTTCTTCGAGCACGGTCAGCCCTCGCTCTTAGCTTCGGTGTTCTCGTCGGCCTTGGCGCCTTCGTCCTCGCCCTTGGCCTTCTTCGGCTCGGCCTTCTTCTTGGCCTTGGTCGCGGTCGCGGGGGTGTCGGCGTCGCCCATGGACTCCTTCACCGCGGACTCGAACACGGCCTTCTTGTCGGCCTTGGGCTCGGCCACCTTGAGGGTGCCCTCGGCACCGGGCTCGCCCTTGAACTTCTGCCAGTCGCCAGTGATCTTGAGGAGGTTGAGCACCGGGTCGGTCGGCTGCGCGCCGACGCTCAGCCAGTGCTGCGCGCGCTCAGAGTCGATCTCGATGCGCGAGGGCTCCTCCTTGGGGTGGTAGAGCCCGATCTCCTCGATGGCCCGGCCGTCACGCTTGGTGCGGGCATCGGCGACGACGATCCGGTACTGCGGGTTCCGGATCTTCCCCAGACGCTTAAGCTTGATCTTGACTGCCACGGGTGTGGTGTTCTCCAGACTGATTACAGGTGAGCGGGCCTTACCAGGTGGGGACACCGGTGACCGGCCGCTCGATGGACTCCGGCCGCGCAGGACGAGAGAGGGCGCCTGGCAGGTTCCGGGGTTTCCAGCCTGCCATTCTGCCAGACGTTCCCGGGAAAAGCGCAATCACCCGGGGACACGCGTCCGCGCCGCCCTTGACAGGCCCGGTCAACGGCGACAACCCCGACAATCCCCGCCGCCGGGCACGCGGTCCCGCCCCACCGGCCCGGGCCGGAACGGGCCCGAGCAGGGCCCCGGCCGGGCCGGGTGTGACGTACGTGACCGCGCCGGCTTACTTCCCTACTTCTTCTTGCGGCCCTGCAGCTTGTTCAGGTCGGGCATCTGGAAGCCGGGCGGCAGCTGGCCGCCCAGCCCCGGGGGCAGCTGGCCGCCGAGACCGGGCGGGAGGCCCTGCGGGGCGCCGTTGTCGGCGGCCGCGGGCTCCTGCTCGGCGGGGCGCTGGAGGTTGCGCTTGCGCGGGTCCCCGCTGCGCTGCTTGCCCTTCTTGTTCTTGGCCTTGGCGGCCGCCTTGGCCTTGCGGCGCCCCGGCGTACCGGGCAGGCCCATGCCGCCGGCCATCTGCCGGACCATCTTCTGGGCGTCGAAGAAGCGGGTGACCAGGCTGTTGACCTCGCCGACGGAGACGCCGGAGCCCTTGGCGATCCGGGCCCGCCGGGACCCGTTGATCATCTTGGGGTTGGCGCGCTCGTCCGGGGTCATCGAGCGGATGATCGCGGCGACCCGGTCGAGGTCCTTGTCGTCGATCTGGCTGACCTGGTCGCGGACCTGCCCCATGCCGGGCATCATCCCGAGCAGGTTGCCGATCGGCCCCAGCTTGCGGATCATCATCATCTGCTCGAGGAAGTCCTCGAGGGTGAAGTCCTCGCCCGAGGCGAACTTCGTGGTCATCTTCTCGGCCTGGGCGGTGTCGAACGCCTGCTCGGCCTGCTCGATCAGGGTGAGGATGTCGCCCATGTCGAGGATCCGGCCGGCCATCCGGTCCGGGTGGAAGACGTTGAAGTCCTCGAGCTTCTCGCCGGTGGAGGCGAACATGATCGGCCGGCCGGTGATGTGCCGGACCGACAGCGCGGCGCCGCCGCGGGCGTCGCCGTCGAGCTTGGTCAGCACGACGCCGTCGAAGCCGACGCCGTCCACGAACGCCTGGGCGGTGGTGACCGCGTCCTGGCCGATCATCGCGTCGACCACGAAGAGGATCTCGTCCGGCCGGACGGCGTCGCGGATGTCCGCGGCCTGCTGCATCATCTCCGCGTCGACGCCCAGGCGGCCGGCGGTGTCGATGATGACGATGTCGTGCTGGGCGTGCCTGGCCTGGTCGATGGACCGGCGGGCCACGTCGACCGGGTCGCCGACGCCGCTGCCGGGCTCGGGGGCGAAGACGGGCACGGCCGCGCGCTCGCCGACCACCTGGAGCTGCTGCACGGCGTTGGGACGCTGCAGGTCGGCGGCCACCAGCAGGGGCGCGTGGCCCTCGGCCTTGAGCCAGCGGGCCAGCTTGCCCGCCAGGGTGGTCTTGCCCGCGCCCTGGAGGCCCGCCAGCATGATCACCGTGGGCGGGTTCTTGGCGAACCGGATCCGGCGCGTCTCGCCGCCGAGGATGTTGATGAGCTCCTCGTTGACGATCTTCACGACCTGCTGGGCCGGGTTGAGCGCCTGCGAGACCTCCGAGCCGCGGGCCCGCTCCTTGACCTGCGCGATGAAGTCCTTGACCACGGGCAGCGCCACGTCGGCCTCGAGCAGCGCGACACGGATCTCGCGGGCCGTCGCGTTGATGTCGGCCTCGGAGAGCCGGCCCTTGCTGCGCAGCGACGAGAAGACCGTCGTCAACCGGTCGGAGAGCGTCTCGAACACGTGTCTGGACCCGTCCTTGGAAGCTTCTGGGATCAGCCCCAGCGTATCGGGTCACCGGGCGGTTCCCGCCCGGAGAGACGATGAGCAGTTACGCCGTTTCAAGGTGTGACATCGGATACTGAACGTACGCTGAACGCTTCAGGGGCTTTATGCGGCGGTGCGCCATGGCCCTGTGACCGCGTCGGACCCCCCACCCCACCGAGGACCAACACGTGAACCACCGGCCTTGCGACAGAGGCACATGAAGGATCGCGCCGCTCCCGGCCGGGAACTCGAGGCGGCCCTGCGCGACGCGCAGGCCGGGGACGAGGCGGCCTTCCGGACGCTCTACCGGGACCTGCAGCCCCGGCTGCTCCGCTACCTGCGCGCCCTGGTGGACGGGGAGGCGGAGGACGTCGCCGCGGACGCGTGGCTGCAGATCGCCCGCGATCTGGGCTCGTTCAAGGGCGACTACGACCGGTTCCGCGGCTGGGCCACCACCATCGCCCGGCACCGGGCGCTGGACCATCTGCGCCGCCTCGGGCGGCGGCCGGACGCCAGCGTGCACATCGACGAGGTGACCGGCCTGACGGGCGCCGACGACACCGAGCGGGACGCGCTGGAACGGCTGTCCACCGGCGCGGCCGTCGCGCTGATCTGCGGGCTCCCCCGCGACCAGGCGGAGGCCGTGCTGCTCCGCGTGGTCGTCGGCCTGGACGCCAAGGAGGCGGGGCGGGTGCTGGGCAAGCGCTCCGGCGCGGTGCGGACCGCCGCGTACCGGGGCCTGCGCCGCCTGGCCGAACGCCTCGCCGAGCACCCCGGGCCGCCCGAGGAACTCGGAGGGACCAGTCCTTCCGAGCAGGCCGGCGCCGCCGGCGGCGCGCCGGCGGCCCGCGGGGCCGGAGGGACCGCCGCGGAGATCGGACGGCAGCCGTCGGGCGCGCGCGGCGCCCCGCCGCCGGACGCCGCCAGGTGAGCCCGAGCAGGAGATACACGGGCGGCGCGGGCGGGAGTGACACGTTCGCGGGCCCCAGCGCTGAAGAGGGTGAGATGAACACCGACAGCCAGGGATTGGACGATGACGCCGCCGAGCGCCTGCTCGCCGGCGCTCCGGGCGATCCACGGGCCGTCCCCCAGCCCCTCGCGGGCCTGCTCGCCGCCGCCTCCGCCCGTGGCTCGGAGGCCGAGCTGGCCGGTGAGGAGGCCGCCGTGGCCGCCTTCCACGCCGCCGCGCTCTCGCCGGGCGCCTCGTCACCTCGGGTCGCCGAGAGGGCCTGGTTCCCCCTCACCCGGCTGCTGCCGGTGAAGATCGCGGCACTCGCACTGGCCGGCGCCACGGCGGCCGGCGGGCTGACGTACGCGGCGCATCTCGGCAAGCTGCCGCTGGGCCCGCTGAGCCCGGGCCCCAACCCGACGATCACGCCGGAGCGCTCGCACTCGTCCCGGCTGCCGCAGGGCGGCACCGGCGAGCCCGCCGCGCCCCCGTCCCAGGAGGCCATGGCGGGCCTGTGCCGTTCGTACGAGGCCGTCGAGCCCGCCGACCGCGCCGCCGAGCTGGCCAAGCCCGGGCTGCGCGCCCTCGTCCGGGCCGCCGGCGGCACGCAGCAGGTCCCGTCCTACGCGCCGGCCTCCTGTCGCCGCCCCAGGAGACGCGGTCGGCCGAGCCCGGCGCGACCGAGTCGCCCACCAAGACGCCTGAGACCAAGAGCCCCAAGCCCACGGGCCCTGGGAACAACAACGGAAACGGGACCCCGAGGCCCGGCAGGCCCGATCCCGGCAGCGGTAGCGGCAGACCCGACAATCCCGGAAAGCCCACCAAGAGCGGAAAGCCCAGGAGCGACGTCCCGGCGCCCGGCACCGACCCCGGCGCCAACCCCGGCACCAACTATTCCGGGACCACTCCGCGATCCGAGAGCCAGGACCGCCCGCCGGCGGCCGCCGAGAGCGGCGAGTCCGGCGATCCGGACGGCGGTCAGGATGGGCGGGACACCACCCGGCAGCCGTCGCGGCCCCCGGCCGGATAGGGCGGATAGGACGGATAGGGCGGATAGGGCGGATAGGGCGGATAGGGCCGGTCCGCTAGGCGGGCGCCGCGGGCCGCGAAGGGGTCAGCGCGTCCAGGACGTGCCGGCGTACCTCGCTGAGCCGTCCGGTGTCCGTCAGCGGCCTCCCCGAGGCGTCCACGACGTAGAAGACGTCCACGGCGTCGGCGCCCAGCGTGTCCACCTGGGCCGCGCGGACCTGGAGGCCGCACTCCCCCAGTGCCTGGCCGATGCGCCACAGCAGCCCCGGGCGGTCGTGGGCGCGCACCTCCACGACGGTCGCCGTGCTGGAGGCGTCGTCCACGATCGTCACGCGCGGCGGCGGGACGTCGATGGCGGGCCGCGCGCGGGCGCTCCGGGCGCGCCGCTCCAGCCGGCCGGCGACGTCGAGGCGGTCGGCCAGCATGCGGCGCAGGTCGGCCTCCAGCGCGGCCGGGTCGGGCGGGTTGCCGTATTCGGGCACCGCCGTGAATTGCAGCACCGCCGTCCCGGGGCCGCTGTCCCCCGACACCGCCGGGGAGGACGTGCGGGCCGTGCGGACCAGCAGCCGGTGCAGCGCCAGGACGCCCGCGGCCTTCCAGAGCAATCCGGAACGGTCAGGAGCGGCGATGGTGATGTGGGCCCCGGAGACGCGGACCGCGCCGCCGTCGTGGCGCGCCAGGGCGAGCCTGGCGCCGTCCAGGGACGGCGGCGGGGGCGGGGTGCCCCCGGTCAGCGCCGCGGCGGCGCGGCGGGCGAGCTCGGCGATCAGCCCGGCCTTCCACGCGCCCCACGCGGCCGGGCCGGTGGCCTGGCCGTCGGCGATCGCGAGCGCGGCCAGCAGCTCGATCAGCTCGCGCTCGCGGCCGGGGACGGCGGCCACGGCGGACGTGACGGCCTGCACCGTACGGGGGTCGTCGATGTCGCGCCTGGTCGCCGTTTCGGGCAGCAGCAGGTGGTGCCGTACGAGGGTCTCCAGCACCTGGACGTCCTCGTCGTCGAAGCCCAGCGCGGCGCCCAGGTCGCGGGCGACGACGGCGCCGCTCACGGAGTGGTCTCCCGGCCATCCCTTGCCGATGTCGTGCAGCAGCGCGCCCACCAGCAGCAGGTCGGGGCGCGACACGTCCCTGGTGAGGGCGGCGGCGCCCGCGGCGGCCTCCACCAGGTGGCGGTCCACGGTGTAGCGGTGCACGGGGTTGCGCTGGGGGCGGTTGCGGACGCGTTCCCAGTCGGGCAGCAGCCGGACGACCAGGCCGGCCTGGTCGAGCGCCTCCCACACGCCGATGGCGGCCGAGCCCGCTCCGAGGAGGGACACCAGCGCGTCCCTGGCCTCGGCGGGCCACGGTACGGGGGGCAGCACCGCCTCGTCGGCCAGCCGGGCGACCGTCGCGGGCGCCAGCGGAAGGCCCGCCTGAGCCGCTGCGGCGGCCACCCGCAGTACCAGCGCCGGATCCTTCAGGTCCGCGTCGCGCGCGAGGACGACCTCGCCGTCCTGCTCAACGGCGCCGTCGCCGACCGGGTTCCGTTCCACGCCCCGGGAGCCGGCGGCGCGGCGTGCCGGACGGGCCGGTGGGGTCAGGCCGGTACGGCGCGGAGCGCAGAAACGCTCGACGCGCCGCCACAGGTGGTCGCCCGCGTACGTGACCGTACGGGCCGCCTCGGCGATGGTGCGCAGGAGCACGTTGCCGTCCAGCATCCCAAGCGAGGCGGCGACGGCCTCCTGCTCTTGGAGGACGAGGCGGTCGGCGGAACGTCCCGTCACCTCGTGCAGGGCGTGCCGTACGTCCAGGAGGAGGCCGTGGGCGGCCTGTACGCGGGCGTCCGGCGCGGAGGCCACCCAGGACGCCGCGACGGCGCGCATCACGTCGACGTCCCTGAGCCCGCCGCGGGCCTCCTTGAGGTCGGGCTCCAGGAGGAACGCCAGCTCGCCCTTGGACTCCCAGCGCTCCCGGCACATCTCGCCCAGCTCGGCGAGCCGGCGGCGGGCGTCGGCGCGCCAGTCGGCCAGGACGGCGGCGCGCAGCTCGTCCACCAGGGTGTGCTCGCCGGCGACGCGGCGCGCCGAGAGCAGCCCGAGCGCCGCCTTCATGTCGGTGCGGGCGACCTCGCGGGCCTCGGCCACCGTGCGCACCGAGTGGTCGAGCCGGACGCCGGAGTCCCAGACCGGGTACCAGACCCGGTCGGCGACGGCCGCGACGTCCGCCCGGCCCCGGTGCAGCAGCACCAGGTCCAGGTCCCCGCCGGGCGTCAGCTCCCGCCGCGCGTGGCTGCCGACCGCGACCAGCGCCACCCCGTCCGGGCGGAGCCGACCCCGCTGCACTCCTCGGTCGGCCCGGAGGTCGGCGGGCTGTTCGCCGAC
>NZ_JBEZWH010000059.1:0-48845 GCF_040703975.1 Spirillospora sp. NPDC029432
GTCCGTCGAGTCCCAGCTCGAATACCTCCGCGAACGCGGCTGAGCGGCCGCGGCGGCATCCCCCGGGGGGTGGGGGCCCGCCCTCCGGGGGGCACGGAGAGCGGGCGCGGCAGGGCCTGGCCGCCGCCGCCGACGCGGCGGCCGCCACGGGGGTGTCCGGCCCCGCCCTGGTCCTGACCTTGGACGACGCGCCGCGCGAAGACGCCCGCGAGCCGCGCCCGGACGAGGGCCGGGTCTATGATCAGGACCTCCAGATCCTGGTCAACGGGCTCTGGGCGGCCGGTGCCACCGCCATCGGCGTCAACGGGCGGCGGCTCACCCCGACCACGGCGATCCGCACCGCCGGAGAGGCGATCCTGGTGGACTACCGGCCGCTGAGCGCCCCGTACGAGATCACCGCCCTGGCCGCCGGCCGGGACGCGCGGGCCCGCCTGCGCGCGGCGTTCGAGGGCTCGGAGGCGGGCCGCCGCGCGCGGCTCCTGCACGACCGCTACGGGATCCGGTACGGCGTCCGCGCCCCGGACCGCGCCGAGCTGCCCGGGGGCGGCGCGCTGCGGCCCAGGTACGCGCGAGAGGGGGAGCGGCCGTGATCGCCCTGCTGGGGCTGCTGGCCGGCATCGGGCTCGGCCTGCTGCTCGAGCCCGACGTGCCGCTGTGGCTCCAGCCGTACCTGCCGATCGCGATCGTCGCCGCGCTGGACGCGATGTTCGGCGGCGTCCGGGCCCGGCTCGAGGGGGTCTTCGACGACAAGGTGTTCGTCGTGTCGTTCGTCGGCAACGCCGTCATCGCCGCGCTGATCGTCTTCGTCGGCGACCAGCTCGGGGTGGGCTCCCAGCTGTCCACCGGCGTCGTGGTCGTCCTGGGCATCCGCATCTTCTCCAACGCCGCCGCCATCCGCAGGAAGCTGTTCGGCGCGTGAGCGGGGACCAGGCGAGCCAGGAGGACCGGGAGGACCGGGCGGGGCTGCGGGAACTGCTGCGGCCCCGGCTGAGCCGCGGCCAGCTCGCGGGCGGCCTGCTGTGCCTGCTGCTCGGCTTCGCGGTGGTGGCGCAGGTCGAGACCACCAGGCGGGACACCACCTTCGCCGCCGCCCGCGAGGACGAGCTGGTCGGCGTCCTGTCGGACCTGTCGCAGCGCTCCGAGCGGCTGCGCGGCGACCTGCGCGAGCTGGAGGACACCAGGGCGAGGCTGGAACGCGACGGGCAGGGCACGACGGCGCTGGAGGACGCCCGCGAGCGGGCCACCGCGTACGGGCTGCTGGCGGGCACGCTCCCGGCCGAGGGGCCGGGCATCGAGCTCACCGTCGAGGACCCGGCCGGCCGGGTCCGGGCCGTGCACCTGCTCGACGCCCTCCAGGAGCTGCGGGACGCGGGCGCCGAGGTCGTCCAGGTCAACGACGTCCGCGCCGGGACGGGCACGTACTTCGTGGACGCCGCGGGCGGCGTGGTGGCGGACGGCCGGTTCCTGCGCGCCCCGTACCGGTTCCTGGTCATCGGCGACGCGCACACCATGACCACCGCCCTCGACATACCGGGGGGTGTGATCAAGACCCTGGAGGGGGCCGGGGCCAGGGTCGGCGTCTCGGCCCGGCCGAAGGTCGAGATCCGGGCGACCCGGCCCGGCTGAACGGAGCCGCTCCGGCCGGACGAGATCATGATCCCGCAGGTCGGGGGCCCGGCGCCCGGCCGGGGCCGGGCCCGGTGATCGGCCGTGGTCCGCGCGGCGCCGTAGACCTGCGATCATTGACGGAGGTAGCTTGAGGGGCAGCCGGCTCACCGTTCCGGTTGACCCCTCGGGCACTACCCGCGTAAGTTGCGGCAACCGTCGTGTTGGTGGGCGGCGAGTTGGACCGTGGTCGGGGGACGGGTCCCCGGCGTGGGTTGGTACAGGATGCGCGTGGCGCAGGCGGTCTCCGCAGCAGCGGAGGGCGCGGGCGCCGCGCCGATGGTAGGAGGCCGAGCCGATCGATGCCGAGCGTCTACTGCACGCAGTGCGGTCACGCCAACCCGGATGATGCCCGCTTCTGCTCGAACTGCGGCACTCCGCTGACGCGGAGCGCCCCCGCGCCCACGCCGTACAGGGAGTCTCCCGGCGAGTCGACCTCCACCATCTCCATCGGCGGGATCGAGGCGCTGGACGTCGACCAAGGCGGTGAGGAGCCGGTCGGCGCCGACCAGGTGGCCGTGGAGGCGCTGCCGCCGGGCACCGCCCTGCTGGTGGTCAAGCGCGGGCCGAACGCCGGCAGCCGCTTCCTGCTCGACCGCGACCGCACCTCGGCGGGCCGCCACCCCGAGAGCCACATCTTCCTCGACGACATCACCGTCTCCCGGCACCACGCCGAGTTCGCCCGCGAGGGCGGCGTGTTCTCCGTCCGGGACGTCGGCAGCCTGAACGGCACCTACGTCAACCGGCAGCGGATCGACCAGGCCGGGCTGTCGGGCGGGGACGAGGTCCAGATCGGCAAGTTCCGGCTGGTGTTCCTGACCAACCCGCAGCACGGCTGACCGGATCCGTCCGGAGGGCGCGAGCGTGCGGCAGACGGGGAGCACCGCGGGAGCGCGGCGAGGGGAGGGGCCATGAGCGCACAGGCGGCACCGGCCCCCATGACGATCGGGGACGTGCTGGGGCTGCTGCGCCCCGACTTCCCCGACATCACCATCTCCAAGATCCGTTTCCTGGAGGCGGAGGGGCTGATCGAGCCCCAGCGCAGCCCCGCGGGCTACCGCAAGTTCTGCGACGCCGACGTCGAGCGGCTGCGCTTCATCCTGACCTCGCAGCGCGACCACTACCTGCCGCTGCGGGTGATCAGGCAGCAGCTGGAGGCGCGCGACCGCGGCGAGCCGGCCCCGGCGTCCGCCGCGGCCCCCGTCCCGGCCCCGGTGCCGGTCCCGCGCGCCGAGCCGGCCGCGCGGCGGCCCCGCACGCTCGTCGCGGCCGACGGCACCGCCGGCGAGACGGCCGCGGTGCGGCTCACCCGGCGCCAGCTGATCGACGGCGCCGGGATCGACGAGGAGATGCTCACCCGCCTGGAGGAGTACGGCCTGGTGCGCCGTACCAGCGGCTACTACACCGGCGAGGACCTGACGGTGGCGCGCACCGCCGCCGCCCTGGGCGCGTTCGGTTTCGAGGTCCGGCACCTGCGCGCCGTCAAGGCCGCGGCCGAGCGCCAGGTCGGGCTGATCGACCAGGTGGTGGCGCCGCAGCTGCGCCGCCGCGACCCCGGCGCCCACGAGCGGGCCGCCGAGACGGCGCGGGAGATCGCGGCGCTGGCGATCCGGCTGCACGCGACCCTCGTCTCCGCAGGTCTGCGCGACAGCCTCGGCCCCTGATCCGGCGCCCCGCCGGGCCGCCGGCGGAGAAATCGGCGCGCTCCCGCCTCGACGCGGCGTCCGAGCCTGGGTGTAGTTTGGCTAGAGGGTTCGGTCGGGGATCGATCCGGGCACGGGTGACCAGACGAGCGAGGACCAGCAGCAGGGAGCCGCAGTGAAGCAGATGGAGGTCGTCGGCGTACGGGTCGAGATGCCCTCCAATCAGCCGATCGTCCTGTTGAAGGAGACGGAGGGCGACCGCTATCTCCCGATCTGGATCGGGGCGGTGGAGGCCACCGCGATCGCCTTCGCCCAGCAGGGGGTGCTGCCGGCCCGCCCGCTCACCCACGATCTGTTCCGCGACGTGCTGGACGCCCTCGGGGTGCAGCTGCGCACGGTCAACATCACCGCGCTGCGCGAGGGGATCTTCTTCGCCGATCTGGTGTTCTCCAACGGCGTGGAGGTGAGCGCCCGGCCGTCGGACTCGATCGCGCTGGCGCTGCGCACCGGCGCCACCATCTTCGCCAGCGAGGACGTGCTGGAGGAGGCCGGGGTCGCGATCCCCGACGAGCAGGAGGACGAGGTCGAGAAGTTCCGCGAGTTCCTCGACACGATCTCGCCCGAGGACTTCGGCCGGGCCGGCTGAGCCGGCGGCGGGCGGGCTCCGGCCGATCGCCGCACGGGTCGGCGCAGGTCCGCGGGCGGCTTCACGGCACCCGCGGCGCGGCCGTTTCCGGCGCGTCCCCGGGGGAAAGGAGTCCAAGTGGGCGCCCGGTGCGCAGTTTGCCCACGTGAAGCCGGTTCATCCGGGCATGCGACGCGCCGACGGTGAACGTTGACCACACCCTGACCGGCACCTACCGTGCTGGTGGAACACCCGTGGTGTAATTCGTCAAACCCCCTTGACGAAGCCCCGCGGGCTGATAGAAGCCGGAGGTCCGCGTGGCGGTGAGCAGCGGCGAGGGCAAGGCGACCCCCGAGAGGCAGGTGGCGTCTCGGCGTGCCGGGGAGCAGGGCCTGCTCTTCGACACCGAGGTGTCCGCACCGCCCGAGAACGTCGGCTACCGCGGGCCCACGGCCTGCGCCGCCGCGGGGATCACCTACCGCCAGCTGGACTACTGGGCCCGCACCGGCCTGGTGGAGCCCAGCGTCCGCGCCGCGCACGGCTCGGGCAGCCAGCGCCTCTACAGCTTCCGCGACATCCTCGTCCTCAAGGTCGTCAAGCGCCTACTCGACACCGGTGTCTCCCTCCAGCAGATCCGCACCGCGGTCAGCCACCTGCGCGACCGCGGCGTCCGGGACCTCGCGCAGATCACGCTGATGAGCGACGGCGTGAGCGTGTACGAGTGCACCTCGGCCGACGAGGTCGTGGATCTGCTGCAGGGCGGCCAGGGTGTCTTCGGCATCGCGCTGGGCCGTGTCTGGCAGGAGGTGGAGGGGAGCCTCGCCGAGCTCCCCGCTGAACGCGCGGCCACCGACGACGAGGACGAGGCCGGTGAGCACCCGCACGACGAGCTCGCGCACCGGCGCCGCGCCCGCAGGACGGGCTGACCCGCCCCCCGGCCCGGAAGGCCCGGAGCGCGGAGAGCGCGCCTAGGCGCTAGATCGCCTCCTTGCGCTGGAGGTAGGCGAACGCCCCCCAGCCCGGCAGCACCGGCAGCCACAGCGTCAGCAGCCGGAACAGCAGCACCGCCGAGGTCGCGGTCTCGGCGGTCAGGCCGGAGATCGTCAGCGCCACCGTCAGGGCCGTCTCGACGGCGCCCAGTCCGCCGGGGGTGGGCGCGGCCGAGCCGACCGCGTTCGCGGTCAGGAAGACGACCACGACCGCCGTCCACGGCAGCGAGCCGCCGAACGCCCGGATCGAGGCGTCCAGGCAGACCACGAAGCCCACGGTGAGCAGCAGCGTCCCGCCCAGCCCGGTGAGGATCTTGCGGGGCGACTGCAGCACGTCCACCAGCCGCGGGACGACCCCGGAGAACATGCTCTTGAGCCGGCCGGTGACGATCCGGCGGACCCGCGGGATCGTCAGCGCGACCCCGGCCAGCACCGCCAGCGCCAGCAGCACGATCACCACGGTCCGCGACGGCGCCAGGTCGCGGGTGGCGTTGCCGGTCGACCCGGTGACGAACCCGAAGACGATCAGCAGCAGGATGTGCATGACCATGCCCATCAGCTGCGACGCGCCCACGCTCGCCACCGCGGGCCCCGGCCGCACGCCCGAGCGCTGCAGGTAGCGGGTGTTGAGCGCGACCCCGCTGACCGCCGCGGGCGCCACCAGCTTCACGAACGAGGCGGCGACCTGCACGAGCACGGTGCGGCCCAGCGGCAGCCGTTCCGGGACGAAGCCCATCAGCATGAACGCGGCGGCCAGGTACGTGAGCGCGGCCGCCGCCAGCGCGAGCCCGACCCACCACCACTCGGCCCCGGCCACCAGCTGGATCGGGTCGACGCTGCTCAGCTGCGGGACGACGATGTAGGCGGCCACGGACAGCGCGACGATGCTGAAGATCGTCCGGGGCCGGAACCGCTCCAGCCGCACCGGCGGCGGCGCCTCGCTCTCCGGCTCCAGCCCGACGATCTGCTCCCGGATGCGGGTGAGCAGGTCGCGGTCGTGGCGCAGCATCGCCCGGGTGTCGCGGGAGAGCGCGACCCGCTGCAGCAGCGGCACCGCGCTCGCCAGCGCCTGCTCGCCGAGGACCTCGGCGGCGGTGCGGACCGCGCGCTCGGGGCCGACCCGCAGCGCCAGCGTGGTGAGCAGCTGGGCCAGGTCCAGGCGCAGCGCCAGGTCGCCGACCGCGATCTCGCCCGAGTTCAGCCCGGTCAGGTACGGCCGCCCCCCGGACGAGACCAGGATCGCCTTGCCCTCCAGCCTGCGGTGCGCCAGCCGGCCCGACTGGAGCCGCTTCAGCTGCTCCCAGACGGCGGCGAGGAGCCCGTCGGTGAGCTCCTCGTCGGGCAGGTCGTCCAGCCGGGTCCCGGGGACGTGCTCGTAGGCCATCAGCGCGGCCTCGGTGCCCACCTCGCACGTTCCCACCAGCCGGGGCGTGCGCACGCCCGCCGCGTCCACGGCGTACGCCATCAGCGACTCCTGCTCCAGCGAGCGGCGCAGCGAGCGGACGGGGCGGCGGGGCGAGGCCTCGCGCAGCCGGACCAGCCGCCACACCCGGTACAGCAGCCCGGCGGTCTGCAGGTCGCGGTCCAGGACCCCGACCTCCAGCTGCCAGCCGCCGTCCGGCAGCGCCGTCCCGGTGCCGTCGGTGGGGACGGCGCCGGGGGAGCGGGCGATCTCGACGCCGTACCGGCGGACCTCGTCGGCCTCGCCGGGCAGCTGCCGGGCCCGCACGGGCCGCAGCCCTAGCCGTTCCAGCGCGGCCATCACGGCCGGCCCGGGCGGCCGCGGGTTGGGCGTGCCGACCGCGTAGAGCGTGCCGTGGCCGATCGCGCGTCCTAGGAAGTAGGTGGCCGCCAGCGCCGACACCGACGCGTACGCGGCGGCGAGGCCGGTCAGCGCGACCAGCCCGATCATCGTCCAGGTGGCGGCCTGCCAGCGGGTCCGGCCGGCCATCCCGACCGCGCTGACGAACGCGATCACCGGCGCGATGTCGGTGTGCACCGGGGCGGTGTCGGTGCCGCCCCAGATCAGCGAGTCCAGCACCCCGCCGGGCGCGGTGGCCACCCGCAGGTCGTCCAGCAGCACGGTGATCACGAACGCGATCACGGCGGCCAGCAGCGCGATCGCCACGCGCGTCCCGTCCTTGCGGAACAGCCGCTCGACGGCGAACGCGACCGGGACGGCCAGCACCCCGAAGCTGGAGACCAGCGTGGCCAGCGTCAGCAGGAAGTGCGGGGCGTGCGCGGTGACCTCGAACACGTCGTTCTGCAGCCCGTGCGTGGTCTGCTGGGCGAACGAGACGAGCAGCATCACCGCCGCGAGCCCGGCGACCGAGGCGGCGAACCGGATCGCGTCGGAGGGGCGCCGGATCCGGTCGGGCCGGTCGGGCTCGTCGACGGGCACGGTGGTCACCGCGGCCGTGCTGGGCCGCACCCGCTCGTCGCGAGTCTGCGTCACGCCCTCGCCACCGTCCGGATCCGTCACTTCGATCAGCGTCCCTGGGCCGCCGGCGCGTCACCGGGTGCGGCGCCCGGCCGGTCCGATCGCACGTTCACGGAGAATCGCACGTTCACGGACATCTGTACCCTTCCGGCCCCCGTCGGCCCCCATGCCCCCCGGTATTCCCGCGGGCTTTGGGTATCGTACTGGCCGGGCACGCCCGCGCGATCACTGGTCGGCGCGCGGGTGATCGGCGTGCGCGCTCCTCCGGCGGCCCCGCGGCGATCGTTTCCGCGGTGGATTGGATACAGTTCCAGAAGGAACGCCGTCGACCCTGGGCGGGAGAGTTCCCGCGCAAACCAGCGCGGGGCGCCGAAGGGGCAACCCTCCCCGGAACCTCTCAGGCAAAAGGACCGCTCGGGCGAGGCACCTCTGGAAAGCAGGCGCGGGCTCCCTCGATGAGGGGTGCGGGCCTCACCGAAGGGGAAACCCCGTACCGCGGGCGAATCTCTCAGGTGCCGATGACAGAGGGGGAGACCGGCCGTCGGCCCCGCACGGGCCGCCGGTGGCCCTGAGCGACCTCAGCAGCCCAGGAGGCTCCCCAGATGACCGCCCAGTACTTCGCCCCCGTGGCGTCGCCGCAGCATCCCCGGTCCGCGTTCGCCGACCGGCACATCGGCCCGGCGCCCGACGACCATGCCCGGATGCTGGCGGCCATCGGCTACTCCGGCGCCGAGGCCCTGCTCGACGACGCGGTCCCGGCCGCGATCCGCACCGCCCGGCCGCTGGACCTGCCGCCCGCGCTGAGCGAGACCGCCGCGCTGGACCGGCTGCGCGAGCTGGCGTCCCGCAACACCGTGCTGACCTCGATGATCGGGTTGGGCTACCACGGCACGATCACGCCGGGGGTGATCATGCGCAACGTGCTGGAGAACCCGGGCTGGTACACCGCGTACACCCCGTACCAGCCGGAGATCTCCCAGGGCCGGCTCGAGGCGCTGCTGAACTTCCAGACCGTGGTGAGCGACCTGACGGGGCTGCCGGTCGCGAACGCCTCGATGCTGGACGAGGGCACGGCCGCCGCCGAGGCGATGACGCTGGCGCACCGGGCGTCCAAGCGGAAGGACCCGGGCACCTTCCTGGTGGACGCCGACGCGCTGCCGCAGACCATCGAGGTGATCAGGACCCGCGCGGTGCCGCTGGGCATCGAGGTCGTGACCGCCGACCTGTCCGGCGGGCTGCCCGAGGGCGACTTCTTCGGCGTCCTGCTCCAGTACCCCGGTGCCTCCGGCGCGGTGCGCGACCTGGCGCCCGTCAGCGCCCAGGCGCACGAGCGCGGCGCCCAGGTGGTCGTCGCGGCCGACCTGCTGGCCCTCACCCTGCTGCGGCCGCCCGGCGAGTCCGGCGCCGACATCGTGGTGGGCTCGGCGCAGCGGTTCGGCGTCCCGTACGGCTTCGGCGGCCCGCACGCCGGCTACATCGCGGTCCGCGAGGGCCTCCAGCGGCAGCTGCCCGGCCGGCTCGTGGGCGTCTCGGTCGACGCCGACGGCGCCGCCGCGTACCGGCTGGCGCTGCAGACCCGCGAGCAGCACATCCGCCGCGAGAAGGCCACCAGCAACATCTGCACCGCCCAGGTCCTGCTGGCGGTGATGGCCGCCATGTACGCCGTCTACCACGGCCCCGAGGGGCTGGCCGCGATCGCCCAGCGCGCGCACCGCCGGGCCGCCGAGATCGCCGCCGGGCTGCGCGGCGCCGGGATCGAGGTCGTGCACGGGTCGTTCTTCGACACCGTGCTGGCCCGGGTGCCCGGCCGCGCGGACGGGATCGTGCGGGCCGCCCGGGAGCGCGGGATCAACCTGCGCCCGGTCGACGCCGACCATGTCGCGATCGCCTGCGACGAGACCACGCTGCCCGAGCACGTCGCGGCCGTCCTGGAGTCGTTCGGCGCCGCCCCCGCCGAGGCCGGCGAGCTCCCCCAGGGCTTCCCGGACGCGCTGCGGCGCGAGAGCCCGTACCTGACCCACCCGGTCTTCCACGCGCACCGCAGCGAGACCGCGATGCTGCGCTACCTGCGCCGGCTGCAGGACAAGGACATCGCGCTGGACCGGTCGATGATCCCGCTCGGGTCCTGCACGATGAAGCTGAACGCCACCGCCGAGATGGAGCCGATCACCTGGCCGGAGTTCGCGAACGTGCACCCGTTCGCGCCGGTCGAGCAGGCCGCCGGCTACCTGGAGCTGATCGGCGAGCTGGAGGACCGGCTGGCCGAGATCACCGGGTACGCGAAGGTGTCGGTGCAGCCCAACGCCGGCTCGCAGGGCGAGCTGGCCGGGCTGCTGGCCATCCGCGGCTACCACGAGTCGCGCGGCGAGGGGCACCGGAACATCTGCCTGATCCCGTCGTCGGCGCACGGGACCAACGCCGCCAGCGCCGTGATGGCCGGGATGAAGGTCGTCGTGGTCAAGTGCGACGACGGCGGCAACATCGACCTGGACGACCTGCACGCCAAGATCGAGAAGCACGGCGGCGCACTGTCGGCGATCATGGTGACGTACCCGTCCACGCACGGCGTCTTCGAGGAGACGATCGTGGACGTGTGCGCGTCCGTGCACGCGGCGGGCGGCCAGGTGTACGTGGACGGCGCCAACCTCAACGCGCTGGTCGGCCTGGCCCGGCCCGGCGAGTTCGGCTCCGACGTCTCGCACCTCAACCTGCACAAGACGTTCTGCATCCCGCACGGCGGCGGCGGCCCCGGCGTGGGCCCGATCGGCGTGCGCGAGCACCTGGCGCCGTTCCTGCCCAGCCACCCGCTGCGCGAGGAGGCCGGTCCGGGGGAGACCGGCGTCGGGCCGATCTCGGCGGCGCCGTGGGGCTCGGCCGGGATCCTGCCGATCTCCTGGGCGTACATCGCGATGATGGGCCCGGACGGGCTGCGCGCCGCCACCGAGGGCGCGATCATCGGCGCCAACTACCTGGCGGCCCGGCTCGGCCCGCACTACCCGATCCTCTACACCGGCCGCAACGGCCTGGTCGCGCACGAGTGCATCGCCGACCTGCGGAAGATCACCAAGGAGACCGGGATCACCGCCGAGGACGTCGCCAAGCGGCTGATCGACTACGGCTTCCACGCGCCGACGCTGTCGTTCCCGGTGGCCGGCACGCTGATGATCGAGCCGACCGAGAGCGAGGACCTGGCCGAGCTGGACCGGTTCTGCGACGCGATGATCGAGATCCGCCGGGAGATCCAGCGGGTCGCCGACGGCGGGTACGACCGCGACGACAACCCGCTCAAGCACGCCCCGCACACCGCCGCGTGCCTGGTCGCCGAGGACTGGAAGCACCCGTACACCCGCGAGGAGGCGGCCTACCCGCTGCCCGCCCTGCGGGAGGGCAAGTACTGGCCGCCGGTGCGCCGGATCGACCAGGCGCACGGCGACCGCAACCTCGTCTGCTCCTGCCCGCCGCCGGAGGCGTTCGAGGACTGATCCGCCCGCGCGGGGGCGGCGTGACCGAACAGAAATGATCATGCCGCCCCTTTCCGGGTGTCGGCGCGGGACGCGCGCGCCGGCCGCCGATAGGCTGTGTTCCCCGCAGTCCCGGCCCACGGCGGCTCGCCGCCGTGACCGTGCCTGTGCGAGTGCCGCATCGCTTCGCGATCCCGCCCGGTGAGGACCGCCTCCGGCGTCGCCTCACCGGGCGGGTGACGCGCTCGTGCGGTGGCCGACGTCACTTCGAACAGGCTTAGGCTCGGGGCACCGACCCGACCCCCAGAGGCGGAGCATGAGCGAGACCCCGGACAAGGCCGGTGCGGCGGGCGGCGCGGCGGCCGATCCGTCCCGGCTGTGCGAGGAGGCCAGGCTGCTGGCCGAGGAGGGCGACCCCGGCCGGGCCGCCGGGCTCTTCCGGGAGGTGCTCGCCCTCGGCGACACCCCCTGCCGGGCCCAGGCCGCCCTCGGGCTGGCCGTCGTCCTCGACGACGGCGGCGACGTCGAGGCGGCCCGGGAGGCCGACCGGCTCGCCATCGCGACCGGCGACCCCGAGTACGGCGCGCGCGCCGCGTACCACCTCGCCCTCACCCACGAGCGGGCCGGCGAGCCCGCGGAGGCCGAGCCCGCGTGGCGGGTCGTCGTCGACTTCGGCACCCCGGCGTACCTGCCGCCGGCGCTGCTGGCGCTGGCCCGGCTGGCCGACGACGGCGGCGACTTCGAGGCCGCCCGCGGCCACTGGGAGGAGGCGGTCGCGACCGGCGACGCCGAGTACGGCCCGGTCGCCGCGCACGACCTCGCCCAGCGGCTGCTGGAGCGCGGCGAGGCGGCCCGAGCGCTGCGGATCCTGAACGCGGGCCTGAAGCTCATCGACCGGGAGAAGGCGCCGTACGCCCACGCCCGGCTGGCCGTGGCGCTGGGCATCGCCTACCTCGACCAGGCGATCGGCGCGTTCGGGGCGGCGCTGAACGACGCCGGCGCGGCGGCCGACGGCGAGGTCGGTCCGCTGGCGACCGAGCTGCTGGCGCGCACGCTGCCGCTGCGCGGCCGGGGCGCCGAGGCGCGCGAGGTGTGGCGGCGCGGGCTGGCCGACCCGGGCGTCGCCGCCCAGGTCCGGGCCCGGCTGCGGCGCGACTTCGCCGCCGACGAGGACGACGCGCCCGGCGGCGACCCCGCGGACCTGTGGTGGGAGCCGGTGGTCGAGCAGGCGGTGTCCGACGGCAGCCTGCCCGCGCTGGCGGGCGAGGCGTTCGGCGCGCTCGACCACATGTACGCGCTGCTCGCGGTGCGGTACGCGGGCTACGACGGCGGCCCGGACGGCGAGTCCCGCGAGGTGATGGGCCAGGCGGTCCGGGTTCCCAGCGACTACGCCTGGGGGCCGCTGCTGCACGAGAGCTTCGCCGAGCGGCTGCGGGTGGCGATGGGCGCGCCCGCCTCGGCGCTGCCGCCGGGCTGGCCGGACGGCGAGCCGGCCGGGGACTGACGGCGGCCGCGGCCGGTCAGCCGGCCACGTTCCGCTCGGCGACCACCTTGGTGATCCGCACCCGGACCAGGTACTCGCCGGGGACGCCGTTGCGGGCGCCGAACTCCTCGCCGCGCTCGGCGCCCATGTAGCGGGTGCCGATGACGGTGGCCCACCGGCGCACCTCGTCGAGGTCCTCGGAGACGCTCGCCTCGCCCTGGATCATCACGAACGAGAACGGCGGGGCCTGGTCGTCCACGCAGATCGACACCCGCGGCTCGCGGCGCAGCGCCCGGCCCTTGAGGCCCGACGCGGCGGTGTTGAACAGCAGGTCGTCGCCGTCCAGCACGAACCAGATCGGGGTCACGTGCGGGGCGCCGTCCCCGCGGGTCACGCCGATCTTGCCGGTCCGGGTGCCCTCGGAGACGAACGCGCGCCACTCGCCGTCGGTCATCGCTGTCATGGCCACAGTCTGCCGTACATGATCGCCGTGGGCCGGTCGCCGGGCCGGGGGAGCCGCCGGATAGCGTGGCCGGGTGGAGATCGTGACGGCGCTGGGCCCGGCCGAGGTGACGCTGGACGAGCCGGTGGACCCGGAGTTCCTGCTGGTCCTGACGCACGGCTCGAACGGCGGCGTGGACGCGCCCGACCTGCTGGCCGTGCGGGCGGTGGCGCTCGGGCTGGGCGGCGCGGTCGCGCGGGTGCTGCAGCCGTTCCGGGCGGCGGGCCGGCGGGCGCCGGGCGCGCCCGCCAAGCAGGACGCGGCGTGGCTGGAGGTGGTCGCGGCGCTGCGGGAGCGCTTCGGCCCGGTGCCGCTGGTGCAGGGCGGGCGGAGCAACGGCGCCCGGGTGGCCTGCCGGACGGCGGCCGCGGCCGGGGCGGCGGGCGTGGTGGCGCTGGCGTTCCCGCTGCATCCGCCGGGAAAGCCGGAGAAGTCGCGGGTGGACGAGCTGCGCGGCGCGGGCGTCGAGGTGCTGGTGGTGAGCGGGGAGCGGGACCCGTTCGGGATCCCGGACGCGGCGGACGCGGCGGAGGTCGCGGTGCTGCCGGGGGAGCGGCACGATCTGTCGCGGGACCCGGTGGCGGCGGGCGCGGCGGCGGAGCCGTGGCTGCGCCGCTGGGCGGCCGATCGCGCGAGCGCGTCGCGCGGCCGGTGAGGCGGTGCGGGAGGCGGGTCTCACCGGGTCCACCGGGCGGGCGCGAAGCGGTGCCGCGCTCGCGCCCGAGTCGGTCCCCGAGTCGGTCATGGTGCGAAGCGCCGGGCGGGTGCCCGGGCCCGGGCTGCGGGATCACAGCCCGGAGGGAGTGGGACGGGCGGGCTGGCAGGCCCCCGAGGAAAGATCACCCAGTGGGACTAGCCCGGCTAGTCCCGTGCGGTCAGGCGGCGGACGGCTCGGGAAGATCCGTCGGCCGGTGCGGTGCGATGACTCCCCCGTCGGGCAGCAGCTCGCCGGTGTCCTCGAAGAGCACGACGCCGTTGCACAGCAGGCTCCACCCCTGCTCGGGGTGCGTGGCCAGCGTGCGGGCGGCTTCGCGGTTGGGGCCGTCGGCCGACGGACAGGGCGGCTGGTGCGGGCACATCGGCGTGCCTCCGGTCTCGATCAATTCATTGGTCACGGTCGTAATTTCTGACGCACCTCAGTGTGGAACGGTTCGTCTCCGGGCTGCCATAGCCCGATGGGACGGTTGTCCGGTGGTACCGGAGTACCGTCCGGGTGTGACCCGTCTCACCCTGGGGTGCCAGGCATAGCGTGCCCCGCGCGCGATAACCGGCGAAGGACGACACGCCGAACGATCAAGAAAGTTTCCCCCGATTCGGGGTGGCGGGCCGTTCCGCGCCGCCGCCGCCCGGTCCGGGGCAAGCGATCGTTCCGCCTGGGCCGCGGCCGTTCCGCCTCTACGATGGCCCAGGGGGAACGGGCCAGGGGGACCCAGGGGAAGAGGACCGTTTATGCGTGTTGCGCTGTTCGCCGCCTGCTTCAACGACGCGATGTTCCCCGGCACCGCGCGCGCCGCGGCGCTGTTACTCGAACGGCTGGGGCACGAGGTGGTGTTCCCGGAGGGGCAGACGTGCTGCGGCCAGATGCACTGGAGCACCGGCTACCACCGGGAGGCCGCCGACCTGGCCCGCGGGTTCGCCGCGGCGTTCGGGGGAGGGGACGTGGTGGTGACCCCGTCCGCGTCGTGCGCGGCGACCGTCCGGCACGCCTACCCGCGGATCGCGCGGGCCGCCGGCGACCCGGGACTGGCCCGCGCCGCCGGTGAGCTGGCGGTGTACGAGCTGTCGGAGTTCCTGACCGACGTGCTCGGCGTCACCGACGTGGGCGCGGTCTTCCCGCACCGGGTGACCTACCACCCGACCTGCCACTCGCTGCGCGCGCTGGGGCTGGGCGACCGGCCGCTGCGGCTGCTGCGCGCGGTCAAGGGGCTGGACCTGGTGGAACTGCCCGCGGCGGCGGAGTGCTGCGGGTTCGGCGGGGCGTTCGCGATGAAGAACGCCGACGTCTCGGTGGCGATGGTGGCCGACAAGGTCGCGCACATCCGCGCCACCTCCGCCGACGTGGTCTGCGCCGCGGACACCTCCTGCCTGGCCCAGATCGGCGGCGCCCTGTCGCGGCTGCGCGCGGGCGTGCGGGTCATGCATCTGGCGGAGATACTCGCGGGATCGGAGGACATGTGACCCTGCCCTCCGGAGACTCCTCCGCCGGGACGAGCCCCTCGTCCTCCTCCGGTCCCGGTCCCGTCTCAGGTCCCGGCTCGGGGCCGGTGCCGCTGCCCATGCCGCGGGTCCCGCCCCGGAAGTTCGCGGCCGCCGCCCGTACCGCGCTGGCCGACACCCGGCTGCGCCGCAACCTCGCGGCCGCCACCGCCGCGCTGCGCGAGCGCCGCGCCGCCGCCGCGGCCGAGGCCGGCGACTGGGAGGAGCTGCGCGCCGCAGGCCAAGCGATCAAGGACGGCACGCTGCTGAACCTGGACGCCCACCTGCTGGAGCTGGAACGGGCCGTCACCGCGGCGGGCGGCACCGTCCACTGGGCCGTCGACGCGGCCGCGGCCCGCCGCGTCGTCACCCGGCTGCTCCGCGGCACCGGGGAGACCGAGGTGCTCACGATGCGGTCGCCGGTCCTGCGGGAGATCCGGCTGGACGAGGCGCTGGCGCGGGCCGGGATCGCCGCCCGCCCGGCCGGCGTCGCCGACCTGGTCGTGGGCCTGGACGCGGACGACCGGCCCGCGCACCCGCTGTTCCCGGCCATGCACCGCGATCCCGCGCAGATCAGGGAGCTGTTCGCGCGCCGTCTGCCCGGCGCGCCCGCCGACCTGCCGGACGATGCCGGGGCGCTGGCGGAGGCCGCCCGGATCCACCTGCGCGGCGGCGCGCTCGCCGCCCGCGCCGCGGTGTGCGGCGCCGGCCTGCTGGTCGCCGAGACCGGCACGGCCGTCCTGTTCGATTCCGGCGGGGACGGGCGGGTGTGCCCCGTGCTCCCGGAGACGCTGATCACCGTCGCGGGCATCGAGGAGATCGTGCCGACCTGGGAGGACCTGGAGGTCTTCCTGCAGCTGCTGCCGCGCTCGGCCGCCGGGCGGCGGATGGGCGCCGCCGTCTCCACCTGGACCGGCGTGACCCCGGACGACGGGCCCGCCGCGTTCCATCTCGTGCTGCTCGACAACGGCCGGACCTCGGTGCTGGCGGACGAGGCGGGCCGGGCGGCGCTGCGCTGCGTCCGCTGCACGGCCTGCCTGGACGTGTGCCCGGTGTACGAGCGCACCGGCGGCGACCCGTACGGTCCCGTCCACCCGGGGCCGATCGGGGCCGTCCTGACGCCGCTGATGCGGGGCGTGGAGGGCGCCGCCGACGCGTCCCTGCCGTACGCGTCCACGCTGTGCGGGGCCTGCGCGGACGTGTGCCCGGTCCGGATCGACCTGCCGGACCTGCTCGTCCACCTGCGCGGCAAGGTGATCGAGTCGCGCCGCCGGCGGCCGGTGCCGACGCCGGAGCTGGCGATGATGCGCGCGCTGGCGTGGACGCTGGGGGACCGGCGGCGGTACGAGGCGGCGCTGCGGCGCGGCACCCGGTGGGCGCGGCTGCTGGCGCGCGGCGGCCGGATCCGGCGGCTGCCGGGCCTGCTGGGCAAGTGGACGGAGGCGCGGGACGTCCCCGCCCCGCCCGCCGAGAGCTTCCGCGCCTGGTGGCGCGGCCGGACCGGCGCGGGCGGCCGCCGGTGAGCGCCCGCGACACCGTCCTGGCGCGGGTGCGGGAGGCGCTCGGCGCGGCGCGCGGCACGCGGGTCCCGGTCCCGCGCGACTACCGGGTGCGGCTGACGGGGGAGGAGGCCCCGACGCGCGCGGACGTGGTCGCGCTGTTCACCGAGCGGGTCGCCGAGAACGGCGCCACCGTCCGGCACGTCGGCGCCGACGGGCTCGCGACGGCGATCGCCGCGGCGCTGTGGGCGCGCGAGGCCAAGCGGATCATCGCGCCGGCGGACCTGCCGTTCGGCTGGCTGGCGGGGCTGGAGGAGGTGCACGCGCAGGCCGACTCGCCGCTGCTGGACCCGGCCGCGCTGGACGGCCTGGACGGCGTCGTGACCGGCTGCGCGGTGGCGGTCGCGCGGACCGGCACGATCGTGCTGGACGGCGGCCGCGCGCAGGGCCGCCGCGCGCTCACCCTCGTCCCGGACTACCACCTGTGCGTGGTGCACGCCGACCAGATCGTGGGCACCGTGCCGGAGGCCGTCGCCCGGCTCGATCCGGCGCGCCCGCTGACCTGGATCAGCGGGCCGTCCATGACCGAGGACGTCGGGCTGGAGCGGGTGCCGGGCCCGCACGGGCCGCGCGCCTTGGACGTGTTCGTGGTCGACGAGTAGACGAGTAGACGGGTAGCGGCCGGCCGGCGGCGGTGCCCGGTTCAGGGGTTGAGGCCGGCCAGGACGAGGTCGAGCCCGGCCAGGAACCGGGCGTCCCAGTCCACCGGCCCGTCGGGCTCGGCCACGGCCTGCGCGCCGGTGCCCTCGCCCGCCCGGCCGCGCACCTCCATGGCGGCGTGGCCGATGACGTACGACAGCAGCGTGTGCGCGGCGACGGCGGCGGTGGCCTCGGGGATGCGGCCAGTCCGCAGGATCTCGCGCAGCGAGGCGGTGGTGGTGGCCAGCGCGGCCGGGTTGCGCCGGGTGACCAGCAGCGGCAGGACGCCGGCGTGGCCGAGCAGGCGCTCCCGGTACGACCGGGCCCAGCTCCGCAGGGCGTCCCGCCAGCCGGCGGTGCCGGCCGCGTCGGCCGGGGCGGCGGCCACGTGCGCGACCAGGCCGTCCAGGAGCTGCTCCTTGCCGCGGGGGAGGTGGTGGTAGATCGCCATCGCCTCGACCTCGAGCGCGTCGCCGAGGCGGCGCATCGTCAGCCGGCTCAGTCCCTGGCCGTCGACGATCTGGAGCGCGGCCTCGATGATGCGCTCGGTGGACAGGGGCGTGCGGTCTTTCGCGTTGATCGCCGGTTGCCGGACCATGAGACGAAACCTTACTACGTAAAGACCGTGGGCCGGGTGTCCCCCGTCACAAGGCGCCGGACCCGAGCGTACGCTGGCACCGATCGATTGTGGAACGCCCGGGATCACGAGGAGCACCGATATGCCGCTGGGCCGCCGGATGAGCAAGGACGTCGCGGAACTGATCGAGGCCGACCAGGTGCTCGCCGGCACCTACCGCGACCGGCTGGCGGAGGCCACCGAGGCCGAGGGGGCGCTGCGCGCCGCGCAGGAGGCCGACCCCTCCGACGCGGGGCCGCGCGCCGAGGCGGTCGCCTTCGACGAGGCGCTGACCGCCGCGCTGCTGGCCGCCGAGGCGGCCGAGCGGGTCGCCGCGGGCCGCAAGGCCTACGCCGCGCCCGGTGCCGACGCCGGCACCCGGCGCGCCGCCGAGATCGCGCTGCGCAAGGCCAAGGCGCGCCCCGCCGTGCGGCCGTGGACCGCCGAGGTCGACCGGCTGCGCACCGCCCGCGAGGCGCACCGGCTGAGCTTCCGGACCGCTCCCGCCGTGGCGCGCTGAGCCGGCGGACGGCGGGAGCCGGAGGGAACGCGGGGACGGCCGGCCGGTCCACCTGGAGGGGGTGACACCCCGTCACCGGGTGGCACCGGCCGCCGATCTCTGAGAATCTACCTGCCCGGGGGTGGCGCCGGGGCCGGGGCGCACGGTGGTTCGATCGCGGGGGGAGACAAGTGGAGCGCACGCCGCCTGAACGGCATCGCGTCCTCGAGTCCTACCAGGACGGGGTGCGGGCGATCCGTGGGCTGGCGGCCCGCGTGCGGGACTGGACCGTGCCGACCCCGTGCGCCGAGTGGCTGGCGATCGACCTGGCCGGCCATCTGCGCTGCGTGGCCGAGAACTACCTGGAGTACCTGCAGGACGCGCCCGACAGCCGGCTGGCCAAGCTGTTCGCCCGGGAGGCCGCGAGCGCGGTGCTGATCCGCCAGCAGGCCCGGCAGAACGCCGCCGAGCTGGCCGTGCTGCCGCCGGAGCCGGGGGCCGAGCGGATCCTGGCGTTCACCGTGTCGGCGGGCGCGTACGCCGATCTGATGCCGGACATGTGGGACCGCACGCACCTGATCTACCGGGGCACCAAGTACACCGTCGGCGACCATGCGGGCGCCGCGTGCGTGGAGTGGCACCTGCACGCCTGGGACCTGGCGCGCGCCATCGGCGCCGACTACCGGCCGGACGATCCGGAGCTGCTGGTGTCGGCGTGGCACTGGGGCGTGCCGCATCTGCCGCTGGCGCCGGGCGACGCGTGGGAGGCCGTGCTGCGCTCGTCGGGCCGCTCGCCGTCCTGGCCGCGCGACACCGGGCGGGCCGGCTCGCGCCGGCCGGTGCGGGCGGGCCGCGGCCGGGGCCTCTGACGGACCTCTGACGGACCGGAGTCCCCGGGGACGGACGGCGCGGCCGGGGCACCCGTCCTCGCTCGGAGGGGCGCCCCGGCCGTCCGGCCGCGTCCGGAGGGGCTCAGACGCCGGCCAGCTTCCTCGGGTGGGTGCGCAGGTAGACCAGCCAGGTCAGCGCGAAGCAGAGCCCGTAGAAGGCGATGAAGGCCATGTAGGCGGCCTCGCCGGTCCCGGAGGTCAGGAACGACTGGCGGAAGGCGACGTTCACCAGCACGCCGCCGAACGCGCCGACCGCGCCCGCGATCCCGATCAGCGCCCCGGCCAGCCGACGCGCCTGGTGCTCGGCCGCGACCGGGTCGCCGCCGTTGGCCACGCCCAGCTCGGCCTTGGCGCGGAAGATCGCGGGGATCATCTTGTACGTGGATCCGTTGCCGAGCCCGCTGAAGACGAACAGCAGGATGAACCCGGTCAGGAACAGCGGCAGCGACTCCAGCCCGGAGGCGGCGAGCACCAGGCCCGCCGCGGCGGCCATCGCCACGAAGTTGCAGAACGTGACCTTCGCGCCGCCCAGCCGGTCGGCCATCCAGCCGCCGACGGGCCTGATCAGGGAGCCGAGCAGCGGGCCGAGGAAGGTCAGGTACGCGGCCTTGATCGGGGTGTCGAAGTCGGCCTTGAACTGGACCTGGAGCACCTGCCCGAACGCGAACCCGAAGCCGATGAACGACCCGAACGTGCCGATGTACAGCACCGAGACGATCCAGGTGTGCGGGTCGCGGCAGACGTCGCGCATCGCCCGCTTGTCGTTGCGGGCCTGCGACAGGTTGTCCATGTACAGCGCCGAGCCGAGCGCGGCCAGCACGATCAGCGGGATGTAGATCCCGGCGACCAGCCCGGGGCTGCCGTTGCCGGCGGTGGCCAGCACCGCGAGGCCGACCAGCTGGAGGACCGCGACGCCGAGGTTGCCGCCGCCGGCGTTGAGGCCGAGCGCCCAGCCCTTGAGGTGCTGGGGGTAGAACGCGTTGATGTTGGCCATCGAGGACGCGAAGTTGCCGCCGCCGACGCCGGCCACGGCGGCCAGGAGCAGCAGCGTGGTGTACGACACGCCCGGCTGGACGAGGAACGCGGCCAGGACCGAGGGGACCAGCAGCAGCGCGGCGCTGAAGACGGTCCAGTTGCGGCCGCCGAACCGGGCGACGGCGAAGGTGTAGGGCACCCGCAGTACCGACCCGATGAGGGCCGGGACCGCGGTCAGCGTGAACTTGCCCGCCGGGTCGATGCCGTAGGCGGGCCCGAGGAACAGCACCAGCACGGACCACAGCGTCCACACCGAGAAGCCGATGTGCTCGGAGAAGATCGAGAAGATCAGGTTGCGGCGGGCGGTCCGCGCGCCGCCGGCCCGCCAGAACTCCGGGTCCTCGGGGCGCCAGTCGTCGATCCAGCGGCCTCGGAGAGGGCGGAGACGGCTGAGACGGCCGAGCGGATACCCGCGGCCTTTCCGTTCGACGTCGGTGGTGACGGTCATCGGGGACTCCTCGTGGTCGGTACGCCACGGAAGCTAGGAGTCCCGGATTTCGCCGGTGTGTTTCAGGTGATGCGGCGGTGATAATTCCCCTGCACCGCGCCGCGGTCCCGGTGTGAGGACGCGCCGGGGCCGGTCAGGCGCGGTCGGTGACCAGTTCGGCGGCGCGCGGGTCCACGGCGCGGGCGCAGTGGGCGCAGCAGTAGAAGTGGCCGTCGACCTCGACGCCGTGCCCGACGATCCGGCACTGGCAGTGCTCGCAGACGGGCGCCATCCGGGTGATCGCGCATTCGAACGAGTCGAAGGTGTGCACCGCCCCCTGCGCGTGCACCTCGAAGCTCATGTCGTAGTCGTTGCCGCAGACCTCGCAGGTCGCCATCGGACGTTCCCCCTTCGCGCGGGGGCCGCCGCCGGCCCGTGCCGCGCTCGATCGTTTCCTGTCGTGCTTACGGGGGCGCCTTACCCGCTGTGACGCGAAGCTACCGGCGGGCGGAGGGGTGGCCGAAGGACGGCTCGCGGCCGTCCTCCAGGTAGACGGCGCGGCCCTCGTCGATGCCGCGCAGGCTGGGCGGCATCCGCCGGGCGACGTGCGGCGGGGCCAGTTCGGGCACCTTCTCGGGGGCGACCAGGATGTGGTCGGACAGCTCGTCGGGCGGCAGCCGGATCGCCTCGATCTGCGCGGCGGTGATCGGGCCGGCGAAGACGAAGACGTTGACGGCGTCGATGCCGTCGCGGGGCGGCCCCCAGTCGACGCACACCAGGCCGTCCAGCCGGGGGACCAGGCCGAGCTCCTCCTCGCACTCGCGGCGGCAGGCGGCCAGCGGGGACTCGCCCTCCTCGATGACGCCGCCGGGCAGGAACCAGCCCTCCTTGTAGGTGGGCTTCACCAGCAGGACGCGGCCGAGGTCGTCCAGGAGCAGGGCCGCGGCGGCGCCGCGGGTGCGCGGCAGCGAGGCGTAGTAGGCAAGGTCCGGCATGCTCCGAGATTAGGCCGCGCGGGCACGTTCCCACGGGCGTTCGGGAAGGGCCGGGGCCGGTTCGCGCGCCGGTGCGGCGGCGGGCCGCCGATCCGTTCGGGAACCGGGGCGGCGGTGACGAAAGGGCATTGACTGGAGTCGACAACGCTTGACATGTGATCGTCAGAACGGCCGGCGCCGTCCGGGGCCGCGCCCTCCCTTTTCTTCCGGGCTCTCTTCTCGGCTCTCTTCCCACCGCTCTTGACCTCCGTGAACGGTCCCGCGTGAGCCGCTTTTAACACCCGGGTCACACGCGGGACCCAACCGCGAAACGGCCCCCGCACACGCTCGATGGCATGACCGATACCGCGGCGCCCGATGTCCAGACGCACTGCCCGTACTGCGCGCTGCAGTGCGGCATGTCCCTGGGCGGCGACGGCGACGGCGGCCCGCTGCGGGTCACGCCCCGCGAGGACGTCCCGGCCAACCGCGGGGGGCTGTGCCAGAAGGGCTGGACGGCCGCCGAGGTGCTCACCGTCCCGGACCGGCTGACCGCCCCGCTGATGCGCGCCTCCCGGGACGCGCCGCTGGAGCCCTGCACGTGGGACGCGGCCCTGGACCGCGTCGCGTCGGAGATCACCCGGCTGCGGGGCGCGCACGGCCCGGACGCGGTCGCGGTGTTCGGCGGCGGCGGGCTGACCAACGAGAAGGCGTACCAGCTCGGCAAGTTCGCCCGGATCGCGCTGCGCACCTCGCAGATCGACTACAACGGCCGGTTCTGCATGTCGTCGGCCGCGGCGGCGTCGGGGCGGGCGTTCGGGATGGACCGCGGGCTGCCGGGCCCGGTCACCGACCTGGGCCGCGCGGACGCGATCCTGCTGGTGGGCGGGAACGTCGCCGAGACGATGCCGCCGTTCATGCGGCACCTCACCGACGCGCAGAAGGCCGGCGGGGCGCTGATCGTCGTGGACCCGCGCCGGACGGCCACCGCCCGCCAGGCCAACCTGCACCTCCAGCCGACGCCCGGCACCGACCTGGCCCTCGCCAACGGCCTGCTGCACGTGGCGATCCAGGAGGGGCTGCTGGACGAGGAGTACCTGGCGGCCCGCACCGGCGGGTTCGAGGCGGTCCGCACGGTCGTGAACGGCTACTGGCCCGACCGCGTCGAGCGCCTCACCGGGGTGCCGGTGCCGTACATGCGCGAGGCCGTCCGGCTGCTGGCCGCGGGCGAGCGGGCGTACGTGCTCACCGCGCGCGGTGCCGAGCAGCACGCGCGCGGCACCGACATGGTGACCGCGTTCATCAACCTGGCGCTGGCGCTCGGGCTGCCGGGCCGGCCCGGTTCCGGGTACGGCTGCCTGACCGGCCAGGGCAACGGCCAGGGCGGCCGCGAGCACGGCCAGAAGGCCGACCAGCTGCCCGGCTACCGGAGGATCGACGACCCGGTGGCGCGCGCGCACGTCGCGGCCGTCTGGGGCGTGCGCCCCGAGGACCTGCCTGGGCCGGGGCGGTCGGCGTACGAGCTGCTCTCGGCGCTCGGCACGCCCGAGGGGCCGAAGGCGATGCTGCTGTTCGGGTCCAACCCCGTGGTGTCGGCGCCGCGCGCGTCCGTCGTGGAGGAGCGGCTCGGCGCGCTGGACTTCCTGGCCGTCGCCGACTTCGTCCCGTCCGAGACCGCGCTCCGCGCCGACGTCGTGCTGCCCACGGCGCAGTGGGCCGAGGAGTCGGGCACGATGACGAACCTGGAGGGGCGGGTGCTGCGCCGCAACCGGGCGGTGCCGCCGCCGCCGGGGGTGCGGACCGATCTGGAGATCCTGGCCGTGCTCGCCGACCGGCTGCACGCGCCCGGGACCTGGAGCGACGAGCCGGCCGAGGTGTTCGAGGAGCTGCGCGAGGCGAGCGCGGGCGGCCTGGCCGACTACGCGGGGATCACCTACGCGCGCATCGAGAAGGAGGGCGGCGTGTTCTGGCCCTGCCCGTCCGAGGAGCACCCCGGCACGCCCCGCCCGTTCCTGGAGCGCTTCGCCACGCCCGACGGCCGGGCCCGCTTCACCGCGGTGGAGCACACCGGCGCGGCCGAGGACGTCGACGCCGACTACCCCGTCTACCTGACCACGGGTCGGGTTCTGGCGCAGTACCAGAGCGGCGCCCAGACCCGCCGGGTCGGGCCGCTGGTGGACGCGGCGCCCGAGCCGTTCGTGGAGGTGCACCCCGATCTGGCCGGGCGGCTGGGCATCGCCGACGGCGACGGCGTCCGGGTGGCGAGCCGGCGCGGCACCGCCACCGTGCGGGCCCGGCTGACCGACGCGATCCGCAGCGACACCGTCTTCATCCCGTTCCACTGGGCCGGGGAGGGGAGGGCCAACCTCCTCACCAACCCGGCGCTCGATCCGATGTCGCGGATGCCGGAGTTCAAGGTCTGCGCCGTGCGGCTGGAACCGGTGCCCGCGGGATCCGCCCCCGTCGACGAAGGAGCCATCGCGTGAACGACATAGATCCGGAGTCCCGGCCGAGGGGGACCGTCATCGTCGGCAACGGCATGGCCGGCTCCCGGCTGGTGACCGAGATCCGCGCCCGCGACCCGCACGTGCCGCTGACGGTCTACGGCGCCGAGCCGCGGCAGCCCTACAACCGCGTGCTGCTGTCGAACGTCCTGGCGGGGGTGTCGCGGCCGGACCAGATCGGGCTGGTCGACCCCTCCTGGTACGAGGCGAACGGCGTCGACGCCCGGCTGGGCGTGGAGGTCGTGCGGATCGACCGGGAGGCGCGGGTCGTGCACGGCTCGGACGGCAGCGCGGTCCCGTACGGGACGCTGGTGCTGGCGACCGGGAGCAACTCGTTCGTGCCGCCGTTCCCGGGGACCGAGGACGGCCTGCCGGCGGGCGCGGTCGCGTTCCGCACGCTCGACGACTGCCGGGAGATCATCGACGCGGCCGAGGGCGCCCGCCGGGCGGTGGTGATCGGCGGCGGGCTGCTGGGCATCGAGGCGGCGCGCGGCCTGGCCGGGCGCGGCCTGGAGGTGACGGTCGTGCACCTGGCGGGCCACCTGATGGAGCGCCAGCTCGACCCGGGCGCCGGGAAGGTGCTGGCCCGCACCCTGCACCGGCTGGGGGTGTGCTCGCGGCTGGACGCCAACGTCACGGGCCTGGGCATCGAGGCGGGCCGGGTGACCGGCGTGGAGCTGGCCGGCGCGGACGGCGGGCGCGAGTCGATCGGCGCGGACCTGGTCGTGGTCGCCTGCGGCGTGCGGCCCGAGGTGGGGCTGGCGCGGGCGGCCGGGCTGGAGGTCGACCGTGGTGTGGTGGTCGACGAGACGCTGCGGTCGGTGACCGACCCGGCGGTCCGGGCGATCGGGGAGTGCTCGCAGTACGGCGGCACGGTGTACGGGCTGGTGGCGCCGGCGTGGGAGCAGGCGACCGTGCTGGCCGACCTGCTGACCGGCGCGGACGCCGCGGCGCGGTTCACCGGCGCAAGGGAGATCACCCGGCTGAAGGCGGCCAGCGTGGACCTGGTCGCGATGGGGGAGACCCACCACGGCGACGACGATCCGGAGGTGGAGGTCATCCGGTTCGCCGACGCCAGCCGCGGGACGTACAAGAAGGTCGCGATCCGGGCAGACCGGGTGATCGGCGCGATCCTGCTCGGCGAGACGAGCACCGCGGGGACGCTGACGCAGCTGTACGACCGGGCCGCGCCGCTGCCGGCCGACCGGCTGAGCCTGTTCTTCCCCGGGATGGGCGGCGCGCAGCCGGCCGACTCGCCGGTGCGGATGCCGGACGCGGCGACGGTCTGCAACTGCAACAACGTGTCCAAGGGCAGGATCCGGGCGTGCTGGGAGGACGGCGCCCGCACGGCCGACGAGGTGTGCGCGCGGACCCGGGCCGGGACCGGCTGCGGCGGCTGCCGGGACGCCGTCGAGGGCATCGTCGCCTGGCTTGGGGAGCAGGACTCGGTGGCGGCGGGGTAGCGGCCCCTCCAGCGCGGAACCCGCGGCGATCTCCGTTCCGGACCCGTTCGGACCCGTTCCTAAAGGACCGGGAATCGCCGCGGGATTTTCGCATTTCCGGAAAGGGGCCCGGAATTTCTCGCGCGGGGATTGCGGGATGACCACGATTCGATGTCGGCGTGAGCGTCTTTTAACACGCCGGTGACAAAGGGGACGCAACCGTGAAACGGCCTCTGCTGAGGATCGGGCTCATGAACGACGGAGGAGACGAGTCCATCCCGCCCCTGCGGCTGGTCGTCATCGGGCACGGCCCGGCCGGGCACCGGCTGGTCGAGGCGCTGCGCGAGCGCGACACGGCCGGCGCGTGGCGCGTCACGGTGATCGGGGAGGAGACCCGGCCGGCGTACGACCGGGTCGCGCTGACCTCGTACCTGACCGAGGACGCCGATCTGGCCTGCCCGCCGCACGACGGCGCCGTCGAACTGCTGACCGGCGACCCGGCGGCCGCGATCGACCGGGCCGCCCGCACGGTGCGGACCGCGGCCGGGCGGGAGATCGGCTACGACGCGCTGGTGCTCGCGACGGGCTCGGCGCCGTTCGTGCCGCCGGTGCCGGGCCGGGAGCTGCCGGGCGTGTTCGTCTACCGGACGATCGACGACCTGGACGCGCTCCGCGCCCACTGCACGAACCTTACAACGTCAAGGGCGGCGATTGGTTCCGCCTCGACTGCAGGTGTCGTCGTCGGCGGCGGCCTCCTCGGCCTCGAAGCCGCCCGCGCCCTTCAGGGCCTCGGCATGGACACCCACGTGGTCGAGGTGGCGCCCTGGCTGATGCCGCGCCAGCTCGACGAGGGCGGCGGCGCGATGCTGCGGCGCCACATCGAGGCGCTGGACATGAAGGTGCACGCCGGGACGCCCATGGAGGGCCTGCACGCGGGCGCGGACGGCGGCGTGGCGCGGGTCGCGCTGGCCGGCGGCGCGTCCATCGACGCGGGCGTGGTCGTCTTCTCGGCGGGCATCCGGCCCCGCGACGAGCTGGCCCGCGCGAGCGGGCTGCCGGTGGGGGAGCGGGGCGGCGTCGTCGTGGACGACGCGTGCCGCACCGAGGACCCGGCGGTGTACGCGATCGGCGAGTGCGCGCTGATCGGCGGCCAGGTGTACGGCCTGGTCGCGCCCTGCTTCAGCATGGCCGAGGTGGTCGCCGACCGGCTGCTGGCCATGGCGGCGGGCAAGGAGAGCGCGGCCCGGTTCGAGGGCGCCGACCTGTCGACCAAGCTCAAGCTGATGGGCGTGGACGTGGCCAGCTTCGGTGACCCGTTCGCGGGGCCGGAGCAGGGCGCGCTGGACGTCACCTACACCGATCCGGTGGCCGGGGTCTACAAGAGGCTGGTGGTCAGCGACGACGCCCGCACGCTCCTGGGCGGCGTGCTGGTCGGCGACGCCGAGTCGTACCCGACGCTGCGGGCCTACGTCGGCGGGGAGCTGCCGGGCTCGCCGGAGCAGGCGCTGTTCGGCGGGACGGAGGCCGCGGGCGGCGACCTGCCGGGCGCGACGGTGATCTGCAGCTGCAACAACGTCAGCGCCGACGCGATCCGGTGCGCGATCCGCGACCACGGGCTGACCGACCTGCCGGGTGTGAAGGGCTGCACCCGTGCGGGGACGACGTGCGGCAGCTGCGTGCCGCTGGCGAAGAAGATCCTGGACGCCGAGCTGACGGCGGCGGGGATCGAGGTCAGCAAGGCGCTGTGCGAGCACTTCGACCACAGCCGGGCGGAGCTGTTCGACATCGTGCGGGTGCGTGGCATCACGACGTTCACCGCGCTGATCGAGGGGCACGGGCGGGGCCGGGGCTGCGACATCTGCAAGCCGGCGGTCGCGTCGATTCTGGCGAGCCTGGGCAACGGCCACATCCTGGAGGGCGAGCAGGCAGCGCTGCAGGACACCAACGACCGGTACCTGGCCAACATGCAGAAGAACGGCACCTACTCGGTGGTGCCGCGGGTCCCCGGCGGGGAGATCACCCCGGACCGGCTGATCGTGATCGGGGAGGTGGCGCGCGAGTTCGGCCTCTACACCAAGATCACCGGGGCGCAGCGGATCGACCTGTTCGGGGCCCGGGTCGAGCAGCTTCCGATGATCTGGAAGCGGCTGGTGGACGCCGGGTTCGAGTCGGGGCACGCCTACGGCAAGGCGCTGCGGACGGTGAAGTCGTGCGTGGGGTCGACCTGGTGCCGGTACGGCGTGCAGGACTCGGTCGGCATGGCGATCAAGCTGGAGCTGCGGTACCGGGGGCTGCGCGCCCCGCACAAGCTGAAGTCGGCGGTGTCGGGCTGCGCCCGGGAGTGCGCGGAGGCGCAGAGCAAGGACTTCGGGATCATCGCGACCGAGAAGGGCTGGAACCTCTACGTCGCCGGCAACGGCGGGATGCGGCCGCGGCACGCGGACCTGTTCGCCTCGGACCTGGACGACGAGACGCTGGTCCGCTACATCGACCGGTTCCTGATGTTCTACATCCGCACCGCCGACCGGCTGCAGCGCACGGCGTCGTGGCTGGAGGGCCTGGAGGGCGGCCTGGACTACCTGCGGGAGGTGGTCGTGGAGGACTCGCTGGGCATCTGCGCCGAGCTGGACGCCGCGATGGACCGGCACGTGGGCTCCTACTCCGACGAGTGGCGCGACACGCTGGAGGATCCGGCCAAGCTGAGCCGCTTCGTCTCGTTCGTCAACGCGCCCGACGTCCCCGACCCGAGCATCGTCTTCGAATCCGAGCGCGATCAGATCAGGCCGGTCCTGGTGGCCGGCCCACGGCTGGAGGTGGCCGCCCCATGACCACGACCCACGACCTGACCCTCGTCCGGGAACCCGCCGGTTCCGCCGGCGCGGCGCGCTGGTACGACATCTGCGCCTACGCGGATCTCGCCCCCGAGCACGGCGTGTGCGCCATGGTCGAGGGCGTCCAGGTGGCGATCTTCCGGACGTTCGAGGGGGAGCTGTACGCCACCGCGAACCTGGACCCGTTCAGCGGGGCGCAGGTGATCTCGCGCGGGATCCTCGGTACCCGCGGCGGCGCTCCGACCGTCGCCTCGCCCATGTTGAAGCAGGTCTTCGACCTGCGTACCGGGTCCTGCCTGGACGAGCCGGGGGTGGCGCTGCCCACTTTCGCGGTGCGGCGGAACCCGGCGGGAGACCGCGTGGAGGTGGCGCTGCCCGATGAACACCGAGAGTGAGCCCCTCGCCGGTTTCGCCATCGGGGTGACGGCCGCGCGCCGGCACGAGGAGCTGGCGACGCTGCTGGAGCGCCGCGGTGCCCGGGTCGTGAACGCTCCCGCGATCCGGCTCGTTCCGCTGTCCGACGACGCCGAGCTGCTGGCGGCGACGGCGGAGTGCATCGACCGGCCGCTGGACCACGCGGTGGTCACGACCGGGATCGGGTTCCGGGCGTGGCTGGAGACGGCCGACGGGTGGGGGCTGCGGGACGCCCTGATCGCCAAGCTGGGCGGGGTGGGCATCCTGGCGCGCGGGCCGAAGGCGCGCGGCGCGATCCGGCAGGCGGGCCTGCAGGAGTTGTGGTCGCCGGCGTCGGAGAGCTGCGCGGAGGTGCTGAAGTACCTGCTGGAGAAGGACCTGTCGGGCAGGCGCGTGGCGGTGCAGCTGTACGGGGAGGAGCTTCCGGAGTTCACCGGGGCGCTGCGCGCCGCGGGGGCAGAGGTGATCGAGATCCCGGTGTACCGGTGGTCGCGGACCGAGGACTCCACGCCGCTGCGGCGGCTGGTGGGGCAGGCGGTGGCGGGGACGGTGGACGCGATCGCGTTCACGTCGTCGCCGGCGGTGGCGGCGACGCTGGCGGTGGCGGCCGAGGACGGGCTGGAGGAGGCGCTGCTGGAGGCGCTGCGCGTGAACGTGGTGGCGGCGTGCGTGGGTCCGGTGACGGCACAGCCGCTGGTGGAGCGGGGCGTGCCGACGATCCAGCCGGAGCGGGCGCGGATCGGGGCGCTGGTGCGGGCGCTGGTGTCGGACCTGCCGAGCCGGCGGTCGCGGCTGCTGCGGGTGCGTGGGGTGTCGCTGGAGCTGCGCGGGCACGCGGTGGTGCTGGACGGGCAGCTGCGGCCGATCGCGCCGGCGCCGATGGCGATCCTGCGGGCGCTGGCGCGGCGGCCCGGGCACGTGGTGTCGCGGGCGGAGCTGTGCGGGGTGCTGCCGAGCCGGCTGATCGGGGGTGCCGCGCCGTGGGCGCGGGAGGGGCGGCCGCAGGCGGACGAGCACGCGGTGGAGATGGCGGTGGCGCGGCTGCGGCGCGGGCTGGGCCGGTCGGGGATCGTGGAGACGGTCGTCAAGCGCGGCTACCGGCTGGCGTGCGATCCGCGGGTGGCGGAGGCCGCCGCGGTGGAGACCGGAGGGTGAATGGCGGGGGTTGACGGCGTTCCGACGCTGGTGGCGGTGGCGCACGGGACGCGGGATCCGGCGGGTCCGGCGGTGGTGCGGGCGCTGCTGGAGCGGGTGCGGGTGCTGCGGCCGTGGCTGCCGGTGCGGGAGGCGTACGCGGAGCTGGCGGCGCCGTCGCTGGAGGAGGCGGTGCGGGCGGTCGAGGGGCCGGTGGTGGCGGTGCCGCTGATGCTGGGCCGGGGGTACCACGCGCTGGTGGACGTTCCGGGGCGGATCGAGCGGGTGCGGCCGGGGGCGGTGGTGGCGGCGCCGCTGGGGCCGCACGCGCTGCTGGCGGCGGCGCTGGCGGCCCGCTTGGGTGCGGCCGGTGGGCCGTGGCCGGGCGGCGGGGACGCGCCGCCGGGGGGTGGCCCGCCGCGCGGTGCGGACGCCGTGGTCCTGGGCGCGGCGGGCTCCTCCGATCCGGCGGGGCTCGATGATGTGCGGGTGGCGGCGCGGCTGCTGGCGCGGCGGCTGCGGCGGCCGGTGCCGTACGGGTTCGTGGCGGCGGGCGGGCCGGTCCTGGCCGATGTGGTGGCGGAGCGGCGGCGGCGCGGGGCCGGGCGGGTGCTGGTGGCGTCGTACCTGCTGGCGCCGGGGTTCTTCCATGGGCGGATGCGTGCGGCGGGCGCGGACGCGGTGAGCGCGCCGATCGGGGCGCACGACGCGCTGGCGCGGCTGGTGCTGCGGCGGTTCGACGAGGCGCCGAGCCGCCGGGCGGCGGCCGTTCCGGTGGCCTGACCGGTTCTGGACCGGGTCTTTGCCGGGGCCGTCCTAGGCTGCTGGTGGGCCGCTGATCATGCGGTTCACGTGCCCGTACGCGCGCCTGTGAGACGGAGTCGGCGATGCCGGAGAGAACCTCGTACCCGCCGGGCACGCCGTGCTGGATCGATTTGGGCACGCCGGACGTGGCGGCGTCGCGGGAGTTCTACGGCCGCCTGTTCGGCTGGCGCGGGGCGGGCTCGCCCGATCCGGCGACCGGCGGGTACCCGATGCTGGCGCCGGGGGCGTCCTGCCCGGTGGCGGCGCTGATGCCGCAGGTGGTCGGGCGGCAGCCGGTGTCGTGGGGCACGTACGTGAGCGTCGAGGACGTGGACGCGGTGGTGGCGGCGGTCGGCCGGGCGGGCGGCCGGGTGCTGATGGAGCCGATGGACATCGAGGGCCGCGGCCGGGCGACGATCTTCGCCGATCCGCTGGGCGCGGTGCTGGGGGCGTGGGAGCCGGGCGGGTTCGCGGGGGCGGGGCTGGTGGGCGAGCCGGGCACGTTCTGCTGGAGCGAGCTGGCGTGCCGGGACGCCGCGGCGGCGGAGGCGTTCTACGGCGAGGTGTTCGGGTGGCGGGCGGAGAGCCGCGGCGGGCCGGGTTCGGGGTACGCCGAGTGGAGCGTTCCGGACGGGCCGCCGGTGGGCGGGATGATCCGGGCGGACGATCGGTGGCCGCTCGAGGTGGCGCCGCACTGGATGGTGTACTTCGCGGTGGAGGACTGCGACGGGGCGGCGGCGGACGCGCTGGAGCTGGGCGGGACGGTGCCGGTGCTGCCGGCGGACGCGGCGCTGGGCCGCTTCGCGGTGCTGCGCGATCCGCAGGGCGGGATGTTCGCGGTGGTGCGGCCGTCGGAGGCCGCGGCCGGTTGACCGTCCCAGGCGTGCCGTACGAATCCCCTTGACCGGTCATTTGGGCCTTCTTACCGTTGGACGGGCCGGTGCGTCCGGCAGGAGGAGGCCCGCATGCCGAGCGGGGGACCCGCCGTCCTGGTGGACGGCCTGGTGAAGCGGTTCGGTGAGGTCGAGGCCGTCCGGGGGATCGAGCTGGCGGTGGAGCCGGGGGAGGTCTTCGGGTTCCTGGGCCCGAACGGCGCCGGGAAGTCCACCACGATCAACATGCTGTGCACGCTGCTGCGGCCGACCGCGGGGTCGGCGCGGGTGGCGGGGCACGACGTGGTCCGCGAGCGCGACGACGTGCGCCGCAACATCGGGCTGGTGTTCCAGGACCCGACGCTGGACGGCTATCTGACCGGCGAGCAGAACCTGCGCTTCCACGCCGAGCTGTACGGGGTGCCGCGGTCGGTGACGCGGGACCGGATCCGGCAGGTGCTGGAGATGGTGGGGCTGTGGGAGCGGCGCCGGGACCGGGTGGAGCAGTACTCGGGCGGGATGAAGCGGCGGCTGGAGATCGCGCGGGGGCTGCTGCACTCGCCGCGGGTGCTGTTCCTGGACGAGCCGACGGTGGGGCTGGATCCGCAGACGCGCTCGTCGATCTGGGAGTACATCCGGGAGCTGAAGCGGGCCGAGGAGATCACGATCTTCATGACGACCCACTACATGGACGAGGCCGAGTACTGCGGCCGGATCGCGATCATGGATCGGGGGGAGATCGTGGCGCTGGACACGCCGGAGGCGCTGAAGGCGGGGGTGGGCAGGGACCGGGTGCGGATCGAGACCGCCGACGACCGGGCGGCGATCGCGGCGCTGGGGGAGCGGTTGGGGCTGGAGGCGGTGATGTCGGAGGGGGCGGTGGCGTTCGCGGTCGCGGCGGGGGAGGAGTTCGTGCCGCGGCTGTTCGCGGAGCTGGGCGTGCCGATCCGTTCGGTGTCGGTCTCGCGGCCGTCGCTGGACGACGTGTTCATGTCGTTCACGGGGAAGACGATCCGGGACGCGGAGGGGTCGGCCAAGGACTGGATGCGGCTGGCGGCGCGGGGGAGGGGCTGACGGTGGGGGCGGGGGACGCGCGGGAGGCGGGGGACGTGGGGGAGGTGGTGCGGTCGGCGGAGCCGGCCGGCGGGCCGGCGGGGTCCGGCGGGCCGGGGGTGGTGCGGGTGGCGGTGCCGCCGCGCAGCGTCCGGCACGATTTGCGCGCGGTGCGGATCGTGCTGCACCGGGAGCTGATCCGGTTCTGGCGGGACCGGCTGCGGATGGTGCTGGGCCTGGTGCAGCCGGTGCTGTGGCTGGTGGTGATGGGGACCGGGCTGTCCAACCTGATGGCGGCCGGTTCGGGGTCGGGCGGGCGGGTGGACCTGAAGACGTTCATCTTCCCGGGCGTGTGCGCGATGTCGGTGATGACGACCGCGATGTTCTCGGCCGGGTCGATCGTGTGGGACCGGGAGTTCGGGTTCCTGCGCGAGATGCTGGTCGCGCCGGTGAGCCGGGCGGCGATCGTGGCGGGCAAGTGCTTCAGCGGGGCGCTGGTGGCGACGGTGCAGGGCGCGGTGATCCTGGCGCTGGCGGGGGTGGCGGGCGTCCCCTACGACCCGGTGCTGCTGCTGACGCTGCTGGGGATGATGTTCCTGGGCGCGTTCGCGCTGACGGCGTTCGGGGTGATGCTGGCGGCGCGGATCACGAGCATGCAGGCGTTCTTCGGGATCATGCAGATGACGATGATGCCGATGATCTTCCTGTCGGGGGCGCTGTACCCGCTGGGCGGCCTGCCGGCGTGGCTGAGCGTGCTCACCCGGCTCAACCCGCTGACCTACGCGGTCGATCCGCTGCGGCAGGCGGTGTTCGCGCGGCTGGACGTGCCGGCCGACGTGGAGCGCACGTTCAATCCGGGGATCGGCTGGGGCGGCTGGGAGGTGCCGGTCTGGTTGTCACTGCTGCTGGTGCTGGCGCTGGGGCTGGCGCTGATGGGGGCGGCGGTGCTGCAGTTCCGCCGGGCGGGGTGAGAGGAACGTCACAGGGGGCGCGGCGGGTGCGGGCATGGCGAAGGCCCGCCCCTGGGCAGGGACGGGCCCGTTCTTCCGCACATGATCTCCGCGCCGTTGCGAAGGGGGCGCCGGGCCCGTTCGGGACGGGCCGGGCGGGACGGTCTCAGACCGCGAAGTCCAGCAGCGGCCGGGCGTTGCTGGGGTGGCGCAGCTTGGACAGCGACTCCTTCTCCAGCTGGCGGATCCGCTCGCGGGTCAGCCCCAGCGCCTTGCCGATCTCGTCGAGGGTGCGGGGCGTGCCGTCGTACAGCCCGAACCGCATCGCCATGATCTTGGCCTCGCGCGGGGACAGGATGTCCAGCGTGCGGCGCAGCTGGTCGGCCATCAGCTGGCGGTCCACCAGCTCGGAGGCCTCGGGGCTGTCGGTGTCCTCGATGAGGTCGCCGATGCGGGTCTCGCCGTCCTCGCCGATGGTGGAGTCCAGGCTGATCGGCTGGCGGCTGGTGCGCAGCAGCTCGCGAACCTGCTCGGGGCTCTTGTCCAGCTCGACGGCCAGCTCCTCGGGCGTGGGCTCGCGGCCCAGCCGCTGGTGCATGTCGCGTTCCACGCGGCTCAGCTTGGACAGCATCTCCAGCACGTGCACCGGCAGCCGGATCGTGCGGGCCGAGTCGGCGAAGCCGCGCTGGATGGCCTGCCGGATCCACCACATGGCGTAGGTGGAGAACTTGTAGCCCTTGGAGTAGTCGAACTTCTCCACCGCGCGGATCAGGCCGAGGTTGCCCTCCTGGACGACGTCCAGCAGCGACAGGCCGCGGTCGGAGTACTTCTTGGCGACCGACACCACCAGCCGGAGGTTGGCCTCCAGCATGTGGGACTTGGCGCGGCGGCCGTCGGCGGCGACCCACTCCAGGTCCAGGCGGGTCTCGGGGGACAGGTCCTCGGTCTCCAGCTTGTGCTCGGCGTAGAGGCCGGCCTCGATCCGCTTGGCCAGGTCGACCTCCTGCTCGGCGGTCAGCAGCTGGCGGCGGCCGATGGCCTTGAGGTAGGTGTGGACCGAGTCGCCCATCGCGGTGGACTGGTCGTCCAGGTCGGCGGTGGGCTCGGTCTCGACCTCGGAGACCTCGAACGCGTCGTCCTCGGCGGCGGTCTCCCCGGCCTTGTCCTTGCCGGCCTGGGCGCCTGCCTGGGCGCGGGCGTCGGCGGGGGTCTCGGCGGCCTTGCCGCGCGCGGTGGTCTTGCGGGCGGGCCTGCGGCGGGGGCGGGCCGGGGCGGGCTCGTCCCGCTCCGCGTCGTCGCGGGTCCGGGCCGCGCGCTTGCGGCCGCTCTCGTCCTCGCTGGCCAGGCTGATGCCCGCCTCGGAGAGCTCGCGCAGGATGGAACGGCCCTGCGACGGGCTGATCCCGGCGGCCTCGAAGGCCTGGCGCACCTCGGCGAGCGAGAGGCGCCCTTGGTCACGGCCACGCTCAAGGAGATCGCCGAGCGCCGGGCTCGTCTCCGTGAGCGGGGTCTCGACAGCGGTTCGCGGCATGGGGACACCCCCCTCCCTTCGGTGGTGTGGTGCGTCGCGGAGATGGTGTGCGGTACATTCGCGCGCACTATTCGGAACGCCGCGCGGGCGGGTTCTTGTTCCCAGCGGCCTGTTCCAAGCGTCCCATAGCGTCCCACAAGGTGCTGTAATGCCCGGATAAGGCCGGTGAGGTCAGGATGGTCCGGGGGGCGGGGCGGGCCGCCCGTACCGCTCGATCACGCGGGCGCGCAGCTCGGGATCGTCGCGGGGGACCGGCTCCAGGAACACCTCGTCGATCTCCTCGTGCGCCTCGCGCAGCTCGCGGGCCATCCGGACGCAGGCGCGCTCGACGTCGCCGGCGGTGAGCGAGTCGCGGAAGTCCAGCCGCGCGCACAGCAGCACGCGGTCGGCGCCGAAGGTGACGGTGAGGATGTCGGCGACCCACTCGACCTCGGGCGCCGCGCCGAGCCGGGCCCGGGCGTCGCGCACCAGCCGGGGGTCGGCCTGGCTGCCGATCAGCAGGTTGAGGTTGATCCGGCCGAGGATCAGGGCGACGGCGGTCAGCAGCACGCCGATCAGGACCGAGCCGACCCCGTCCCAGAAGGCGTCGCCGGTCAGCTGGTGCAAGCCGAGGCCGGCGAAGGCCAGCAGCAGGCCGGTGAGGGCGGCCGAGTCCTCCAGCAGCACGCTGATCGAGGTGGGCTCGTCGGTGCGGCGGATGTAGGCCAGGAACGGCAGGCCCTCGTCGCGGGCGTCGGCGCGCACCTGCCGGACGGCCTGCTGCCAGGAGATCGCCTCCAGGACGAACGAGACGGCCAGCACGATGTAGCCGACCGTGTAGTCGCTCTCGCCGGGCGGATGCCCCAGGAGCGTCTCCACGCCCTGGTAGAAGGCGAACAGGGCGCCCATCCCGAAGATCGCGACGGCGACCAGCAGCGTCCAGATGTAGCGTTCCTTGCCGTACCCGAGGGGGTGCCGGCGGTCGGCGGGGCGGCCGCTGCGCCGCAGCCCGACCATGAGCAGCACCTCGTTGAAGGTGTCGGCGACCGAGTGCGCGGCCTCGGCGGCCAGCGACGCCGAGCCGGTCACCAGCGCGGCGATGATCTTGGCGATCGCGATGCCGAGGTTGGCGGCCAGCGCCAGCGCGACCGTCAGCGTGCTCTCCTGCTCCTGTTCAGCCATCCGGGCCCCCTGATCATCCAGGGTGCCACGCGGAGCGCCCGCGGGGGAGGACGGGTCAGCGGCGGGCGTGGCGCAGGCGCTCGCGGTCGGGCTTGCCGGAGGGCAGCAGCGGCACGGCGTCCACCAGCTCCAGCTCGCGGGGCGCCGCGGCGGCGGGCATCCGCGCGCGGACCCAGGCGCGCAGGCCGTCCAGGTCGGGGACCGGCGCGCCGGCCGCGGGGACGACGACGGCGGTGACGCGCTCGCCCCACTCCGCATCGGGACGGCCCACCACGACCGCGTCCGCGACCCCGGGATGGCGCGCCAGCACGGCGGCGACCTCGCCGGCGACGACCTTCTCGCCACCGGTGTTGATCACGTCGTCGACCCGGCCGCGCACCCGCAGCCGCCCGCCCTCCAGGACGCCGAGGTCCTGGGTGACGAACCGGTCGCCGTCGCGCGCGGCGGCGGTCAGGTCGGGCCGCCGCCGGTAGCCGGTGAACAGCACCGGTCCCGACAGCCGGATCCGGCCGTCGCCGCCGACCTCGGCGCGCACGCCGTCCAGCGGGACGCCGTCGTAGACGCAGCCGCCGCAGGTCTCGCTCATGCCGTAGGTGGTCAGGACGCGGGCGCCGCGCCGGCGGGCCTCGTCCAGCAGGTCCGGGGGAGCGGCGGCGCCGCCGAGCAGGATGGAGCGGAACTTCGCCAGGTCCGCGCCGGCCTCCAGCAGCCGCCGCAGCTGGGTGGGGACGAGCGAGACGTGCGCGGCGCCGGCCGCGGCGACCGCGCCGGCGTCGAAGCGCGGCTGGATGATCGGCTCGGTGCCGCCCTCCAGTGCCCGTACGAGGACCTGGATCCCGGCGATGTGGCTGGTGGGCAGGCAGCACAGCCACCGCTCGCCCGCACCGGCGCCGAGCCGGTCCAGGGTGGCGGCGGCCGAGTGCCGCAGCGCGGCGGCGCCCAGCTCGACGATCTTCGGGGTGCCGGTGGAGCCGGAGGTGGCGATCAGCACGGCCGTGCCGGCGGCGACCGGCTCGGCGGGCCCGTCGTGGGGCCGTACGCCGTCCTCGGTCTCGACCGCGTGCGGCGCCAGCGCGTCCAGCAGGGCCGCCAGCGCGGGCGCGGGGGTGCCGGGCGCGATCGGGCAGATCGCGGGGCCGGTGCCGTCGAGCGCGGCGGCCAGCGCGGCGAACAGGCGGGGGCCGGGCGGCAGGACGAGGGCGTGCAGGCGGCGGTCCATGACGCGACCAGCGTAGACGACCCCACTGAACGCGTTCGAATCGGGAACGCGGTTGAATGTCCCCGGCGGCCTACGAGGAAGGGAGCGACATGGTCTCGGAGCTGTTCGACGCGGACGCGTGGAAGGAGGTGGAGGGTTTCGGGTTCACCGACATCACCTACCACCGCGCCGTCGAGGGGGGAACGGTGCGGATCGCCTTCGACCGGCCGGAGGTGCGCAACGCGTTCCGGCCCCACACCGTCGACGAGCTGTACCGGGCGCTGGACCACGCGCGCATGTCCAGCGACATCGGGTGCGTGCTGCTGACCGGCAACGGCCCCTCGCCCCGCGACGGCGGCTGGGCCTTCTGCTCGGGCGGCGACCAGCGCATCCGCGGCAAGGACGGCTACAAGTACGCCGAGGGCGAGACCTCGGAGACCATCGACCCGGCCCGCGCCGGGCGGCTGCACATCCTGGAGGTGCAGCGGCTCATCCGGACCATGGGCAAGGTCGTGATCTGCGTGGTGCCCGGCTGGGCCGCCGGCGGCGGGCACAGCCTGCACGTGGTGTGCGACCTCACCCTCGCCAGCCGCGAGCACGCCCGCTTCAAGCAGACCGACGCCGACGTGGCCAGCTTCGACGGCGGGTTCGGCTCGGCGTACCTGGCGCGGCAGGTCGGGCAGAAGTTCGCCCGCGAGATCTTCTTCCTGGGCGACACCTACGACGCCGAGGACGCGCACCGCATGGGCATGGTCAACGCCGTCGTCCCGCACGCCGAGCTGGAGCGCACCGCCCTGGAGTGGGGCCGCAAGATCAACGGCAAGAGCCCGACCGCGCAGCGGATGCTGAAGTTCGCCTTCAACCTCGTCGACGACGGCCTCGTCGGCCAGCAGGTCTTCGCGGGCGAGGCGACCCGGCTGGCGTACGGTACCGACGAGGCGGCCGAAGGCCGCGACTCCTTCCTGGAGAAGCGCGACCCCGATTGGTCGCGTTTCCCGTGGTACTACTGATGAATCTTTAATCGTTGGAAGCGTCAGGTCTGGGGGTTTGCCGGGTGCGGGTCTTCTCCATCCCGATGCGGACGCGGTTCCGCGGCATCACGCGGCGGGAGGGCGTCCTCATCCAGGGGCCGGCCGGCTGGGGGGAGTTCTCCCCGTTCGCCGAGTACGGCCCGGCCGAGTGCGCGCGGTGGCTGGCCGCCGCGCGCGAGGCGGCCTACGAGGAGTGGCCCGCGCCGCGGCGCGACCGGATCCCGGTGAACGTGACCGTCCCGGCGGTGGGCCCCGAGCGGGCGCACGCGCTGGCGGCCGCGTCCGGGTGCCGCACCGCCAAGGTCAAGGTCGCCGAGCGCGGCCAGGACGAGTGCGACGACATGGCCCGGGTCGAGGCCGTCCGCGACGCGCTCGGCCCCGGCGGCAAGGTCCGGGTGGACGTCAACGGCGGCTGGGACGTCGACACCGCCGCCCGGATGATCCGCGCCCTGGACCGCTTCGACCTGGAGTACGTCGAGCAGCCCTGCGCGACGCTGGAGGAGCTGGCGCGGGTGCGGCGGCGGGTGGACGTGCCGGTCGCGGCCGACGAGTCGATCCGCCGCGCCGAGGACCCGCTGAAGGTCGGCGCCGCCGAGGCCGCCGACGTCGCGGTGATCAAGGTGCAGCCGCTGGGCGGTGTGCGGCCCGCCCTGCGGGTCGCCGAGGCCTGCGGGCTGCCGGTGGTGGTCTCCAGCGCGGTGGAGACGTCGGTCGGGCTGGCCGCCGGGCTCGCGCTGGCGGCCGCGCTGCCCGACCTGCCGTTCGCCTGCGGCCTGGCGACGCTGTCGCTGCTGGAGGACGACGTCGTCGGCGACCCGCTCGTCCCCGAGGACGGCGCGATCCCGGTCCGCCGGCCCGCGGTGGACGAGGCCGCGCTGGGCCGGGTCGAGGCCCCCGACGGCGGCTGGCGCCGCCGCGTCGCGGCCGCCCAGGAGCACATGGACGCCCCGCCGGTGATCGGAGCCGCAGGCCGATGAATCCCGCCACCGCGCTGGCCACCGTGCTGGTCGACGAGCTGCTGCGCTGCGGCATGACCGAGGTCGTGCTGGCACCCGGCTCCCGGTCGGCGCCGCTGGCGCTGGCGCTGTACTCGGCCGAGCAGTCCGGCCGGGTGCGGATGCACGTGCGGATCGACGAGCGGTCGGCGTCGTTCCTGGCCCTGGGCCTGGCCAAGCGGTCGGGCCGCCCGGTCGCGCTGGTGTGCACGTCCGGCACCGCCGCGGCCAACTTCCACCCCGCGGTGATCGAGGCGCACGAGTCGGGCGTCCCGCTGATCCTGCTCACCGCCGACCGGCCGCCGGAGCTGCGCGACACCGGCGCCAACCAGACCATCGACCAGGTCAAGCTGTACGGCACCGCGGCCCGCTGGAGCTGCGAGATCGGCGTCCCGGAGAACCGGCCGGGCATGGTCGCGTACTGGCGGTCCCTGGTCAGCCGCGCCTGGGGGCTGGCGCAGGCCCCCGAGCCCGGCCCGGTCCACCTGAACGCCGCGTTCCGCGAACCGCTCGTCCCCGACGGCGACGAGAGCTGGTGCGAGCCGCTGGACGGCGACGCCACCGGCGCCTGGACCAAGATCCGCGCCGCCACGCCCGGCTCGGTGCTGCACGTCCCCCCGACCCGCCGCGGCGTGCTGGTCGTCGGCGACGGGGCCACCAACGTCAAGCGGTACGTGGCCGCCGCGTCGATGGCCGGCTGGCCCGTGCTGGCCGAGCCGAACGGCAACGCCCGCTACGGCGACCACGCCCTGTCCTCGCACCACTTCCTGCTGGGCGTCCCGGAGTTCGTCGAGCGGCACCGCCCCGAGGTCGTGGTGACCCTCGGCAAGCCCGGCCTGTCCCGGCCGCTCCTGTCGCTGCTCAGGCGCGCGGAGGAGCACATCGTGCTGTCGCCGGGGCTGGCCCGCTGGCCCGACCCCGTCCGCTCGGCGACGCAGGTCGCGCAGGACGTGGAGATCCCCGTGGTGTCGGGCGACGACTCGTGGCTGAAGTCGTGGCGGTCGGCGGACCTGGCCGCCGCCGCGGCCGTCGACGCGGTCCTGGACGCCGTCCCCGAGGTCACCGAGCCCCGCCTGGCCCGCGACCTGGTCGCCGGCCTGCCCGGCGGCTCCCTGCTGTTCAGCGCCGCCAGCATGCCGATCCGCGACCTGGACCAGGTGATGCGGCCGCGGCGGGGCCTGCGGATCATGGCCAGCCGGGGCGCCAGCGGCATCGACGGGCTGGTCTCCACCGCGATCGGCGCCGCCCTGGCGCACAGCGGCCGCTCGTACGCGCTGCTGGGCGACCTGGCGTTCCTGCACGACCAGAACGGCCTGATCATCGGCCCCTGGGACCGCCGCCCCGACCTGGCCCTGATCGTGATCAACAACCAGGGCGGCGGCATCTTCTCGCTGCTGCCCCAGGCCTCCCTCCGCGGCCCGTTCGAGCGCGTCTTCGGCACCCCGCACCAGGCCGACATCGGCGCGATCGCCGCCGCGCACGGCGTCCCGTACCGGACCCTGGACTCGGCCGCCGACCTGCCGAAGGCGATCGCGGGGGAGGGGCTGCGCATCATCGAGGCCCGCACCGACCGGGACGCCAACGCGACCCTGCACGCCGAGATGCGCACCGCCGCCCACCGCGCCGTCCGCGAGTTCCTCGCCTGATCTGCCTTCCGCAGGGGAGGGGAGCGCCCCCTCAGGGGAGGCGGGCCGGGGCTAGCGGGGATGGGGATCTAATACCTGAGAGGGAGACGCGGGCTCCCTCATGCTGTGGGCACCCGGATATGGTGGGCACCCGGATAATCGTTCAACTCTCAAATTACAATGTAAAGGGCTGGGGCTGGATTGCTCCAGCCCCAGCCCAGCAGAACAAACCTCAATCAAGGAGACGGGCGCGCAGGGCCGCGGCGTCCTCTTCGGTCCAGCCGTTGGCGGTGAGCCACGCGAGTGCGCCGCCGTGCTCCTCGTCGATCCTGGTCAGGAACTTCTCCATGATCGCCGCGTGCGGGAGGTGGCTGTCGGCGGGCCGGGAGTCGAGGTCGGCGGCGTAGGTGTCGCTGGAGCGCAGCCGGCCCAGGACGGCCTCGATGCGTTCGCCGGTCTGGGCGTAGTCGGCGACGATCGCCTCGCGGGTCACGCCGGCGACGTCGAGGGCCAGGGCGCAGACGACGCCGGTGCGGTCCTTGCCGGCGGCGCAGTGGACGAGGGCGGAGCCGTCGGTACGGGTCATCACGCGCAGTGCCGCCACGATGGAGTCGGCGCGGTCGCGCAGGTAGCCGAGGTAGTGGCCGATGGAGCGGTCGTTCTCGGTCTCGGCGTCGGGCCGGTTCTGCCAGGGGAGGACCTTGTCGACGTCGACGGTGTCGGCTGCGACGTCGGTGTGGCGGCCGCCTTCGGAGAACAGCGACAGGTGGTGGAGGGTGATCGAGGGGGTGCGGGTGAGGGGTCCGGGGCCTTCGAGGCGGACCTCGGCGTCGCTGCGGAGGTCGATGACGTTCTTGAGTTCGTAGTCGTCCAGCAGGGTCCGTATGTCGGTGACGGTGAGGTCCTGCAGGTTGTCGGAGCGCAGCACGCGGCCGCGCCGTGTGGTCCGGCCGTCTGACGTCGGGAGTCCGCCGAGGTCGCGGACGTTGACCGCCCCGTCGAGATCGATCCACCGTGAGCGCGCGTTCATGACTTCTGACCTTATATGCCGGGTCTGTTGGAAGATTCATCCGGCCTGGGGGCGGTGTGGAGCGGTCCAGGGCGGGCGGGCGTATGAGACCTGTGAGCCAGATGGCAGATGGCTCTTGTGCGGGGTGACCGGTCGATCTTGGCGTACGTAGCGTGCGAGGGGCACGGGGATTCCCGTGCCTTCCCCTGCGAATGGAGGCCCCCGCATGACCGTGACCCTCGATGCGCCGCGCAGTCGTACCGGCGGCAGTGATTTCGGCCCGCTGGCGCGGCAGGTGCGGGCGGCCGGGCTGCTGGAGCGGCGGCGGGGGTACTACGCGTGGGCGGTGGGTGCGAACCTGGCGGCCACGGCGGGGATCTGGGCGGCGATCGGGTGGTTCGGGGCGTCGTGGTGGGTGGTGCTGCTGGGGGTTCCGCTGGCGCTGGTGACGGCGCGTACGGCGTTCCTGGGGCATGACGCGGGGCATCGGCAGATCGCGGCGTCGCATCGGGCGAACCGGTGGCTGGGGCTGCTGCTGGGCAACGTGATGCTGGGCATGGGGTACGGGTGGTGGAACGACAAGCACAACCGGCATCACGCGAACCCGAACCATGTCGGGAAGGACCCTGATGTGGGGGAGGGCGTCCTGGCGTGGACGCGGGAGCAGGCGGAGCGGCATGAGGGCCGGTTCGCGCGGTGGTTCACGCGTAATCAGGCGCGGTTGTTCTTTCCGCTGCTGCTGCTGGAGGGGCTGAACCTGAAGCTGGGGACGGCGCTGGATCTGCGGCGGCTGCCGGCGCGGGAGAAGGCGCTGGAGGGTGTGCTTCTGGCGGTGCACGTGGTGGGGTATCTGGGGCTGGTGTTCACGCTGCTGTCGCCGGGGAAGGCGCTGGTGCTGATCGCGATTCACCAGGGGCTGTTCGGGGTGCATCTGGGGTGTGCGTTCGCGCCGAACCACAAGGGGATGGAGATGCCGGAGGGGGACGTGCGCCTGGATCATCTGCGGCGGCAGGTGCTGACGTCGCGGAACGTGCGCGGTGGTGTGGTGACGGACTGGATGCTGGGTGGGCTGAACTACCAGATCGAGCATCATCTGTTCCCGAGTGTGCCGCGGCCGAACCTGCGGCGGCTGCGGCCGCTGGTGCGGGAGCACTGTGCGGCGGTGGGGCTGCCGTACGCGGAGGAGGGTGCGGTGGAGTCGTACCGGCAGGCGCTGCGGCATATGGGCGAGGTCGGGGCGGCGGCGCGCTGAGGCGCTTATGCTGAGCGTTCATGCCTGAAGGTCACACGATTCATCGGCTGGCCGCTGAGCATCTGCGGATGTTCGGCGGCCGGCGTGTTCGTGCGGGGAGTCCGCAGGGGCGTTTCGCGGAGGGGGCTCGTCTGCTGGACGGGCTGGTGCTGCGGGAGGCGGATGCTCATGGGAAGCATCTGCTGCTGGGGTTCGGTGAGGACCGGGTCCTGCATGTGCATCTGGGGATTTATGGGAAGTACTCGTTCGGGGTGGGGGCGGCGCCGGATCCGGTGGGTGCGGTGCGGTTGCGGTTGGTGAGCGGGGCGGAGGGGGATCCGGGAGCGGCGGGGGCGTGGGCGGATCTTCGTGGGCCGAATGCGTGCGAGGTGCTGGATCCGGGTGAGGTGAAGGTGCTGCGGGATCGGCTGGGGGCCGATCCGTTGCGGGCGGATTCGGATCCGGATGTGGCGTGGCGGCGGATCTCGCGGTCGCGGGCGAGTGTGGCGGTGCTGTTGATGGATCAGTCGGTGGTGGCGGGTCCGGGGAACATCTACCGGGCGGAGGTGCTGTTCCGGCAGGGGGTGCATCCGGAGGTGGCGGGGCGTGCTCTGGGGCGGGAGCGGTGGTCGGCGATCTGGGCGGATCTGCGGGTGCTGATGGCCGATGGGGTGCGGTCGGGGCGGATCGACACGGTGCGTGCGGAGCATATGCCGGAGGCGATGGGGCGTCCGCCGCGGGTGGATGATCATGGTGGTGAGGTGTACGTGTACCGGCGGGCGGGGTTGCCGTGTCTGGTGTGCGGGTGTGTGGTGCGTACCGAGGTGGTGGCGGGGCGGAATCTTTTCTGGTGTCCGGGGTGCCAGCCTGCGGTGGGGTGAGCCCGTGGGGTGATTCGGGTGTGAGAGAAGCGCGCGCCCCGTACGGCCGGTGGTCGTACGGGGCGCGTGTGCGTGTGGGGGTCAGTGGGCGGTTTCGGGGGTGTCCCGGGCGGTGGTGAGGGGTGTGGGGATCTCGTCGGGGTCTTCGTCGGCTTGGGGTCGTGGTGGGTGGTCGCGGCCGCGGAGGCGGTGGGCGAGGGGTTCGGCGGTGCGGGCGAGGAGGGGGCCGGCGACGGCGAGGATGAGGACGTAGGCGGCGGCGAGGGGGCCGAGCTGGGTGTTGATGCCGGCGGAGACGGCGAGTCCGGCGATGACGATGTTGAATTCGCCGCGGGGGGTGAGGGCGGCGCCGGCGCGGAGTTGTCCGGTGAGGGCGACTCCGGCGCGGCGGGCGGCGAGCCAGCCGCTGGCCATCTTGGTGGCGATGCCGGTGATGGCGAGGAGGGCGGCGATGCCGAGTACGGGGGGCAGGTCGCCGGGGTCGGTGTGGAGGCCGAAGAAGACGAAGAAGACGGCGGCGAACAGGTCGCGGAGGGGGGTGAGGATCTTCTGTGCGGTGTGGGCGAGGGGGCCGGACAGGGCGATGCCGACGAGGAAGGCGCCGACGGCGGCGGAGACCTGGAGTTGCTGGGCGATTCCGGCGACCAGGAGGGTGAGGCCGAGGACTTTGAGGAGGAGGACCTCTTCGCTGGGGCTGGCGACGAAGCGTTCGACGAGGTTTCCGTGGCGGAGCGCGATGTAGAAGATGATCGCGATGGTGAGGATGGCGATGCCGAGGGTGGTGGCGCCGCCGATGAGTCCGGCTCCGGCGAGGAGTGCGGTGAGGATGGGCAGGTAGGCGGCCATGGCGAGGTCTTCGAAGACCAGGATGGACAGGACGGCGGGGGTTTCGCGGTTGCCGAGCCAGCCGAGGTCGCCGATGACTTTGGCGGTGATGCCGGAGGAGGTGACGTAGGTGATGCCGCCGAGGGCGACGGCGGCGACGGGTCCCCAGCCGAGGAGGAGGGCGGCGATGGCGCCGGGGGCGGCGTTGAGGACGAGGTCGAAGAGGCCGACGGGGGCGGAGGTGCGGAGGCTGCCGACGAGTTCGCTCGCGGTGTATTCGAGGCCGAGGGTGAACAGCAGGAGGATGACGCCGACTTCGGCGCCGATGGCGACGAAGTCCTCGCTGGCGCCGAGGGGGAGGATGCCGCCGGAGCCGAAGGCGAGGCCGGCGATGAGGTAGAGGGGGATGGGGGAGATCGAGAAGCGGCTGGAGATCGCGCCGAGGACGCCGAGGGCGAGGATGATCGCGCCGAGTTCGATCAGTTGGAGTGCGGTGTCGTGCATCGGCTCCCTTATCCCTGGGCGAGGATGGCGGCGACCGCGGCGGTGCCCTCGTCGGTGCCGACGACGACGATGATGTCGTTCTCGGTGAAGAGGAAGTCGGGGCGGGGGCTGGCGAGGACGTGGCCGTCGCGGACGACGGCGACGATGGAGGCGCCGGTGCGGGTGCGGGCCTGGGTGTCGGACAGGGGGCGGCCGGCGTAGGGGGAGCCGGGGGTGATGGGGATCTGTTCGGTTTTGAGGCCTTCGACCTGGCGGTGGAGGTCGTTGAGGCGTTCGACGACGCGGCCGGTGCCGAGGAGTTCGGCGATGGCGTTGGCCTCTTCGGTGGTGAGTTTGACGGTGACGACGCAGCTGTCGGGGTCGTGCTTGTCGTAGATGACGAGGTCTTTGCGGCCGGTGCGGTGGGAGACGATGCCGATCTGGCGGCCGCGTCCGGTGGTGAGGACGTGCTGCAGGCCGATTCCGGGCAGCGCGGTCCGTTCGACGTCCACGTGCGTTCTCTCTCTTTCGTGTGCGGTGGTGTGTTCCGTGGGTCTCCGGGGCGGCGCCGCCCTGTGGCTGTCCGCCGTTGCGTCGTCCGCGGTGCCCTGGTCAACGGTCAGTCATGATCGCAGATCAGGGGGTGGTCTCGGAATCGGGGGCGGGGTAGCGGCGGGCGAGGGCGTGTGCGGTGGCGGCGATGGCGGTGCGGAGTTCGGCGGGGTGGAGGACTTCGATGTCGGTGCCGAGGCGGAGGAAGTCGGCGTGGGCGTGGCGGATGGATTCGATGGGGACGGTGGCGGTGGTCCAGCCGTCGGGGGCGGGTGGGGCGGCGTCGTGGACGGCGCGGGCGGCGGGGGTGGACAGCAGGTGGGGGGCGCGGCGGCGGCCTTCGGGGGACAGGCGGATGGTGGCGTGTTCGGGGTAGCTGTCAGTTTCGAAGCGGTGGGCCCAGTCGTTCCAGTAGGTGGCGAGGTCGAAGCCGGTGGGGCGGGTGAAGTGGTGGGGGTGGGTGTGGAGGGTGTGGATGCGGGCGATGCGGTAGGTGCGGATGGTGTCGCCGCCGTCACCGTCCTCACCGCCGCCATCACCGTCGGGGTCGGTGGCGTCGGGGGTGTGGGTGCGGGCGATGAGGTACCAGAGTCCGGCCTTGAGGACGACGCCGAGGGGGTCGAGGGTGCGGGTGACCTGGCGGGGGTGTTTCCAGCGCTGGTAGTGGATCTCGACGGGGTGCTGGTTCCAGACGGCGTCGGCGACGGCGGCCAGGTGGGGGACGGGGTCGGGGTCGCGGAACCAGCCGGGGGCGTCGAGGTGGAAGCGTTCGCGGATGTGACCGGCGCGGGTGCGCAGCGGTGGCGGGAGGGCGGCCATGAGTTTGAGTTCGGCGGCGGCGAGGACGTCGCCGAGGCCGAGCTGGGTGGCGGGGCCGGGCATGCCGGCGAGGAAGAGGGTCTCGGCTTCGGTGGTGGTGAGGCCGTTGAGGCGGGTGCGGAAGCCGTCCAGGAGCCGGTAGCCGCCGTCGGGTCCGCGGTCGGCGTAGACGGGGACGCCGGCGGTGCTGAGGGATTCGACGTCGCGGTAGACGGTGCGGACGGAGACGCCGAGTTCGGCGGCGAGCTGGGGTGCGGTCATGCGTCCGCGGGTCTGCAGGAGCAGGAGCAGGCTCAGCAGGCGGGACGCGCGCATCGTTCTAGTGTGCCCTGGGCCGTGTGGGGTTCTGGTCAGCCTTTTCTGGTCAGCCTTCGAGGGCGTACTGCATGGCGCGGAACTTGCTCTGGGCCTCGGCGAGTTCGGCGGCGGGGTCGGAGTCGGCGACGATGCCGCAGCCGGCGAACAGGCGGGCGCGGGTGCCTTCGAGCTGGGCGCAGCGCAGGGCGATGCCCCATTCGCCGTCGCCGCGGGAGTCGACCCAGCCGACGGGGCCGGCGTAGCGGCCGCGGTCCATGCCCTCGAGTTCGCGGATGAGCTGGAGGGCGGTGTCGGTGGGGGTGCCGGCGACGGCGGGGGTGGGGTGGAGGGCGGCGAGGACGTCCAGGACGGAGCGGTCGCCGTCGAGGCGGCCGTGGACGGCGGAGGCCAGGTGCATGACGTTGGGGAGGGTGAGGAGTTCGGGCCGGTCGGGGACGGTGAGTTCGGCGCACAGGGGTGCGAGGGCGTCGCGGACCATCTCGGCGGCGTAGGCGTGTTCCTGGCGGTCCTTGGTGGAGGCGAACAGGCGGGCGGCGCGGGCGGCGTCGTCGGCGGGGCCGGTGCCGCGGGCGGTGGTGCCGGCCAGGACGAGGGAGGCCAGGGTGCCGCCGGTGCGGCGGATGAGGAGTTCGGGGGTGGCGCCGACGAGGCCGGCGCAGGAGAAGGTGTAGCAGGCGGGGAAGCGGGCGGCGAGGCGGTGCAGCAGGACGCGGGCGTCGATGGGTTCGGTGGCGTGCGCGTACAGGTCGCGGGCCAGGACGGCCTTGCCGAGGTGGCCGGCGCGGATGCGGTCGACGGCGGTGGCGACGGCCTGCTGCCAGGCGGGGGCGGTGAGGGCGCCGTCGCTCCAGGTGAGGCGGCCGGGGGGTACGGGCCGCTGGGCGAGGGCGAGGGGGTTGTCGGGTTCGGCGCCGATGGTGGTGAGCCAGGCGTGGCCGTCGCGGCGGCCGAGGATGTGGCGGGGGACGATGAGGACGGAGTCGGGCGACTTGGGGTCGAAGCCGAAGCCGCCGAAGGCGACGGGGCCGGTGCCGGGTGCCTGGAGGGGGTCGTCGATGGAGGCGGTGGCGAACAGTTCGCGCAGCCAGCGGTCGGCGGCGGCGAAGCGGTCCTCTCCGCCGGGCAGGTCGAGGCGGGCGGCCTCGCCCCAGCCGACGATGCCTTCGCCGTGCCGGATCCAGGCCAGTGCGGTCGGATGCGGCAGGCGGTCGATGAGGTCGCCGGGGTCGGGGATGTGGACGGTGCGGACGACCAGGCGGTCGGGTGCGCTCACGGCCAGGTTCACGGGTGCCACTCTACGGGAGAGTTGAACCTGTTCAAACCCGCGGGTCCGGCGGGTGCGGTGAGGCGTCGGCCACATCCGGTTGCGGCCGGGGGAGCCGCCGCCGCGTCCGTTCTGCCCCGGAATGCGGCCCGTACACGGGTGGACGGGCACGGCCGCCGGTGCCCCGCGGGGCACCGGCGGCCGGGGTGCGGCCGCCGGCCCCGGCCGGCACGCCCGGGCTCGGGGCCGCGGCGGGGCAGGCGCCGCGGCGGCCC
>NZ_JBEZWH010000060.1:0-48323 GCF_040703975.1 Spirillospora sp. NPDC029432
ATCGGGTTGCCGACCAGGTGCGCGCGGCCCGGATCGATGCCCTCGGCCGCCAGGTGGCCGATCGCCTCGGGGCTGGTGACCAGGCACAGCTGCGACAGCTGGTCGGTCAGGCGCCGGTTGACCTCCTCGGGCATGGTCATGTCGAAGCTGCGCAGCCCGGCCTCCACATGCGCGACCGGGATGTGCAGCTTGGCCGCGACCAGCGCGGCGGCGATCGTCGAGTTCACGTCGCCGTACACGATGACCAGCTCCGGTGAACGGCTCGTGAACTCCTCCTCCAGCCCGAGCAACAGCGCGGCCGTCTGCTGGGCATGGCTGCCCGACCCGACGCCGAGGTTGACGTCCGGTTCGGGCAGGCCCAGCTCGCGGAAGAAGATCTCCGACATCTTCTCGTCGTAGTGCTGGCCGGTGTGGACCACCGCCTGCGCGGCCCCGCGGGCCGCCAGCGCGTCGATCACCGGCGCCGCCTTGACGAAGTTCGGGCGTGCTCCCAGAACGTGCACGATGGACGCCACCACAATTTCCCTTCTGTTCATCGGGGTTGCCTACGCTCGCCCGCCGTGCTCAAAAAACCCGTCTACCTGCTGGGACAGACCTGGCGGCAGCTCCGCGACGACCCGGGGCGGGCGCCCCGGCTGGCCGTGCGGCTGCTGGCCCGGGCCGTGCCCGGCCGCCCCGGCGCGCGGCTGCGCGGCTCCCGCCTCGCGGTGCCCCGCCCCCGCGACCCGCGCCGCGAGTCCGCCGACCTGCGCGCCCTGCTGGACGCGCCGGCCCCGCCCGCCCGTGAGCGTTCCCGTACGACGGCAAAGCCCGGGACTGGGGCCGTCCTGCAGTTCGTGACGAACGCGCTGCCGCTCACCAACGCCGGCTACACCGTGCGGACGCACCGGATCGCCCTCGCGCAGCGCGAGCTGGGCTACGACACCCACGTCGTCACCCGGCTCGGCTACCCGCTGAACCAGGGCCTCGGCGACGCGCGGGCGGCGGTCGAGGTGGACGGCGTCCCGTACCACCGGCTGCTCCCCTGGCTGCCCGCCGCCGACCCGCGCCGCGACGTCGGCAAGAGCGCCGACCTCGCCGGGCGCCTGGTCGAGCGGGTGCGGCCGCGCGTGCTGCACGCGGTGAGCAACCACCTGAACGCGGCGGTCGCGCTGGAGCTGGGCCGCAGGCACGGGCTGCCGGTGGTGTACGAGGTGCGCGGCTTCCTGGAGGACTCCTGGCTGTCGCGCGACCCGTCGCACCGGGAGAGCGACGACTTCTACCGGCTGACCCGGGAGCTGGAGACCCGCCGGATGGCCGAGGCGGACGCCGTGGTCACGCTGGGCGAGGCGATGCGCGCCGAGATCGCCGGCCGGGGCGTCGACCCGGACAGGATCTTCACGGTGCCGAACGGGGTGGACGCGGCGTTCCTGGAGCCGCTGCCGGACGCCGCCGGCCTCCGCGCCGAACTGGGGCTGAGCCCCCGGCTGCCGGTGGTCGGGCTGACGTCGTCGTTCTACGGCTACGAGGGCATCGACACGCTCATCGACGCGGCGGCCCTGCTGCGCGAGGACGGCACGCCCGTCACGCTGCTGCTGGTCGGCGACGGGCCCGAGACCGGCGCGCTGGTGCGGCGGGCCGCCGGCCACGGCCTGGCGGTCGACGACCGGCGCCCCGGGCAGGGCGGCGCCGGCCCCGGCGGCGAGCACGACGCTCGGGTCGTGTTCACCGGCCGGGTGCCGATGGGGTCGGTCCGTCGCTACCACGCGCTCCTCGATGTGTTCGCCGTCCCCCGCCGGGCGGACCGGGTCTGCCAATTGGTCACGCCCCTCAAGCCGATCGAGGCGATGGCGGGGGGAATCCCAGTAATAGCAAGTGATGTCAATGCTCTGCGCGAAATCGTGGAACCCGGCGTGACCGGCACGTTAACAGTTCCGGAAGACGCGGCGGCATGGGCGAATTCCCTGGCAGCGCTGATTTACAGTCACGAAGAACGCCGAAAAATCGGACAGGCGGCCCGGGAATGGGTCAGCGCGGAACGCACCTGGCGAGCCGTGGCCAGCCGCTACCGGGACGCCTATGCAGTGACATAGAACTCGCGCGAAGGGAGCCACCGGAATGGATCTGGTGGTCATTGGACTCGGTTATGTCGGGTTGCCGCTCGTCAGGGAGGCCTGCCGGGCCGGACTCCGCGTCGGGGGCCTGGACCGCGACACCCGCGTCATCGACGGCCTGGCCGCGGGCCGCTCGCACATCGACGACGTCTCGGACGGCGAGGTCGGCGAGATGCTGGCCGCGGGCTTCGCGCCCAGCGCCGACGCCTCGGTGCTGGCCGCCGCCCGCACCATGGTCATCTGCGTGCCGACCCCGCTGTCGGACGAGGGCGGCCCCGATCTGACGGCGGTCAAGGGCGCCGCGGCCACGATCGCGCCGCACCTGCACCCCGGCGACCTGGTCGTCCTGGAGTCGACCACGTACCCGGGCACCACCGAAGAGGTGCTGCGGCCGCTGCTGGAGGAGGGCTCCGGGCTGACCGCGGGCACCGACTTCCACCTGGCGTTCTCGCCCGAGCGCATCGACCCCGGCAACCCGCACTACGGGGTGGCCAACACCCCCAAGATCGTCGGGGGGCTCACCGAGGCGTGCGCCCAGGCCGCCGCCGCGCTGTACGGCAAGTTCGTCGCGCAGGTGGTGCTGGCCAAGGGGACCCGCGAGGCCGAGATGGCCAAGCTGCTGGAGAACACCTACCGGCACGTCAACATCGCCCTGGTCAACGAGATGGCGGTGTTCTGCAACGAGCTCGGTGTGGACCTGTGGGACGCGATCGACTGCGCCGCCACCAAGCCGTTCGGGTTCCAGCCGTTCCGTCCCGGGCCGGGTGTGGGCGGGCACTGCATCCCGATCGACCCGAACTACCTGTCGTACAAGGTCAGGTCGCTGGGCTACCCCTTCCGGTTCGTCGAACTCGCCCAGGAGATCAACGACCGGATGCCGCGCTACATCGTCGAGCGCGCCCAGCAGCTCCTCAACCAGCACGGCAAGGCGCTGAAGGGCGCCCGCGTCCTGCTGCTGGGGGTCACCTACAAGGCCGACATCGCCGACCAGCGCGAATCCCCGGCCCGCCCCATCGCCCGCCGCCTGGACCGACTCGGCGCCGAGCTGGCCTACCACGACCCGTACGTGCCGTCCTGGCAGGTGGACGGGGTCGAGGTGGCCTCGGCCGGGCCGGACCTGCCGGCCGCCCTCGCGGGCGCCGACCTGGCGATCGTGCTGGCCGACCACGCGGAGTACGAGGCGGACACGCTGGCGCGGAACGCCCGGCTGCTGTTCGACACCAGGGGCCGGACCCGGGACGCGCGCGGCGAGAGCGTCGAGCTGCTGTGAACGGCCCGCCCGCGGCCCCGCCCGAGCCGACCTGCGGCGTCCATCGCCCGGACAGGCGGAATTCATCCGCCATTTCCACGGCGACCGGAGGATCCAGAGTGAAAGATCATCGGAACCGTTCCGGAGTGAGTGGAATGCGGGTCTGCGTTTGCACGATCGTGCACCATCCCGAGGATGCCAGGATTTTGCACAGGCAGATCCGGTCCTTGCTCGACGCGGGCCATGAGGTCACCTATATCGCGCCGTTCCGGGCGTGTAACGTGACCCCCTGGCGGGAAATCAGCCCGGTCGACGTGCCGCGGGCGGCGGGCCGGAAACGGCTGCGCGCGCTGCGCGCCGCGCACCGCGCGCTGGAAGAGCACTCCGCCTACGCCGACCTCGTGCTGCTGCACGATCCCGAACTGCTGATCTCGCTGCCGCGCTCGGTGCGGAACCGCACGGTCGTCTGGGACGTGCACGAGGACACCGCCGCCGCGCTGGTCGCCAAGGGCTGGGTGCCCGGGCCCGTACGGCCGCTGCTGCGCCCGCTGGTGCGGCGGCTGGAGACCCGCGGCGAGCGGCGGCACCGGCTGCTGCTGGCCGAGGAGGGCTATCGCGAGCGGTTCCGCGAGCCGCACCCGGTCGTGCCGAACACCACGTTCGTCGCGGACCTGCCGCCCGCGCCGCCGGACGACCGCCGGATCGTCTACGTCGGGCACCTGTCGGAGGCCCGGGGCGCCCTCGACATGATCGAGATGGCCCGGCTGCTGGCGCCCGAGGGGGTCATGGTGGAGCTGATCGGCGCCGCCGACCCGCAGATCCGCCCCCACCTGCGGGAGGCGCAGCGGGAGGGCGTGCTGCGCTGGTACGGCTTCGTCCCGAACGACCGGGCGCTGCGGATCGCCGAGGGCGCCATGGCGGGCCTGGCGCTGCTGCACGACGAGCCCAACTACCGGCACTCGATGCCCACCAAGATCGTCGAGTACATGGCCCGCGGGGTCCCGGTGATCACCACCCCGAACCCGCCCGCCGTGGCGATCGTGGAGCCGGCCGGCTCCGGGATCGTGGTCCCGTTCGGCGACCCGGCCGCCGCCGCGGACGCCGTCCGCAAGCTGCGCGCGGACGCCGAGCTGCGCACCGGCCTCGGCAAGCGCGGCTACGAGGCGGCCCGGGCGCGCTACCACTGGCCCGTGCACGCCGAGCCGTTCGTCAGCCAGCTGGAGGAGTGGGCGGGCCGCTCGCCCGCCGCCGTCTGAGCGTTCGAGCCCTAGCGGTGGCGCGGCAGGCGCTCGGCGACGGCCTTCGCCAGCCGGGTCGCCGCGCCCGGCGGCCGCGCCGCGTCCACCATCACGATATAGCGGTCCACCCGCAGGGCGATCATGCTCGCGGCCGGGCCGATCTCGTACGCCTCGTCGCCGCCGATGTCGGTACGGCGCCGCGCCTTGGACTGCGTGGACTGGAGCGTCTCCAGCATCGCCGACGCGCCGCCGGGGGCCGGGGCGACCCACTTCACCGTCACCGTGAGACCCCGCGAACCCCATCCGGGCGCCGCTCCCGGCACCGGACCCGGCACGGCTGAACGCTCCGGCGACGCCCCCTCGGACGGGCTCCGCGACGGCACCGGGGACCCGGACGGCGCCCCGGCGTCCCCCGCGTCCTCCGTCTCGCCCTTCTCCTTCTCTTCCTTCTTCTCCTTCTTGTCTTTCGCCGCCTTCTCGTCGGGCTCGTACGTGCAGCTCACCGGGTGCGGCAGCCGCACGCCCTCCAGCGTCGCCCGCTCCGGCCTGGCGACGTACTCGCCCTTGAGGTCCAGCGCCTTCAGCAGCGCGCACGCGTCCGGCCAGTCCGCCTCCGCGACCCCGCCCAGCTCGGCGGGGCCCGGCCCGGCCGCGCCGCCGCGCAGCGCGATCAGCCGGGCCGATCCGGTCGGCCGGGGCGCCGCCTCCGGGACGGCGACGTACAGCAGCCCGCCCGCCGCCGCCAGCCACGGCCGCACCCCGCCCAGGACGGGGTCCATCGCGAACGGCGCGGGCGCGGTCGTGGCCGTCCCGTCGCCGGGCTCGACGACGTCGACGCCGGCGGGCAGCAGCCGCTCGTCCAGCTTGGGCCGCAGCGCGTACACCCGGCCCGCCGCGGTCGTGAGCGCGACGTAGCCGGGGACGTCCCGCTTCCACCGCGTCCGGCCGGACGGCACGGCGACCGACTCCATCAGGCCGCCCTCGCCGTCGCCGTCCGGGTCCCGCACGACGATGAGGTTCCCGCCGACGAGGACCGCGGGGCACATGCCGTCGGCGCAGACCTCGTCGCCGTTCCAGACGGCGAACTGGGTGCCGTCGCGGTCGTAGGCGCGCAGCGCCGTCCCGTCGGCGGCGAGCGTGACGCCGTCCAGCATCCGCACCTCGGGCGACTCGGCGGACCCGAGCGGGCGGACCCAGCGCTGCCTGCCCCGGGACGGGTCGACGGCCAGCAGCCGGGAGCCGCCCTCGCAGTCGAGGGCCAGCGCCATCAGCTTCTCGGTGCCGTCGGACGGGTGCGCGGCGTCCTCGAACAGGCGGCAGCCGGCGGGCAGCCGCACCGTCCACGCCTTCTTGCCGTCGGCGGCGGCGCGGCCGCGCAGGACGCGGCGGTCGCGGTCGGTGGTGAGCACCACGCCGGAGCCGGCGGGCCAGCGCAGCGTGTCGCGGTTGGCGGCGGCGGGCCGGTCGCCGGTACGGCGCCACAGCACCCCGCCCGACAGCGCGTCGAACCCGACCATCTGCCGCTCGCCGCGGTGCCCGTCGCGCTCGAAGTGGCCGACGAGCCGGGAGGCGGTGGCGGCCCAGCCGAGCATGGTCCAGCCGGTCCGGCGGTAGCTCCAGCGGGCGGCGCCGGTGCGCGCGTCCCGGACCTCCAGGCCGCGGCCCGAGGCCGTCACCACCTGGCCCTGCGCGACGTCGTACGCGACGGTGCCGTACCCGGCCTGCGGGCCGCGCCGCACCTGCGCGGTGCGCTGCCAGCTCACCGCCAGCGGGCCGGCCGGCGGGCCCAGCGCGGGCTGCGGCGCGACCGGCTCGGCGGTCACGGTGTGCCGGACCTGCCACCACTCGGCCTGGAGCACGAACCGGTCGACGATCAGGCCGCCGGCGGCGACCAGCGCGGCGGCGAGGGCGAACGCGAGGAGGCCGCGCCCGACGGAGCGCGGCCCGCCGCGCGGGCGCTCCCAGCCGGTGCCCACGACCGTGTCCGCCTCCCTCCGGCCTCGTCCCGTACCGTGTCAGTGAACCGTGCGAACGCCTCCCACCATGCCCTGTGCCGGACACCCCGCGCGACACGCGGCGAGAAACGGAGCCCCGTGGAAACCTTCAACTCCTGGCGCACCTGGGACGAGGCCCGCGCCGACCTGGAGCGTGAGCCGCCCGTGCCCGGCCCGGCGCGGAACGCGATCGATCTGCCCGCGCTGGAGCGTGCGGCCGAGGCGGCGGTGCGCTGGCACGGCGACCAGACGCGGCCGACCGGCGTCCCGTACGTGGAGCACCTGCTGGAGGCGCTGGAGGCCCTCGTCCGGGGCGCGGGCGAGACCCGTACCGAGGTCCTGTCGGCGGTGCTCCTGCACGATGTGGTGGAGGACACCGACGCCACGGTCGGCGAGGTCGAGGAGGCGTTCGGGCCGGTCGTGGCGGAGCTGGTGGACTGGGTCACCAAGCCGCCCGCCGGATCCCCCGGCCGGCAGGCCAAGCGCGCGGCGAAGGCGGCGTACCTGCGCCGGCTGCGGGACGCGCCGCCCGAGGCGATCGCGGTGAAGCTCGCCGACCGGGTGAGCAACGTCCAGCGGCTCGACCAGATGCCGCCGGACTTCCAGCGCCGCTACTACGCCGAGACCGTGACGTACGTCATCCCGCTGGCCGAGGGGCACCCGTGGTTCGCGTCCTGGTACGCGGACTGGCGCGAGCGCTACGCCCACCTCCGCTGACGGCCCGGCTCCGCCCGGCCCGGCGGGATATGGCGTGACCCGCCGGTCATGCGGGATCATCCAGGCATGGAACGCGAATGGGTCGCCGAGGAGAGCGTGGTCGTCGGTGCCGCCCCGGCCGTGGTGTACGAGGCGGTGGCCGACCTGCGGAAGATGCCGGGCTGGAGCCCGGAGCTGTTCGCCGTGTGGATCCGCGGCCGCTCGATCGAGGCGGGGACGCGCTTCGTCGGCTTCAACCGGATCGGCCCGCGGGTGTGGTTCACGAACGCGCGCGTGACCGCCGCCCTGCCGGGCGAGCTGTTCGCGTTCCGGGTGTCGAGCTTCGGCATCCCGGTCGCGCTGTGGGGCTACCGGCTGGAGGGCGTGGACGGCGGCTCGACCCGGCTCACCGAGTACTGGCAGGACCTGCGCCGCGACACCCGCGGCTCAAGGCTCGTCACTCTCATGGGCAAGGTCTTCACCGGTGTCCCGGCGGAGCGGCGCGCCGCGCTGAACCGGGCCGGGATGCGCGCCACGCTGGAACGGATCAAGACCGCCGTCGAGAAGCGGCGGTGAGCGCGCCGGCCGCGAACGGGCGGCCGCCGGCGCGTGACTTCAAAATGAGAACCTGTTCTACTTAGGCGTGTGACGACCGAGACCCACACCCCCGCGCACCTGATCCAGGGCGAGCGGGTGGCGATGCCCGTGCGGATCCGGGACGCCGCCGTCGCCTCGGCGATGTTCCCCGTCCCGGCCGCCCCGGCCCAGGCCCTGATCGCCTACTCCGGGCTGGAGGTCGCCGAGCCCGTCCCCGGCCGCGCCATCTGCTCGCTGGCGTTCATCCGGTACGCGGACGGCGACCTCGGCCCGTACCACGAGTTCGCCGTCGCGTTCCTCGTCCAGCCGCCCGGAACGAGCCCGCGGCCCGGCCCGCGCGGCCTCAAGGGCGCCGGCGCGTTCATCCACTGGCTGCCCGTCAACCAGGAGTTCACCCTGGAGGCCGGCCGGACGATCTGGGGCTTCCCCAAGGAGCTCGCCGACATCCCGATGGACCTGGCCGGCCGGACCCGGCGCTGCGCCGTGCGGTTCGGCGGCCGTACCGCGATCGAGATCGCCGTGCGGCCCGGGGTGCCCGTACCGGCCGGAGCGGGCGCCATGCCCGACGTCACCGCCTACTCCTGCCTGGACGGCACCACCCGCCGCACGCCCTGGACGCTGGCCGCCTCGGGCGTCCGGATGCGGCCCGGCGGCGCCCGGGTCCGGCTCGGCGACCACCCCGTCGCCGACGAGCTGCGCGAGATCGGGCTGGACCGGGCCCGCGCGCTGAGCACCGCCACGGTCGACCACCTGACGATGAGCTTCGCGGACGCCGTGCCCGTCGCGGGCCGCGCGGAGGAGGACCGGAGTTGAGGAAGACCGCGCTGGTCACCGGGGCGGCGAGCGGCCTGGGCGCGCTCGCGGCGCAGCGGCTCGCCGCCGCCGGCCGGGACGTCGTGGCGGTGGACGTGGACGAGGACGGCCTGGCCCGCACCGCGCTGCGCTCCCCCAACATGCACACCCGTTCCTGCGACGTCGCCGACGCCGCGGCGGTCGAGGCGGTCGTGGCCGAGTCCGGCGCCGTGCACCGCGTCGTGCACGCCGCCGCGGTCAGCCCGCTGGCGCCCGCGCTGGAGCAACCCCTCGCCGACGTCGAGCGGGCCCTGCGGATCGACTACCTCGGCACCGTGAACGTCGTCCGCGCCACCCTGCCCGGCATGCTCGGCCGCGGCGCCGGCGAGCTGATCCTCTTCTCCTCGCTGGCGGCGTTCACCCCGGTCGCCGGGTCCTCGGCGTACGGGGCCGCCAAGGCGGCCGTCAACGCCTACGCCGAGACGCTGGCGAACGAGCACCGCGGCGGCGGCGTCCGGTTCCGGGTCGTCTGCCCGCGCCAGGTCGACACCCCCGCGTACCGCGCGGCCGCAGCCGCCGACCCGGGCGGCACGGCGGCCGGGATGAAGCCGCTGCCGCCCCGCGCGGTGCTGGACGCGGTCGACCGCTCGCTGGCCGGGGACGGCCTCTACGTCTTCCCGGACGCGATCACGCGCGCGGTCGTGCTGGCCAAGCGGTACGCGCCCGGCCTGCTGAGCCGCGTCCTGCCGGCGAACTGACCGTACGCGGAAAGGGGACGCCGGGGTCGAACGCGCGATTTCGGGGTACCCCGGGCCGAGCGAATACGCTGTCTCTTTCGCCCCTTCCGGGGGCGCGGACGGTGAGGGAGCAGCCTGCATGTCGTCCCACGTGGAGGGCCGGCCGGCCACGGTCAAGGACCACGAGATCGCCACCGAGCAGCGCTACGTCGACGTGGCGTACGCGCGGCTGGAGGAGATGCGCGCGGACGCCCAGGCCATGATCCGCGAGGGCTACCGGCAGTCCATGGCCGGCACCAAGGGGTCGCTGGTCGACCGGGACGCGATGGTGCACCAGGCCGCCATGCGCGCCAGGGCACTGGACGTGGCGGACGACGGCCTCGTGTTCGGCCGGCTCGACCTCGACCCGTCCCGCCGCCCCCGCCGCTCCGCCGAGGGCGAGGCCGGCACCGCCGGCGACGAGATCCGCTACATCGGCCGGATCGGCGTGCGCACCCCCGAGCACGACTCCCTCGTGATCGACTGGCGCGCCCCGGCCGCCGAGGACTTCTACCAGGCCACCCCCGAGGACCCGCGCGGCGTCATCCGCCGCCGGGTGCTGCACTCGCGCGGGCACACCGTCGTCGACCTGGAGGACGACCTGCTCGACCCGGCCGCCGCCGGCGACCTCACGGTCATCGGCGACGGCGCGTTCATCGCCTCCCTCGCCCGCGCCCGCGAGGGCGCGATGCGCGACATCGTCGCCACCATCCAGCGCGAGCAGGACGAGGTGATCCGGGCACCCGCCGACGGCACCGTCCTGGTGCGCGGCGCCCCCGGCACCGGCAAGACCGCCGTCGCCCTGCACCGGGTGGCGTACCTGCTGTTCCGGCACCGCCGCCGGTTCGGCTCGCGGGGCGTCCTCGTCGTCGGCCCGAACCGGCGCTTCACCGCCTACATCGAGCGCGTCCTGCCGTCCCTCGGCGAGGGCTCGGCCACCCTCCGTTCCCTCGGCGACCTCGTCGACGGCGTCTCCGGCACCGTCCACGACACTCCCGAACTGGCCCGCCTCAAGGGCGCCGGCGACATGGCCAAGCTGCTGCGCCGCGCCGTCACCGACCACGCCCCCGGCGCCCCCGACGAGCTGCGGGTCGTCTACAAGGGCGTGGTGGTCCGGCTGGACCGGTCCAGGCTCGACCGGATCCGCAACGACGTCCACCGGCGCAGCCGCGGCAGCGTCAACGCCGCCCGCGGCCGCGCCGCCGAGAGCCTCCTGGACGCCCTCTGGGACGCCTTCCGCGATCTCGGCGGCCCCGAGGCCGCCGCGTCCGCCGCCGAGGGCGACCTGAGCGTCTGGAACGCCCTCCTCGCCGCCGACGGCCTCGCCGAACTCGACCCGTCCGACACGCCCCTCCCCGTCTCGTCGAACGGGAGCGGCGACACGATGCGCGGCGAGTTCCTCGCCCGCGTCCGCGACCAGCGCGCGTTCACCGACTTCCTCGTCGCCTGGTGGCCGATGCGCCGCCCGATCGACGTCCTGCGCGCCCTCGGCGACCGCGACCGGCTGCGCCGCGCCGCGTCCCGCGACCTGTCCCCCGAGGCCGTCCGCCTCCTCGCCGACGCCTGGGCCGGCGAACCGCCGCTCTCCTACCAGGACATCGCCCTCCTGGACGAGATCGACGCCCTGCTCGGCCCGCCGCCCCGCCCGTCCCGCCGCCGCAAGCCCGCCGACGACGACCCGTTCGTCGTGGACGGCGTCAACATCCTCACCGGCGAGGAGGTCGCGGACGAGTCGTGGGAGCCGGAGATGCAGGAGCTCACCACGTCCATCGAGCGCCTCGAACGCTCCCGCCGCGTCGACGACGGCGTCGTCGAGGAGCGCCCCGAGTACGCCCACATCGTCGTGGACGAGGCCCAGGACCTGTCCCCCATGCAGTGGCGCATGCTCGCCCGCCGGGGCCGCCAGGCCAGCTGGACGATCGTCGAGGACCCGGCCCAGAGCGCCTGGGAGGACCTGGACGCCGCCCGCGAGGCCATGGACATCGCCCTGGGCGCCAAGGACGCCCCCTCCGAGGGCCGTTCCCGGCGCCGCCGCAAGCCCGCGCCGCGCCGCGCCCGCCACGAGTACGAGCTGACCACCAACTACCGCAACTCCACCGAGATCGCCGCCGTCGCCACCCGCGTCCTGGCCCTGGCCCTCCCCGGCGCCCACCCGGCCCGCGCCGTCCGCGCCTCCGGCATCGACCCGGACATCCGGCTGCTCCCGGCCGCCGACCACGAGCCCGCCGCCCGCGAGACGGTCGAGGCCCTCCTGACCCGGGTGGAGGGCACCATCGGCCTGATCCTCCCCACCGGCACCGAGACCGCCCGCGCCCGCCTCGCCGCCGGCCTCCCCGACCGCGTCCAGGTCCTCGACGTCCTGGAGGCCAAGGGCCTGGAGTTCGACGCCGCCGTCATCGTCGCCCCCGAGACGGTCGCCGCCCAGTCCCCCCGCGGCCTCCGCGTCCTCTACGTGGCCGTCTCCCGAGCCACCCAGCACCTGACGATCCTCACGGCCGACCCCACCTGGCAGACCACCCTCACCAAGGACTGACGCCACCTAACGAGAAGGGTCCGCAAAAAGGTCCGCGACGAAAGGACCGCGAGGCGCGTTCGCACCTCGCGGTCCCAGCCGGCATCGCCATGAGCCTCACCGCCGTTCTGCCCTGTCTCCTCCCTGGTCCGCCCTGTCGCCATCCGCCGCGGAGCGCCCCACCCGCTCCGCCGCCCCTGCGCACGGATCCGCCCCCGCGGGCTCCGTGACGACCACGAGGTCGGCTTTTCCGGACGGCTCTTCCGAACTCAGATCCTGATGTCTCACCGGGACTCCCTCTTTTCGATGCCCCGAGCGGCTCCGCGGGCCGGCTTGGGGCGATCGTCCTACCGGGTCGGCCGGTGAACGAAGAGTCCGGCCATCGATCGGAACGCGGTCTCCCATCGGGTGCCGCGCGGACGGTTCGCCAGCACGGTCCGCCGGCTGTGCCGGCCGAACGCCGCACAGAGCCCGAGATAGAGAGCGAAGGTGACGAACGCGATGTAAGCGCCCGCAATTGCGATCATCGCCACAATCTCCTCTTCTTCCTCTTTCGTTGCCGCCAGGGGGACGAAACTCCTCCATATGATCCGGCCGATTCCAGTGACCTGACCTAGTTGGGCGGGTAAGCTCATCCCAGTCATCCCAACGAGTAGATAACCCGGACAATCGGGCTTAAACATGCGATCATGGCCGGTCGGCCTGCTGGACTGCCTCGGACAGCTCATCTGTACGGGTCAGGACATCCAGACCAATCGGGATCGTCTTTGGGAGGTGCCATGCCGGCTCGGTACGAGGAGATCGCCGCCGACCTGCAGAAGAAGATCAAAGCGGGTGAGCTGAAGCCGGGCCAGCGCCTGAAGACCGAGAAAGAGCTGATGGCCGAGTACGGCTCCGCCCGCAACACGGTGCGCGACGCGATCAACAGGCTCAAGGTCCTCAGGCTGGTCCAGTCACGCCAGGGCAGCGGCAATTTCGTGGTCAAGCAGCCCGAACTCTTCAAGATCACGCTGACTCCGGAAAAGGAGACCGGATTCAGCGGCGGCGAAGGGGAGGCGTGGACCACCGAGGCCAGCAAGCAGGGCCGCGACGCCTGGGTGTCGTCCACCAAGGTGCTGATCGAGCAGGCGGACGAGACGCAGAGCCGGGAACTCGGCATCAACGAGGGCGACGACCTCATCCTGCGCCACCAGCGTCGCTACATCACCGACGAGGCCGATGAGGACGTCCCGTGGTCGATGCAGACCTCGTACTACCCGTTCAGCTTCGTCGAGCGCGGGGCGGCCGCGCTGAAGAAACGCCAGGACATCGAAGAGGGGACGATGGCCTACCTGGAGGAGAAGCTGGGCATTCGCCAGGACCGCTACACGGACACCCTCTGGATCCGGCCGCCCGACGAGGACGAACGGGACTTCTTCAAACTCCCGGCCGAGAGCAGCGTGTGGGTTTACGAGCACAAGCGGACGGTCTATGACACCGAAGACCGCCCTTGCCGTTACACGGTGACGGTCTACCCGACAGATCGCAACGAATTCGTCATCGAAGCGCGCCTGCCACGCTAGTACCACTTGCCAGAATGGCCGCCCAAGCAACACTCGGAGGTTCCCAGGCAGCATCCCACCCGATCCCCAGGATCTTCACGATAGGCCGGCCCGTTCCTAGCGGGCCGGCCAAATCGGCCTTTTTCGTCGTTCCGGCTGTAACTTTTTCACGATCTTTTACTGCCGACTACAGCTTTTCTATCTGTTTTTGCGTCTTTCAGCTAAAGGCACCCACCGTGGGCGCCTGTTCAGTAGATGGAGACCCGATGTCCGACAGCACCTTGCCGGCCAGGCACGAGGACCCGGCCCTCGACCTGCTCCGGCCCTACATCACGGCCTCTGCGCGCGCCCTGCAGGCAGCGGGCATCGAGCTGGAGAGGTCGTGGCTCGACCCGTCCGGCCCACGTGACGCCACCATCGTCTGCCGCCTGGAGGGCGAGACCCGCGCCCTCGTGTGGGACGAGGAGACCGGCTGGCGCATCGGCGGATTCGTCAGCGGGCGCCCGGGCGAGCGCACCCGGCTCGCCGACGCCCGCTACCTGGGCCAAGAGGTGCTGCCGCTACCGCAGGCGGTCGCGGACGCGGTCGTCACCGGCTCCGCACATCCGCGCCGCAAGTTCCGGAGCCACTCCGACGACACGGAGTCGTTCGACGCCGAGGTTCGCCAGGTCTGCAACTGAAGCCCGCCTGAACGCCGCACGAGTCGCCGCCGTGCCGTGCCCGGACCGGTGGGCACGGCGGTTCGGGCCGCGGCCGGAACAGGGAGAACCCAGAAACACACTGAATCGGACTTTCGTCACATCAGTTGATGTTCACCCCTACAAGGACCCTCGCTAGCAGATCGGTCAATAGCTCATTATTCCGGCATCGTATACGTTACGGTGATTATCTGCCCCTGTCGGCAGGTCCGGGATGGCGGCACGGTTGGCCGCTTACGACCCGGATCCGCGGTTCCGTCGTCGCGAGCGAGGATCGAGAGTGGGAGTGAGGTTCCGACTTTGTCCAGCTTCACCGGGCGATCTGCCATCCGTACTCGACCTGATCGACAGCGCCGCCGGATGGCTGCGCACCAAGGGCACCACGCAATGGCAGCGGCCCTGGCCCGATCGCGAGCAACGCGACCAGCGCGTCCTTGACGCGCTTGAGCGCGGCCAGACCTGGCTGCTCATGGAGGAGGCCGCACCGGTCGCCACCGTGACGCTCACCCGCACCCCGAACGTCGCTCTGTGGACCGCCCGGCAGCGCGCCCAGCCGGCTCTCTACCTCCACCGGCTCGTCGTCGACCGAGGTCGCGCCGGGCTGGGCATCGGCGCGCACCTGCTCGACTGGGCCGGTGTACGGGCCCGCGAGTGGTACGGCGCGCGCTGGCTGCGGATCGACGTCTGGACCGACAACTACGCGCTGCATCGCTACTACCGCGAGCGCGGCTTCAAGCGGCTCCGCCAGTCCCCCGGCATCCCCGACTACCCCGCGGGCGCGCTGTTCCAGAAGGACACCGCCTCCATCAGGCCGAACCGCCGCCTTCCCTTCGAGGTCGGACCGCGCCTCGCGTACGAGGCGCACTCTCCCGTGGGTACCAGGTGGGGCGCCTCGCCGCCACCATGTCCTTCCTCCGCGCCGGCACTGCTGGAAGCGGCCACGGAACGCTGAGGCCGGTTCTCCGGCCGCCCGCCAGGAAGGGCTCGACCTCCCGCGGATCACCCTCCCGCGAGGCCCGTACGGTTCAGAGGAAGCGCACCCGCTCGGTCTCGGCGGCTCCGGCCTCCCGGACGAACACCGCCCCTCCCTCACCCATGATCGACTCGAAGTAGTCGTAGAGGATCAGCGCGCGGTTGATGACGTCGGTCTTGGAGTCCCCCGTGCGGCCCACGAGATCGGCCAGCGCGGCCGCCCCCTTGCCCGTGAGGTTGACCGTGATCCGTTCCTTGGTGGACGGCGCCTCGCTCTGCCGGGCACCGTTCTGCGAACGACCCGCCACGGACGATTCCCCCGTGCTCATCGCGGCCTCCTCACCAGGGCGCATACCCGCCCGTCCCCTCGCACCACCGCTCCAGGCCCACCGGCCGTACACGTCCTGCTCGCGTCAGCGACGCACATCGTCCCATGGCATGTCTTCACGACATACCCCGCACCGGCGAACGTACTCATACTTTCTCCCTTACCGATGCTGTTATACATCAATCGTATGTACATCGTATGTACGAAGCGCGTACGCTCGGCCTAGCAGAACCCCCGCGCCCCTGGAACCGACGGCGGTGACCACTCACCCCGGACGGCCACCCGAAGACGAGGAGGGACGGCGCATGGGCCACCGATCGGCACCCGAGAAGCGCGGTCGGCTACGCGACGGGACCACGCGGGCCGTTCTGGCGGTCGCGGCCGGAGCGGGCGGGACCGCCCTCTTCATCGGCGGGGCGCGATCCGTCGACGTCGGCGTCGCCGCGCTCGTCGTCCTCGGCATGGTGGCCGTGGTGGCCATCCCCGTGTCCGGCTACACGCTCATGCTCGTGTGCCTGGCCCTGCGGGGGCTGGAGAAGGCCGACTCCTCCGAGGACGTCACCGGGCTCATGCAGGTCGGAGCCGCCGCGTTCACGATGCCCCTCGCGACCCTCCTGCGCGGCAAGCCCGTGCGCGCGGGGCCTCCCCCGCGCCGCACCGCGGCGGTACGGCCCTCGGCCGCCGCCGCGATCACCGCTTCCGGGACCGGAGCGCCGTCCACCGTGGCCGTACGGGACGGGAGGCCGGAGTGGGAGCCGGAGGGCGGCTTCGTACCGAACCACACGTTCTGGGCCGAGCTGACGCCCATCGAGCGCGGCGCCCTCGCGCATCTGTCGGAGCGCATGACGTTCCCCCAGGGCACGGTGCTGTGCCAGAAGGACCAGCCCGCCGACCGGGTCATCGTGATCCGCTCCGGTGTGGTGCGGGTGACCTCCGGCGGCGAGGGCGACGGCCGGGAGCTGGCGCGGCGCGGCCCCGGCGACATCCTCGGTGAACGGGCCATGCAGCTGATCAGGGAACGGTCCGCGACCGTGATCGCGATGACTCCGGTCCGGGTGATGGTCGCCTCGGCCGCCGCGTTCAACGCTTTCCTGGACGACCACCCGCGGGTGGTGGAGGTGCTGGAACGCCAGATCTACGACCGCCTCACCCGCTCCACCCAGCCGGAGTCCTCCAGTCCGGACTCCACGGGGCCGGAGTTCACCGGCCAGTACTGCCCGGTGCTCTTCGTCGACGTGGTGGGCTTCTCCGCCCCGACCCGTACCGACAGGGACCGGCTGGCGATCCGGCGGGCCGCCTACGCGATCATGGAGGAGGCGTTCGACCGCTCGGGCATCGCCTGGGCGGACTGCCACCGCGAGGACCGCGGCGACGGGATCCTGGTCGTCGTCCCGCCCGCCGTGCCGGCGGAGTCGATCGTCGATCCGCTCGCCGGGCGGCTGGCCGCCGGACTCGCGCGCCACAACCGGGACGCGGACGAGGCCGTGCGGTTCCGGCTGCGCGCCGCGCTCGACGTGGGCCCGGTGACCAGTGATCCGCACGGCGTGAACGGCTACACCATCATCCGCGCCGCCCGGCTGCTGGACGCGCCGGCGTTCAAGCAGCGGCTGGCCGCGTCCTCGGCGCACATGGGGTTCATCGTCTCCGAGCCGGTGTACGACAGCGTCGTCAAGCACGCGCCGGGGCAGGTCGATCCGGCCGCCTACGTCCGAGCCAACGTGCGGGTGAAGGAGGCCAGGCTCACCGCCTGGACCCACCTGCCCGCCGGAACGGTCAGATGATCGGGGGGCGGCCGGTTCTCGTCATGCGCCAGGCCGTGCGCCAGGAGATGGGGCGGCGGGGGCCCGCGGGCTTGCGCCAGCCTTCCAGGAAGCCCTTGAACCAGGGCTTGAGGGCGCTGGGCTTGCGTTCCCGCAGGACGGTCATGGCGACCCAGACGGCCAGGTACGTCAGGCCGATCGTCCAGGGCAGGTTGCGGCGGGCCAGCCAGACGCGGTTGCGGGCGTTGTAGCGGTAGAACATGTCGTGCCGGGTGGGCAGGACGGCCGGGTGGAACATGACGGCGGACGCGTCGTACACGATGCGGTAGCCCGCGTTGAGGACCTGCCAGGCGAGGTCGGTCTCCTCGTGGGCGTAGAAGAAGTCCTCCGGGAGGCCGCCGCCGGCGTCGAAGGCGGCGCGGCGGACCGCGCAGGCGCCGCCGAGGAACGTGGTGACCTCGGAGGAGCGCTCGGGGTCGCCGGCGCGCAGGCGCGGGACGTGGCGGCGCTCGCCGCGGCCGCCCTCCGGGTCGCGGACGCGGAACGACACCACGCCCAGGGACGGGTCTGCGGTGAAGCGGTCGCGCAGGTGGGCGCCCAGGCGGGTGGAGCGGTACCAGCCGTCGTCGTCCAGGAACAGGACGATGTCGCCGGACGACGCCTCGACGCCGCGGTTGCGGCCGGCGGGGATGCCGACGTTCTTGGGGAGGCGGACGAGGACGACGCGCTCGTCGTCGAAGACCGGGTCGTCGCCGGGGCTCCAGTCGCCGGGGACGCCGTTGCCGACCAGGACGACCTCGACGTCGACGTGCTCCTGGTCGAGGGCGCTGCGCAGGGCGCGGGCCAGCTCGGCGGGGCGGTTGCCCATGGTCAGCACGACGACCGAGAGGGTGCCGCCGCCGCGGGTGGCCACCGGGGCCTCCTCGATCTCCTCAGAAAGGCTCACTTCAGTCTCCGCGAGGCCAGGATGCTCACCAGGTGCAGCAGGGTCTGGACGACCGCGACCGCGGCGACCGCGACGGTGAGCACCCGGATCGCGGCCGGGGTCTCGTTGCCCAGCAGGACGTCGATCGCGGCGGCCGCCACGATCAGGAGGGACAGCTCGACCGCGCCGATGATGCGGTGGAACTTCAGCATCGAGGCGGCCTGCCGGGCCAGCGCCATCCCGGTGGAGCGGGGCCGCAGCGCGCGGTCGCCGCCGGCCGGGTCGGCGGGCAGGCCGGACTTGGCGCGCGCCACCACGACGTTGTCGGTCTCCGCCTTGATCAGCGCGGCGCCCAGTGCTGCGAGCAGGCCCAGCTCGGCGTAGCCGCCGTTGGACCAGCCGCCCTGCGCGGCGAAGCCGAGGCCGATCAGGAGGGAGACCTCGGAGAGGTAGTGGCCGATCCGGTCGAGGAACACGCCGGCGACGGACGTCTGCCGCAGGTAGCGGGCGACCTCGCCGTCCACGCAGTCGAGCAGCAGGTAGACCTGGATGAGGAACGCGCCGCCGAGCGCGGTCCACAGCGCGCCGGTGCCGCCGAACGGCAGCGACACCACGACGCCGGCCGCGATCCCGCAGCCCATCATCATGTACGTGAGCTGGTTGGGGCTGAACCCCAGCCGCATGGCCAGCCAGGCGAAGTACGGCGACAGGGCCCGCATGTAGAGGCGGCCGGCCCAGTGCTCCTCGTTGCGGCGGTCCTTGAGGCCGGGCGGCTGCCCGTACCGCCGGACGTCGGCGACGCTGGCGGACCGCCGGGACGGCCTCTGGTCGTCGCCGGGAGCGGGCATCTCCGGGATCTCAGCCGCCATGGGCTTCGACATACTCTTCCACCGCCTTGAGGATCGCGCCCTGGTCCAGGCCGAGATGCTCCAAGATCGTATAGCGGCCGGGGCGCGTCTGCGGGGCATACTCCACGGCTCGCGCGAACTGCTCGGCGGTCAGCCCGATGTCGCCGGGCAGCCGGGGCAGCCCGTGCCGGTCCAGGCAGGCCGTGATCTCCGCCAGCCGGTCGGCGCCGGTGCCCAGGTGCCTGGCGCGCAGGTGGTAGCAGAACGCGGCGCCGATCCCGGCCAGCTCGCCGTGGTTGGCGGTGCCGGGGTACAGCTGGTCGATCGCGTGCAGGATCTCGTGGTCGCCGCCGCTGGACGGCCGGGACGAGCCCGCGAACGCCATCGCCATCCCGGACAGCACGAGCCCCTCGGCCAGCACGGTCAGGAACCGGTCGGACTCGACGGACTCCGGCTGGTGCAGCAGCGCCTCGGCGGCCGTGCGGGCGACGGTCAGCGCCATCCGGTCGACCGGCTCGCCGCACTCGTCGGCGGCGAGCAGCCAGTCGTCCACCGCCGAGAAGTTGCTCACCACGTCGCCGATCCCGGCGCGGACCAGCTCGGCGGGCGCGGCCCGCACGTAGTCGAGGTCGACGACCATCGCCAGCGGCATCACCACGCCGAAGGAGCCCTTGCCCTTCTCGTGGGTCAGCGACGCGACCGGGGAGCAGATCCCGTCGTGGGACAGGTTGGTCGCGACGGAGACCATCGGGATGCCGGCCAGCGTCGCCGCGTACTTCGTCGCGTCGATCGTCCGGCCGCCGCCGATGCCGACGACGGCCTCGTACGAGCCCGCCCGCAGCTTGGAGCCGAGCGCGACGGCGGCGTCGACGGTGCCGCCGTCGACCTGGAAGACCTCGCAGGCGGCGAGCGACGGCCGGACGTGCTCGGCGATCTGGTCGCCCTGGCCGGGGCCGACCGCGATGGCGACCCGGCCCTCGGTGACGATCCGCCGGTCGGCCAGCAGGTCGCCCAGGGCCGCGACGGCGCCGCGCCGGACATCGATGGACAGCGGCGCGGTCAGCATCCGCGTCAGCAGGGGCATGTGGACTTCCTCGCTCGGGACGTCGGGGCGCCCGGGACGCGAGTCGGCGCGCCCGGGCCCGGCGGGCGGGTCAGTAGCCCTTGGCGATGCGGCGGGCCTTCTCCAGGTCGTCGTGGTTGTCGACCTCGACCCAGTCCACCTCGCCGATCGGGGCGACGCCGATGACGCCGCCACGGTTGACCAGCTCCTGGTAGCCGTCCTCGTAATAGAGGTCCGGGTCCCCTTCCCAGGTGGCCTTGAGCGCGTCGGCCAGCGGCTCGGCGGCGGCCGGCTCGATCAGGGTGGCGCCGATGTACTCCCCGTACGCGGTCTCGGGGTCCATCAGCTTGGTGATCCGCTGGAGCCGCCCCCCGGCGTCCAGGGTCACCTTCATCTCCTCGTCGGCGAGTGTTTTCACGTCGTCCACCGCCAGGAGGATGTCCGGGCCGCGGTTCGACAATAGGGTCTTCTCGACCCCGACCGGGTGGACCGTGTCGCCGTTCACCATGAGGACGCCCTTGGAGAAGTGCTCCCGAGCCAGCCACATGGAGTAGGCGTTGTTCCACTCCTCGGCCTTGTCGTTGTGGACGAGGGTGAGCGAGACGCCGTAGCGCTCCTCCAGCGCGGCCTTGCGCTCCTCGACGGCGCCCGCGCAGTAGCCGACGACGATGACCACGTCGGTCAGCCCGACCTCGGCGAGGTTGCCCAGGGCGATGTCCAGGATGGTGGTCTCACCATCGACCGGAACCAGGGCCTTGGGCAGCGTGTCGGTGTAGGGCCGCAGCCTCCGGCCCGCGCCCGCCGCCAGCACCATTCCGATCATGCTTCCTCTTCCTCCAGGTGACCCGTCACGCCGCCGCGCACCGCATCGCGCCCGGCACCGCGGCCGCTCATGGGCACGGTCCGCGCCCATGCCGCGACGCTATCGCCCACGAACAACACGCCAAGGTAGACGGCGAGCGCCGCGTACGCGAACGGAAGGGCGCCGGAGAGGCCCGCCCAGCCCGCCAGTCCCGCCAGGCCCGCGACCAGCATCCGGCCGTCCCAGCCCAGCCCGGCCCGGCGGAGCGGCCCGGCCGCCCCGAACCCCTGGTGGGTGCGGTACACGATGTCGTAGTGGTGGTACGCCAGGACCGCGAGCAGCACGTAGACGAGCGGTGCGGCCACACCCTGCGCGAACCCCAATGCGGCGAGGTAACCATACTCGATCGTGCGCAGACCGGGAGGGACAAGCCAGTCGATCCTCCCTTCCAGGGGACGGCGTGCGGACGGTCCGGTGAGCCCGGCCGCCAGCGGCGGAGCGAGCGCCGCGGCCGCGTACCAGCCGCCCGCCCCGGCGGCCAGCAGGACCGCCGTGAGCAGCAGTGACAGACCGACCGCGACCGGCGGGGACGGGCGTTCCCAGCCCAGCCGCCCGATCAGCAGGACGACCGGCCCGTCGTCCCGGTAGGCCCGCAGCCGGTCCGGTACGGCCGCGCCGCCGGCGCCGGGCCCGCCTCGCGCGTGCGGCACGGCGTCCCGGAGGAGTCCGCTCCCCGGCCCGGTCACGCCGGGACCGCCCGGTCGAGCCGTCCGGCGAGGGTGTACGCGGCGGCGATCGCGCCCCAGGCCAGCAGGGCGATGAACGTCACCCTGGCGTCGGCCACGGCCGCCGTGACCGCGATCAGCGCGAACCGCTCGCCGCTCGGCAGGACGAGCGCCTTCCGCGCCCAGTACGCCGCCCGGCCGCCGCCCCGGCGGACCGGCGGGGTGCCGGGGCCGGCGGGCGCGGCGGGATCCGGGAGGCCGAAGGAGCCGTCCGGGGCCCGGTGGGCGGCGACCGCGGGGCAGGGCGTGTCGCCCGCCATGAGGGACGCTGTGAGCCTGGCCCTGGCCGGCGCCGGGACCGTCCGGGCGTGGAACGAGAAGTCCATCATGTGCCGCACCACCTGGAGGACCAGCGCGGCGGCGGCGAGCGCCCACACGTACCCGCCGGCGGCCGCGCACCCCGCGGCCAGTCCCGCGTACACGGCGTACTCCTTGACCCGGTCGAGCACCGAGTCGAGCCAGGCGCCGGACACGCTCGCGCGGCCGGTGTAGCGCGCGAGCTGGCCGTCCACGCAGTCGAGGACGAACGAGAGGTAGAGGAGCACCGCGCCGGTGAGCATCCCGGCGCGGGTCCCGGCGGAGAACCACATCGCCGCCAGCAGCGCCAGCGCCAGCGAGGACCCGGTGACCGCGGCGGGCGTGAGGTCGCGGCCGGCGGCCCAGCGGACGATGTGCGGCGAGTACGAGCTGACCGCGTACGTGGCGACGAACCCGTCGTCGGCCTTGACGGCCGCGGCGAGCCGGCCGGCGTCGTCGCCGTCCTCGATCGCCGACCGGGCCGCGCGCACGCCCGCCGCGTCGGCCGCCCGGCGGCAGGGCGCGCCGCCGCACGGCGCGGCGGCCACCGCCGTGCCGGACCGGACGAGGCCGACCAGGAGCAGCTCGGCGGCGTCCGCCCGCGTCTCCGGGGTCACGAGCCCGGCCAGCTCGGCGGCCGTGTCGGCGGCGGCCCGCGCCTGCTCCGCCCCGATCCGCAGCGCGCCGAGGGTGAGGGCGTTCGGGCCGGCCACGGCGTGGTCGGCGGAGCCCGCGGCGACGATCCGGCGGCCCGCGACGCGGGCGTCGGCCGTCCCGTACGGCCGGTCCGCCGGAGCAGGCCCGCGGGCGGGCGCCCGGCCGCGCGGTGCGGTCAGCGCCGCGACCGGCGGGCCCGCGCCCGGCTGGCCCGTCGCGCCCGTCGCGCCCGCGCCGTCCAGCAGCCGGGCCAGCGGCTCGTCCGCGGTGACCAGGTCGGCGGGCAGGAGCAGCAGCGTCCTGCCGTCCGTCCAGGCGAGCCGGGCCAGCCGGGCGATCTCCCGCAGGTCGGCGGCGGTGTCGGCGCACTCGGTGACGAAGTGGCCGTGGGCCCGCAGCGGCGGCGCCAGATCGGGCCGCCCGAGGACGTGCACGTCCGGTACGTTGAGCGTGGTGAGCTGATCACACAGCCGCGCCAGGAGCGTCGGCGGCCCGTCCGGGTCGCCCGGGGCGGCGGAGCCGCCGGGGTACGGCAGGGCCGCCGCGGGTCCCGGGCCGGCCCCGCCGCGGGCCCGGCCCGTCGCGATGATCACCGCTAGGGTCATCGGCGCCTCCCGGCCGCCTGGGTGCAGTGACAGGAACGACTGCTCATTGTAGCCATCCGGCTACATATTGCGATCAACGAGATGGGACGGCATGGCGGACCGTACGGTGGCGGTGGTGCTCGCGGGCGGCATCGGGCAGCGGGTCGGCTCGGCCCGCCCCAAGCAGCTCCTCGAAGTCGGCGGGCGGCCGATCCTCAGCCGGGCGATCGCGGCCTTCGACGGCCATCCCGGCATCACCGAGGTGCTGGTGGTGATGGCCGCCGGGCACGTTCGCGCGGCCGCCGCGCTGGCCGCCCCGTTCCGCAAGGTCACCGGCGTGATCGAGGGCGGCGCCACCCGTACCGCCTCGACCGCGGCCGCGCTGGAGGCGCTGGCCGGGCACCCGGACGCGACCCGCGTGCTCTTCCACGACGCCGCCCGGCCCTTCGTGGACGCCCCGGTGGTCGACCGCGTGCTGGCCGCGCTGGACGGGTACGACGCCGTCGCGGTCGGCGTGCCGTCCGCCGACACCATCGTCGCCGTCGAGAACGGCCTGGTCGCGGGGATGCCGCCGCGCGCCTCGCTGAGCCGGTTCCAGACGCCGCAGGGGTTCCGCCTCGGAACGGTGCGGGCCGCGTACGAGCGGGCGCTGGCCGACCCGGACCTGCTGGCCACCGACGACTGCGGCATCGTGCACCGCTACCTCCCGGAGGTGCCCATCCGGGTGGTGGAGGGCAGCGAGCGCAACCTCAAGGTCACCCACCCGCTGGACATCGTCGTCGCCGAGCACCTCGCCGCCGACTCCCCCGACCACCCGGAGAACTCGTGATCTTCGAAGACCCGGACTCCCGGCACCGGCCCGCCGTCATCGGCCACCGCGGCCTCGGCTCGGGCGACCTCGCGGTCCCCGGCGCCGCCGACGGCGCCACCGTCGCCGAGAACACGATCCCCTCGATGCTCGCCGCGCTGGCCGCCGGCGCGTCCTGGATCGAGCTCGACGTCACCCGTACCGCCGACGACGCCCTGGTGCTGCGGCACGACCCGACCACCCCGGAGGGCGCGTTCGTCGTGGACGGCGAGGCGGCCGCGCTCGGGCTGCCGCTGCTGGAGGAGGTGTTCGACGCGCTGCCGCCCGAGGTGCCGGTGGACGTGGACGTCAAGACGATCCTGGAGGACGCGGTCGACGACCCGTCCCGGCGCACCGGCGCCCTGCTGCTCCCCGTCCTGGAACGCGAGGCGCGCCGCCGGCCGCTGCTGGTGACCTCGTTCGACCCGTCGCTGCTGGCGCACCTGCGCGACCACCTCCCCGGCGTCCCGCTGGGGCTGCTGACCTGGCACCGCTTCCCGCTGTGGCACGGCATCCCGGCGGCGGCGGGCCTCGGCCTCCAGGCGGTCGGCGTGCACACCGCGTCCTGCGGCTTCGACCAGCCCGACACCCGGCTGCGGCCGCTGGAGCACTGCGTGGACGTGGCGCACAAGGCCGGGCTGGAGATCCTGGCCTGGTGCCCGCCCGCCGAGCGCGCCCGCGACTTCGCCGCGGCGGGCGTGGACGCGCTGGTCGTCAACGACGTCCCGGGCGTGGTGGCGGCGCTGAGCGGCGAGGCCGCCGCCGTCGAGCAGGGCGCCGAATAAGGGGCGAGGGGCTAGCGGGCGCTCACTTGCCGTCCTAGTCGCCGCGCAGGTCGTCGCCGCCGTACATCTGCGTCCACTCCCCCGGCTGCTCCCGCTTCGGCGCGGAGCCGCCCGCGGGCGCCTGCCCGGGCTGGTCGCTCCCGGAGCCGTAGCGGGGCGCTCCCGGCTCGGGGGCCGCCGGCGGCGCGGCGGGCGGCGCACCGAACGGGCCCTGGTCGGCCGGCGGCGGCGTGCCGTACGGCTGGGCGGGCGGGTTCGGGTCGGCGGCGGGCGGCGCTCCCGGAGCGGGCGGCGGCGTGCCGTACGGCTGCTGCGGGTGCGCCTGCGGGGCGTACTGCCCCGGCTGCCCGCCGGGCGGGCCCACCGGCGGGGCTCCCTGGCCTCCCGGGCCCATCGGGCCCGCGTACCGGGGCGCCTGGCCGCGGCCAGCGCCGGCCGCCGACCGCCAGCGGGACGGCGGGGCCGAGGCGGCGAGCAGCGCGACGCCGACGAGCAGGAACCCGCCGTACACGCTGAAGACGAGGAACCAGCGCGCCAGGTCGCCGGGCATCAGGTCGGGCAGGTGCCGGGAGCTGAACCGCGGCGCGGCGACCCACAGCAGCCCGATCACGCTGAACACGACCCCGGGGACGGCCGAGGCGACCGGGGACAGCCGGGAGCCCATCAGGAACCCGATCAGGACGGCGGCGACCAGCAGCGCGGCGGCTCCGGGCAACCGCTGCGACCAGGGCAGCTCTATGAGCAGGCGCGCGGAGCGCACCGTCCGATCGGTCCCGTACATCAGGCACACGGCGATGATCGGGGTGGCGACGAGCCCGACCACCACGCCGATCCCATGGCGCGCTCCACCGGACATGGCCACCTCCTCAGGCGCCGACGGCATGATCCGTCCAACGTAACCCTGAGACGCGGTGATCGGGAGAAAGGTTCGAGACCGTTATGGGGTTTTCGCCGGAGTCGGCTGGCCCAGTCCGGGCGGGCTCGTCAGGAAGCCGAGCCCCCAGGACACGTGCATGGTCGCGAACACCAGCGGCAGCCGCACCCACGCCGACACCGGCAGCCCGCGGCCCTCGACGCCCGCGCCGACCACGATGCCGGCCGCGTACGCGCCGGGAATGATCCAGCCCGGCCAGAACCCGAACGCCCCGGCCACCGCGCCCGCCGCCATCGCGACCACGGCCAGCGGCGGCGCCAGGTAGCGGAAGTTCAGCGTGCCCTGGTGCTCGCGGCCCACCACGCGGCGCCAGCGGCCGGTGTGGAAGTACTGCTTGGCCAGCGCCCGCAGGTTGGGCCGCGGCCGGTACGTCACCCGCATCCGGGGCGTGAAGAAGACCCGCCCGCCGGTCTGCCGGATCCGGTGGTTCATCTCCCAGTCCTGGGCCCGCACGAACGTCTCGTCGTACCCGCCGACCCGGTCGAGCGCGCTCCGCCGGAACGTTCCGAGGTAGACGGTCTCCACCTCGCCCGCCTCGCCGCCGGTGTGGAACCGGGCGTTCCCGACGCCGATCTTGGACGTCATCGCCCGCGCCACGGCCTTCTCGAACGGGGTGACGCCCTCGGCCGCCATGATCCCGCCGACGTTGTCCGCGCCGGTCTCCTCCATCGTCTCCACCGCGGCCCGGACGTAGTCCGCCGGCAGCAGCGAGTGGCCGTCCACCCGCACGATGATCGAGTACTGCGACGCCTTGATCGCGATGTTGAGCCCCTGCGGCGTGCGGCCGGTGGGGTTGGCGACCACCACGATGCGCGGGTCCTCGGTGGCCAGCCGGGCGGCGATCTCCTCGGTGCGGTCCCGGGACGGCCCGATCGCCAGCACCAGCTCCAGCTCGCCTGGATACTCCTGGAGCAGGATGCGGCGAACGGCGTCGGTGAGGTGCCGCTCCTCGTTCAGTACGGGCATCACCACGGAAACCGCCGGCCACGTACGGTCGGTGGTGGCGGCCTGCGGGGCGCTGTGCGCGCCGGAAGACGGATTCATCTGGACTCGCGGGCTCTCTCTCGATCGTCCATGACGCAGCCGAACACACCCGGGTCAGCCCGGGGGCAAGGTCAAGACGGCGCCACGTTACTGCAAGGACACGAGGTCCAGGTACCGAACGGACCGGTGTCTCCCACTTTAGAGTGGGAACCCATGCGTGCCGGAAGGTGCCGAAGCGAAGTTCTCGGGAGGCGGCGGCCAGGATGGCAGACGGGCCCAGGAAACCGGACGGGCAGGGACGGGACGGCGAGACCGATCCGCTGGAGCGGTACTTCAAGCCACGCCCCGGCGGCCCCGGCGGCCCGGCCGATGACGACGAGAGCATCGAGGGCGTCACGGTCGACGGCGTACCGGCCCCCCGGGTGGCGGTGGACGGCCCGCGCGGCCCGCGCCGCCCCGGCTCCGGCATGAGCCGCCGGTCGGCGATGAGCGCCCGCAGGCAGCGCCGCTTCCTGATGGTCACCGGCGCCATGTCGGCGTTCGTGCTGCTCACGTCCGGCGGCGCCTGGGCGTTCCAGAACTACGTGACCGGCGCCCTCGACCGGGTGAACGTCGGCGGCCTCGGCAAGGGCAAGGACACGCCGAAGGGCGCCATGACCATCCTGGTGGCGGGCGTCGACCGGCGCGAGGGGCTCACCAAGGAGCAGCAGAAGGCCGCCAAGCTCGGCCACGAGGCCGGCGAGCGGTCCGACACGATGCTGCTGATGCACATCTCGCGGAACCACGACCGCGTCACGGTGGTGAACCTGCCGCGCGACTCGTACGTGACGATCCCGCCGCACAGGTCCAACGGGTCGGAGGGGCCCAAGGGCACCCCGGTCCCGGGCCGTCCCGGCAAGCTGACCTGGGCGTACCAGTTCGGCGGCCCCGACCTCACCGTCGACACCGTCAAGCGCTCGACCGGCGTGTCGATCGACCACTACGTCGAGGTCAACTTCTACGGCTTCATCAGCATGGTGGACGCCCTCGGCGGCGTGGACGTGTGCACCGAGGAGCCGATCAACGACAAGAAGAGCGGCCTGGTACTGCCCGCCGGCACCACCCACGTGGACGGCATGAAGGCGCTCGCGTTCGCCCGCGCCCGCTACACCCTGACCGGCGGCAGCGACCTGGGCCGCATCGACCGCCAGCAGCAGTTCATGGCCGCGATGATGAAGCAGGCCCTGAGCACGAAGACGCTGAGCGACCCGGGCAAGTCGTCCCGCTTCCTCAGCGCCGCGCTCAAGTCCCTGCGGGTGGACGAGAAGCTCGCCGACAACCTGCCTGGCCTGGCCGAGCAGATGAAGGGCCTGTCCACCGACAGCCTCACGTTCGCCAAGGTCCCGCTGGCCAACCCCGACCACAGCGCCGTGTTCTGGAACGCCCCCACGGCCCAGTCCAGCGTCCTGTGGGAGCAGAACCGCGCCGACGACCTCTTCACCAAGATCAGGCGCGACCAGCCGGTGGCGAAGGAGAAGAAGCCGTCCCCGGCGCCGACCACGGCCAAGCCCACCGGGCCGACCGTCCCGCCCGCGGACATCCGGGTCAGCGTCCTGAACGCGATCGGCACCCCGGGCCTGGCCACCAAGGCCGGCGGCCAGCTCCGCGACGAGGGCTTCAAGGTCACCGTCGTGCCGGGCGTCGCCCGCCGCGGCCTCCAGACCACCACGATCCAGTACGGCCCCGACCGCAAGGACTCCGCGCAGACGCTCGCCGCCGCCATCCCCGGCGCCAAGCTCAAGCAGGTGGGCTCGCTCGGCTCGCGCGTCCAGGTCCTCGTCGGCGACGACTGGTCCGGCGTCGAGAAGGTCGAGGTCGCGCCGTCGCCGTCGGCGTCCGCGAACCCGTCCGGCGACGTCGAGTCCGGCACCGCCACCGAAAAGCTCTGCAAGGGCTGACGGGCGCGCTCACCCCTCCGGTGTCCCGGACTCGGTGATCGACAGGCGCTGCCATGCCTCCTGCCACGCCGCCAGCTCGGCCTCGTCGGCCCCGCAGGCCCGGATGTAGGCGAGCACCAGCTCCAGGCTGGGGAGCCTGGTCCGCCTCGCGAGGCCGCTGAACGTCGTGTGGGCGTAGCGGGTGCCGGCGGCCATGCTGCGGAAGGACGGGCGCCCTTTCCAGAAGCGGTACGCCTGCATGCGCTGGATCAGCTCGGCGGTCGTGGTGACCGTTCCGGGGTCGGGCTTGCGGGCGGTCTGGCCCTCCCTCTCGGCGGGCCTGCTCCCGGCCGTCCCGGCGCCCTCGCACCGCTCCCCGCTCTCGCCCTCCTCGGCTCCGGAGGCTCCCGGCTCGGCGGCGAACGCGGGCGCGGGGGCCGCGGAGGCCGCCTGGACGGGGGTGGCCGCGGCCACCGGGGAGGTACGGGGGGCTTCACCCCGGCCGAACTCGTAGAAGAGCTCCCGGGCGAGTTCCACCAGGGCCGGTTCGGCGCCGCAGTCGGTGAGCATGCCCTCGATGGAGTACCAGCGGAACCCGAACTCCACGTCGCCGCGGACGAACTCCTCGGCCTTGGTGGGCTTCAGCCCCCAGTCGGGGGCGCGCCGCAGCACCGCGTCCCGGTCGCCGTACAGGAGGAGCACGAAGGTGATCAGCAGCCGCAGGCGGCGCCTCTCCGCCCCCGCCCCGGGATGGTTCACCTCCAGGAAGCGCTCGAAGTCCGCACGGCGGATCCCGGCCGCGCGGGCGGCACGTGAAGGCCACGGCATCCTGCCGAAGGGACGTTTCCACTCCATGTGCATCACCATCACCGTCAGGCCAGATGATCCATTCCTCGGCCGTACCAGGCGAGGCCCTGGAAGAACGATCTTCGAAACGCGACCGCTCGATCGGCGGATCGCATATAGGCCCGCCGACCACTGATCGACAGGCATCTCACCCGAAATCATGACGTACACGAACGCGGTCGCGGGGACCTTCCACCGCACCGGCGGCCGTCCGGACGTACCCGGACGGCGCTGGACGCTCCTCGGGCCGCACGCGCCCGGCACACCTTCACGAACCATTCATTGAACGATCACGCGCGACCGAACCACGTCACATGACACAGTTCGCGACACTTTTCGGTTTTACCGCCCCAGGCGAACGTCGCGCGACAGGACTGGACGCCCGCCACCACGGCGACCCGCGTTCAATCTTGGCCATACCAAGATATTTACGGATAGATCCGTCCCTTCCTCGCGGAACGATCAGAGCGGCGCCGGATGATGCCTGCCAAATGGATCGACCACTCAACGACGAGATGGGAAGCGATGAACCACACCCCGACACCGCTCCTGCACCGCACCCTGGTCGCGGTCGACATCGTCGGCTTCGGCGGCCGCGAACCGGGGGTGCAGCCGTACCTGCGCAAGGTCCTGCGGCGGTTGGTGAAGTCCGCGCTGAAGGAGGCCGGCGTCCCGCTCCGCTCCTGCCACCACGAGGACCGCGGGGACGGCATGCTGGTCATCGCGCCGGCCGAGGCGGGGGCCGGGCCGCTGCTCGGGCCGTTCCCGGCGCTGCTCCAGGCCGGGCTGCGGAGCCACAACCTGATGTCGTCGCCGGAGGCCAGGCTCGCGCTGCGGGTCGCCGTCCACGCCGGGTACGTGGCGACCGATCGCGAGGGCGCCGCCGGCGCCGCGGCGAACCACCTGTTCCGGCTGCTGGACGCGGCCTCGTTCAAGGCCGCCCTGGGCGACCGTGGCGCCGGGCTGGGCATGATCGTGTCGAGGTACCTCTACGACGAGATCGTGCGTCCCGGCTTCGCACTGCCGGACCCGGGCGCGTTCGTCCGGATCGAGGTGGAGTGCAAGGAGACCAGCTGCGACGCCTGGGCCTGGTTCCCGCAGGAGGGACCCGCCGGGCGCGCCGAACCGGATCGCCGCCTGCGGGCGGTGCCGGGCGAGCAGGGGCCTTGAGGGACCCCGGGCGCGAGCGGCCGCCCGCGCGGGTATGCGGCGCGGGCGGCCCCTGGCGGAGTCTCGACCTCCGGGCTGCTTTCCGGACTACTTGAGGAGCTGGCGGGCCATCACCATGCGCTGGATCTGGTTGGTGCCCTCGTAGATCTGGGTGATCTTGGCGTCGCGCATCATCCGCTCGACCGGGAACTCGCGGGTGTAGCCGTAGCCGCCGAGGAGCTGGACGGCGTCGGTGGTCACGTCCATCGCGACGTCCGAGGCCAGCGCCTTGCAGGCCGAGGAGACGAAGGTGAGGTCGGGGACCTTCTCCCCGTGCATCGCGCGCTCGGACTTGATCGCCGCGTGGTAGGTGAGCTGGCGGGCGCCCTCCAGGCGCATCGCCATGTCGGCCACCATGAACTGGACGCCCTGGAAGTCGCTGATGGACTTGCCGAACTGCTTGCGCTCCTTGATGTAGCCGAGCGCGTAGTCCAGCGCGCCCTGGGCGATGCCGAGGGCCTGGGCGGCGATGGTGATGCGGGTGTGGTCCAGGGTCGCGAGGGCGGTCTTGAAGCCGGTGCCCTCCGCGCCGATGATCCGGTCGGCGGGGATCCGGACGTTCTCCAGGATGACCTGGCGGGTCGGCGAGCCCTTGATCCCGAGCTTCTTCTCCTTGGGCCCGAACGAGACGCCCTCGTCGCCCTTCTCCACCACGAACGCGGAGATGCCGCGGGCCCCGACGCCCGGCTCGGTCACGGCCATGACCGTGTAGTACTCCGAGACCCCTGCGTTGGTGATCCACATCTTGGCGCCGTTGAGCACCCAGTGATCCCCGTCACGCACCGCGCGGGTCTTCATGCCGCCCGCGTCCGACCCGGCCTCGGCCTCCGACAGGGCGTACGAGAACATCGCCTCGCCCTTCGCCACCGGAGTCAGATACTTTTTCTTGAGCTCGGCGGAGCCGGACAGCAGGACCGGAACCGTACCGAGCTTGTTCACCGCCGGGATCAGCGACGAGGAGGCGCACGCGCGAGCGACCTCCTCGATCACGATCACGGTGGCGAGGGCGTCGGCCCCGGCACCCCCGTACTCGTCCGGGACGTGCACCGCGTGCAGGTCGTTCTGCACCAGCGCGTCCAGGGCCTCCTGAGGGAAGCGGGACTCCTCGTCGACCTCCGCCGCATGCGGCGCGATCTTTGCGTCGGCGAGCTCGCGGACCGTCGTGCGGAGCAGCTCGTGCTCCTCCGACGGGGCGTACGTGGGAAAGTCGGGACTCATAGCGCGAATGCTACCCGCCGGTACACTGCCCCCGGCCAGGGCGGGGTATGTCCACACCGGGCGGCAGCGAGAGACGACGAAGGAGTTGTGCCTTGACCCACCGGCTGACGGTGATCGGGACCGGGTACCTGGGCGCCACCCATGCGGCCTGCATGGCGGACCTGGGCTTCGAGGTGCTCGGACTGGACGTCGACCCGAAGAAGGTGGCCCGGCTCGCGGCGGGCGACCTGCCCTTCTACGAGCCGGGTCTGGAACCCGTGCTCCGCCGCAACCTGGAGAACGGGCGGCTCCGCTTCACCACCTCGTACGAGGAGGTCGCCGAGTTCGGCGACGTGCACTTCGTCTGCGTCGGCACCCCGCAGAAGGCGGGCGAGTACGCCGCGGACATGACCTACGTGGACGACGCGATCGCCTCGCTGGCGCCGCTGCTGCACCGCCCCTGCGTGATCGTGGGCAAGTCGACCGTGCCGGTCGGCACGGCGGAGCGCCTCGCCGGCCGGATCGCCATGCTGGCCCCCGCCGACGGCGACGCCGTGCTGGCCTGGAACCCCGAGTTCCTGCGCGAGGGCTTCGCCGTCAAGGACACGCTGCACCCCGACCGCATCGTCGTCGGCGTCCCGCCGGACCCGGGCGCGGCCGACCGGGCGGAGAAGGTCCTGCGCGAGGTCTACTCCTCCATGCTGGCCGAGGAGACCCCGTTCATCGTCGCCGACTACCCGACGTCGGAGCTGGTCAAGGTGTCGGCCAACGCCTTTCTGGCCACCAAGATCTCGTTCATCAACGCGATGGCCGAGGTCTGCGAGGCCGCGCACGCCGACGTGACCAAGCTCTCGGAGGCGCTGTCGTACGACGACCGGATCGGCGGCCGGTTCCTCGGCCCCGGCCTCGGCTTCGGCGGCGGCTGCCTGCCGAAGGACATCCGCGCGTTCATGGCCCGCGCCGGCGAGCTGGGCGTCGACCAGGCGCTGACGTTCCTGCGCGAGGTGGACGAGATCAACATCCGCCGCCGGATCCGGATGGTGGACCTGGCCCGGCACGAGCTGGGCGGCTCGTTCATCGGCCGTACGGTCGGCGTGCTCGGCGCGGCGTTCAAACCCAACTCCGACGACGTGCGCGACTCCCCCGCGCTCGACGTGGCCGCCACCATCCGCGGCCAGGGCGGCAAGGTCACCGTGTACGACCCGCAGGCCATGGCCAATGCGCGCCGCGCGCAACCGGCCCTGGACTTCGGCGACTCGGCCCTGGACGCGGCCCGCGGCGCGCACGTGGTGCTGCTGCTGACCGAGTGGCAGGAGTTCCGCGAGATGGACCCGCACGCCCTGGGCGAGGTCGTCGCCGAACGCAACATCGTCGACGGCCGCAACGCCCTGGACCCCGAGCAGTGGCGCTCCGCAGGCTGGAACTACCGCGCCCTGGGCCGCCCCTAGGGAACGTTCGGAGGCCCGCCGATGTTGTGGCGGACATGGATGATCTGTTCGCACGGCAGGACGTGATCCGGCGGCTGCTGAACGAGTCGCGGCGGTGGGCCTTCGTGGGCCTGGGGGACAATCCCGACCGGGAGGTGCACACCCAGGCCCGGCTGCTCCAGGAGCGCGGCAAGACGGTCGTGCCGGTGCACCCGTCCAAGGCGACCGTGCTGGGCGAGCAGGGGTACGCCTCGCTGGGGGACGTGCCCGGCGAGATCGACGTCGTCGGCGTCTACCGGCGCGCCGAGCACGCGGGCGCCGTGGTGGACGAGGCGATCGCGGCGGGCGCGAAGGCCGTCTGGCTGCCGCTGGACGTGATCGACGAGGCGGCGGCGCGGCGGGCCCAGGAGGCCGGGCTGGACGTCGTCATGAACCGCTGCCCGGCCGTGGAATGGGCGCTGCGGCGGTAAGGCCGGTAGCGCCTAGAGGTTCTCGCGGAGGCGGGCGCCCTTGGCCTTGGCCTGGGCGTGGAGGTCCCGCTGGAAGTCCGCCATCCTCGCCTGGAGGGCCTCGTCGGAGGCCGCCAGGATCCGCACGGCCAGCAGGCCCGCGTTGCGGGCGGCGCCGACGGCGACGGTCGCGACCGGGACGCCCGCCGGCATCTGGACGATCGACAGCAGCGAGTCCATGCCGTCCAGGTGCTTGAGCGGCACCGGGACGCCGATGACCGGCAGCGGGGTGACCGAGGCGAGCATGCCGGGCAGGTGGGCGGCGCCGCCCGCACCCGCGATGATCACCTTGAGGCCGCGGCCGGCGGCCTCCGCGCCGTACGCGATCATGTCGTGCGGCATCCGGTGCGCCGAGACCACGTCGGCCTCGTACCCGATGCCGAACTCGTCCAGCGCCTCCGCGGCGGCCTTCATCACCGGCCAGTCGGAGTCGCTCCCCATCACCACGCCGACCTGGGTCACGGTGCCCTCCGTTCGTCTCCGGGCCGCCTTCCGGCACTACGGCTCACTCGGGCCTCTCCTTCATGTCGGAGCCCCAGCGCAGGAAGTCGGCGGCGTGCCGGGCGCGCTCGCGGACCTCGGCGAGGTCGGCGCCCAGCGCGGTGACATGGCCGATCTTGCGCCCGGGGCGGACGTCCTTGCCGTAGAAGTGCACCTTGACGGCCGGGTCGTGGGCCATCACATGCAGGTAGCGGTGGTAGATCTCGCCCTTGTCGCCGCCGAGCACGTTGGCCATGACGGTGTACGGGGCGGTCGGCTCGGTGGAGCCGAGCGGCAGGTCCAGCACGGCGCGCAGGTGCTGCTCGAACTGGGACGTGCGGGCGCCCTCGATCGTCCAGTGGCCGGAGTTGTGCGGGCGCATCGCCAGCTCGTTCACCACCAGGCCCGCGTCCGTCTCGAACAGCTCGACCGCCAGCAGGCCGGTCACGCCGAGCCTGTCGGCGATGTCGAGGGCGAGCCGCTGCGCCTCGGCTGCGGTGTCGCCGTCCAGGCCGGGCGCGGGCGAGATCACCTCGACGCAGATGCCGTTCTCCTGGACGGTCTCCACGATCGAGTACGCGGCGCCCTGGCCGTGCGGCGATCGCGCCACCAGGGCCGCCAGCTCGCGGCGGAACGCGACGTGCTCCTCGGCCATCAGGGTCACGCCCTCGGCGATCAGCCGGCCGGCCAGGTCCGCCTCCCGCGGGCCGTTCAGGACCCAGACGCCCTTGCCGTCGTAGCCGCCGCGGGTGGCCTTGAGGACCAGCGGCCAGCCGTGCTCGCGGCCGAACGCCTCCAGGAACGCCAGCGGCTCGTCCTCGGGGACGGGCCCGTACGCCGGGCAGGGCGCGCCGATGCCGCTGAGCCGCTCGCGCATGACCAGCTTGTCCTGGGCGTGCAGGAGGGCGGCGGCACCGGGCCGGCAGGGGACGCCGGAGTCCTCGACGGCCTGGATGTGGGCGCCGGGGACGTGCTCGTGGTCGAACGTGACGACGTCGCAGCCCTCGGCGAGCGCGCGCAGGTCGTCGAGCGAGGAGTCGTCGCCGACGTGGACGTCCGCGCACACCCGGGCCGCCGAGTCGGTGGCCGAGCCGGCGAGCACCCGCAGCGACACGCCGAGCCCGATGGCGGCCTGCTGGGTCATCCGGGCGAGTTGCCCGCCGCCCGCCATACCCACCGTGGGCATCTGAGCTGGATCTCTCACGCCCGAAAGGCTATCGGGGCCGGGATGGTGAACGAACCGGGCGGGTACGGCGTCTAAGGATGTGTGATCCTCTTCGGGGAGGGCAGGGGGAAGGGGCGCGAACCGGGGATCGTTCCCGTTACGACGTCCCAGTGGTCACATGCGTCTATCCTCGATGTGCCTCCACAGTCGCCAGAGCGCGCGCCGGCCGGACGCCCGCGCCGCGCAGTGGCCGCCGAAGCCGCAGCCGCAGTCCGGAAGGACGGTCCTCGTTCGTGAAGCTGCTCTCCCGTCTCCGCCACCGGTTCGAGCACCTGGTGCGCGAACTCGCCAAGTTCGGCAGCGTCGGCGCCATCGCCTTCGTCATCACGATGGTCCTCAGCAACGCGCTGCACAACGAGGCCGGCCTGGGGATGGGACCGCTGTCCTCCAACGCCATCGCGACCGTGGTGGCGACCACGTTCTCGTACCTGGCCAACCGCTACTGGACGTTCCGGCACCGTGACCGGACCGGCCTGGGCCGCGAGTACGTGCTGTTCTTCGCGCTGAACGGCGTCGGCCTAGTGATCACCCAGCTGTTCATCGGCTTCGTGCACTACGTGCTCGGGCTGCACGGCCCGATCTACTACAACGCGGCGCTGATCCTCGGTACGGGGGCGGCGACGCTGTTCCGCTTCTGGTCGTACAAGAAGTGGGTGTTCCTGCCGGTGGAGGCCGCGCAGGTCGACCCGCACTCGGGGCTGCCGGGGGTCGCGCCCGCCGAGCCCGCCGCTCCTGCCGCTCCCACCGCTCCCGCCGAGCCCGCCGCCTCCCAGCGGGTCAACGGCCACTCCCTGCCGTCCCATGGCCTGGGCAGCCCGATCGGCGGGCGGCCGGCGGAGGGCCACGCGGAGTTCACCCGCACCCGCTGACCGTCTCAGGCCGACCATCTCAGGCCGACCGTCTCAGGCGGGGCCGATCACGACGCGTTCGGAGGCCAGCCGGGCCTCGGCGGCCGGGCGCAGGAACACCCCGAACACCGCGGGCCGGTTCTGGATCAGCTCCAGCCGGCCGCCGTCCACCACCGCCAGCGAGCGGGCCAGATAGAGCCCGAGGCCGGTGCCCTTGCCGCTGCTGACGCTGCGTTCGAAGACCCTGGCCTCCAGGTCCGCCGGGATGCCCGGGCCCTCGTCGCCGATCTCCACCACCACCGAGCCGACCCCGAGCTTGGTGTTGATCGTGACCGGGCCGGAGCCGTGCACCAGCGAGTTGTCCAGCAGCGTCGCGATGATCTGGGAGAGCCCCTCCGGGCTGGTCATGCCGACCAGCCCGCGCTCGCCGGTGGTGCGGACGTCGCGGCCGTCCCGGCGGAAGATCGGCCGCCACTCCTCCACCTGCTGGGCGATGATGTCGTCGACCGGGGCCGCGACGGCGGCGCCGGTGCGGTCGTGCCGGGACCGGGCCAGCAGCTGCTCCACCACGGCCACCAGGCGTTCGGCCTGGGCCAGCGCGGCGGCGCCCTCCTCGCGGACCACCTCGGGGTACTCGGCGGCCTCGACCATCTCCTCCAGCCGCATCGACAGCGCGGTCAGCGGGGTGCGGAGCTGGTGGCTGGCGTCGGAGGCGAACTCGCGGCTGGCCGCCAGCAGGTCGGCGATCCGCACCGCGCTGCGGTCGAGCACCTCGGCGACCCGGTCCACCTCGGGGATCCCGTACCGGTGGCGGCGCGGCCGGGCGTTGCCGCTGCCCAGCCGGTCGGCGGTCTCGGCCAGGTCGGTCAGCGGCACGGTCAGCTTCCTGGCCTGGAACATCGCCAGCCCGACCGTCACCGCGACGCCCAGCGCGGCCAGGCTGCCGATCAGCAGCATCAGCCGCAGCGCCTCGTCCTGGATCTGCCCGGCGGGCCGGGACACCTGGACCCGCACGCCGCCGGCGGACCCGGTGGCGGTGAGCAGCTCGGTGCCGCGGGCGGGCCGCGCCCCGGCGGTGACCGTCCGGTCGTTCGCCAGCGTGATCACGATGTACCGGCCGGGATACTCCTGGGAGATCTTCTGGTCGGTGATCGGCTGGCCGGACTCCAGGCTGAAGCCGACCCCGCCGAGGATCGAGGCCGCCTCGCGGTCCAGCGACTGGCGCGCCTCCTCGTAGATGAGCTTGTGCGTGGCGTAGGCGAGGGGGATGCCGAGCAGCAGGATCGCGACGACCGCCACCGCGAGCGTCGACAGGAGCAGTCGGCGCCTCATCAGGGCTCCTTCGAGGTGAAGCCGTGATCACGCCGCATCGCGCCGCGGCCCGTCTCGGATCGGCCCGCGGCGTTGCCGCATGATCATGGCGAACGGTTCAGGGCGTGCGGGGCCCGCTAGTCGCCGCGTTCGAACCGGAAGCCGACACCGCGCACGGTCGTGATGTAGCGCGGGCTGCCGGCGTCGTCGCCGAGCTTGCGGCGCAGCCAGGAGATGTGCATGTCGAGGGTCTTGGTGGATCCCCACCAGTTGGTGTCCCACACCTCGCGCATGATCTGTTCGCGGGTCACGACCTTGCCGGCGTCGCGCACCAGCACGCGCAGCAGGTCGAACTCCTTGGTGGTCAGCTGGAGCTCCTGGTCGCCCATCCAGGCCCGGCGCGACTCGGCGTCGATCCGGACGCCCTGGACGATCGGGGTCTCGGTGCTGCCGCGGCGCAGCAGGGCCCGGACCCGGGCGAGCAGTTCGGCCAGCCGGAACGGCTTGGTGACGTAGTCGTCGGCACCGGCGTCCAGCCCGACGACGGTGTCGACCTCGTCGGCGCGGGCCGTGAGGATCAGGATGGGCACCCCGTGCCCCTCGGCGCGCACCCGGCGCGCCACCTCCAGACCGTCCAGCTCAGGCAGTCCGAGATCGAGGACGATGAGGTCCACGCCGCCTCCGAGCGCCCGCTCCAGGGCCTGCGGCCCGTCCGGGCTGACTTCGACGGTGTACCCCTCGCGCCGCAGCGCACGGGCGAGAGGCTCGGAGATGGACGTGTCGTCCTCGGCGAGCAGTACTGAGGTCATGGACCGATCGTATGACCATTCATGAACGTTTCCCGGCGGCCGCCGCGCTCTTGACCTGCGGTTTGCCACTCATAGTACTTCCATGAACACGAACAAATCGGGGAGTAGGGCGAAGTAACCGTACGTTATTGGCACAGGTCAGCGTGTCGCGGGGGCTGCGAGCACCGCCACGGCGGGTCCCGGCAGGGTCAGCGCGGCGGTTCCGGCACCCGCTCCCGGCTCCAGGCGTACGGCCGGGTCGGAGGCGAGCAGGAGGCGCGCGTCCGGTTCGACCGGGATTTGCATTGTTCGTTCCTCGAATTCGACGGCGACGCGGATCCGGCCGCGCCGCAGGACCAGCCGGCGGGCATCCGTTTCATCGCCCCCATTCCGCTCATCCGCCCGCGTGTCTCCCCGTTCTCCGCGCGGGATCTCCACGGAGACGCCGGTGAGGCGCGGTTCGGTCAGCTCGGGCCAGGCCCGCCGGAGCGCGATCAGCGCGCGGTGCCATTCGAGCAGCTCTCGGTGGACGCCGCCGCCCGCCTCGGCCCAGTCGAGCCGCGAGCGCCGGAAGGTCTCCGCGGCCTGTGGATCGGGCACCTCGCCCGCCCAGCCGTGCCGGGCGAACTCGCGCCGCCGCCCCTCGGTCACCGCCCGGCCCAGCTCGGGCTCGCGGTGGTCGGTGAAGTAGCACCACGGCGTGCTCGCCGCCCACTCCTCCCCCATGAAGAGCATCGGCGTGAACGGGCCCAGCAGCAGCAGCGCCGCGCCGATCTTGAGCCGGCCGGGCGGGAGCGCGGCCGCGGTCCGGTCGCCGGCGGCCCGGTTCCCGACCTGGTCGTGGTTCTGCAGGAACGTCACGAACCGGTGCGCGGGCGTCCGTTCCACGTCCACCGGGCGGCCGTGGCGGCGCCCCCGGTACGCCGACCAGGTCCCGTCGTGGACGAACGCCCTGGTCAGCGCCTTCGCGAGCGTCTCCGTCGAGCCGAAGTCGCAGTAGTACCCCTGCCGTTCGCCCGTCAGTGCGGCGTGCAGCGCGTGGTGGACGTCGTCGCACCACTGCCCGTCCAGCCCGTACCCGCCCGCCTCCCGCGAGGTGATCAGCCTCGGGTCGTTCAGGTCGGACTCGGCGATCAGGAACAGCTCGCGTCCCAGATGCGCCGAGAGCGCCCGCACGCGGCCCGCCAGCTCCTCCAGGACGTGGACGGCGCCGTGGTCGTCGATGGCGTGGACGGCGTCCAGGCGCAGCCCGTCGAAATGGTGGTCGCGCAGCCACATCAGCGCGTTGCCGATGACGAACGCGCGCACCTCGTCGGACCCCGCCTGGTCGAAGTTCACCGCGTCCCCCCATGGGGTGCTGTACGCGCCGGTGAAGTACGGCCCATAGGAGGCGAGGCGGTTGCCGCTGGGGCCGAGGTGGTTGTAGACGACGTCGAGGATGACGGCGAGCCCCTTGCCGTGGGCGGCGTCCACGAAACGCTTCAGCCCGTCGGGCCCGCCGTACGGCTCGTGCGGTGCCCACAGGTGGACGCCGTCATAGCCCCAGCCGTGATTCCCCGGGAACGCTGCGACGGGCAGGAGTTCGACTGCGTCCACCCCAAGGGAGACGAGATGGTCCAGCCGTTCTATGGCCGCGTCGAACGTCCCCTCAGGGGTGAACGTGCCCACATGCAGCTCGTACAGGACGCTTCCGGGGAGGGGGCGGCCCCGCCAGGCGCCGTCCGTCCAGGGGAAGCGGTCGTGCTCGTACACCCGGCTCACTCCGTGCGCGCCGTGCGGCTGCCAGGGAGAGCGCGGGTCGGGGAGGATCTCGTCCTGATCGTCCAGGACGAAGCCGTAGTCCGTGCCGTGGCCCGCGCCGGGGACGTCGGCGATCCACCAGCCGCCCTGCCCGTCCCGCGTCATCGGGTGCCGGCTCGGGTTCTCTCCTTCCCAGACGGCGACCTGGACGCGCCCGGCGTCCGGCGCCCACACCTCGAAGCGGGTCACCCGTCCCCCGCCTGGTCCGGGACCAGCAGGGCCACCGGCAGCGTGCCGAGGACGTCGGCGAGCGCGAGCCGCGAGCCCCGGTGGACCTCGCCGGTCAGGACGTCCCGCCACAGGCCCGGGCCCGCGTCCAGGTACGTGCCGTGCCAGCCGCCGGCCCGTTCGAGCCCCGCCGGGAGCCGGGTCGCGACCGTCAGCGCCCCCGGCCGCTCCCCGCGCCGGGACGCCAGCACGTGCCGCGCCGCGCGCCCCTCCGCCGCGGCGGGCTCGTACGCGCCGGTCCCGAACCACTCGGGACGGTCCCGGCGCAGCCGCAGCGCCCGCGAGGTGACCAGCAGCTTCTCGTCGTGCAGGTCGCGGGGCTCGCGGCCGCTGTCGAGCCGGGTGAGGCGCGAGCGGCGCAGGCCGTAGTCGACCGGCCGCCGGTTGTCGGGATCGACCAGCGACAGCCCGGCCAGCTCGCAGCCCTGGTAGACGTCCGGGACGCCGGGCATGGTCAGCTGGACGAGCTTCTGGCCGAGGACGTTGGCGCGCGCGTAGCCGTCCAGCATGTCCACGAACCCGGCCAGGTCGGCGGTCAGGTCGGCGTCCGCGAGGACGCGCCGCGCGTACGCGAGCACCGCCTCCTCGTAGCCGGTGTCGGGCTCGATCCAGTTCGTCCGGGTCTTGGCCTCGCGCATCGCCTTGGTCAGGAACTCCGCGAGCCGCTCCTCCGTGAGCGGCCAGGCGCCGGCGAGCGTCTGCCAGAGGAGGTACTCCAGGTCGGGTTCGAGCGGCGAGCCCTTCGGGTCCCAGCCGCGCCAGCGACCCACCGCCTCCGCCCACGGCCCCGGCAGCTCCGCCAGGACGGCGAGCCGGGCGCGGACGTCCTCCTGCCGCTTGGTGTCGTGCGTGGACAGGGTCGTCATCGTGGCGGGCCAGTCGCGGAGCTGCCGGGCGCAGTACGCGTGGAAGTCCTCCGGGCTCACCGCGAAGCGCGCCGGGTCGCCGCCGACCTCGTTCAGGGCGGCCATCCGGTTCCAGCGGTAGAACGCGGTGTCCTCCACGCCCTTGGCGGCCAGCGGCGCCGACGTCTGCTGGAACCGCTCGGCGAACTCGGCCGCCCCGCTCCCGCCGCCGCCCCCGAGGGCCAGCGCGACGATCCTCCGCAGGTCGTCGCGCAGCGGTTCCGGGACGCGGGCGCGCGCGGCCCTCTCCGCCCGCTCCAGGACCTCGACCGCCTGGACGGGCGGGTCCTCGCCCGGGACGACGTACGCCCGGTAGACGGGCATCGCGGCCAGCAGCTCGACCAGGGCCGTGCGGAGGTCCGCGCGCCGCGCCTCGTCCCGCTCGCCCAGCGCCCGGCACAGCACCCGGTGCAGCCGGTCGACCTCCGGCCGCAGCCCGTGCCCGGCCGCGTACCGGCGGGCCTCGTGCTCGACCTCGGCGAACGACTCCGGCCCGCCGGTGAACTCCGTGTACGCCTCGGTCAGCGGCCGCTCCCCGTCCGGGTCGACGAAGACGCCGCCGACCATCCCGAGGGCGTCGTACCCGGTGGTCCCGGCGCACCGCCAGCCGGCCGGCAGCCGCTCCTCACCCGTGGTGATCTTCTCGACCAGGATCCAGCGCGGCTCCCCCGGCGCGGAGGCGGCGGCCGACAGGCGCTCCAGGTAGCCGCGCGGGTCGGTGAGGCCGTCGGGGTGGTCGATCCGCAGCCCGTCCACCAGCCCCTCGGCCACCATGCGCAGCAGCAGGCCGTGCGTGCGGGCGAAGACCTCGGCGTCCTCCTGGCGCAGGCAGATCAGCCCGGAGATGTCGAAGAAGCGCCGGTAGTTCGGCTCCCCCTGCCCCGGCAGGACGAGCCGGCCGCCGCCCGCCTCCCAGTCGACGTCGAACCAGCGGGCGTACGGCGAGTCCGCCCCCTCCTCGATCACCGCGGCGAGCGGCGCGTTCAGCACCGGGGGGTCGGGGATCGCCATGTGGTTCGGCACCACGTCCAGCAGCACGCGGAGCCCGTGCGCGCGGAACCGCGACACCATCGCGCGGAACGCGTCACCGCCGCCCAGCTCCGCCGACAGCCGCTCGTGGTCGACGACGTCGTACCCGTGCGCCGAGCCGGGCGCCGCCTGGAGCACGGGCGACAGGTACACGTGCGACACGCCCAGCGACGCCAGGTACGGGGCGAGCGCGGCCGCCTCGTTGAGGCCGCAGCGGCCGGGGCCGCTCGTACCGCGCAGCTGGAGCCGGTACGTGCCGGTCGCGGGCCCGGCAGAGGGGGCGGCAGGGGGCGCGGCGGGCGGGTCAGACACGGCGGAGCACCTGGAGCGAGCGGGCCTCGACCGTCACCGTCTCACCTGCCTTGACCACCGGAGACTCCTCCTCGGCGAGCATGGGGTCGGCCGTGTCGAGCACCTTCGACCACATCCCTCCGTACCGGGCGGGCGGCAGCCCGAAACCCAGATCGCCGTGATGGGCGTTGAACAGCAGCAGGAACGAGGCGTCCCGGATCCGCTCGCCGCGCCGTCCCGGCTCGCCGATCGCGTCCCCGTTCATGAAGATGTAGAACGACTTGTTGTAGCCCGCCGACCAGTCGGTGCCGGTCATCTCCCGCCCGCCCGGCGTGAACCACAGCAGGTCGGGCAGCTCCCTGCTCCCGTCCTTGCCGCCCTTGCCGCCCTTGTCGGTGCGGGCCGCCGGGCGCCCCTTGAAGAAGCGGCGGCGCCGGAACACCGGATGCCTGCGGCGCAGCGCGGCCAGCTTCTGGACGAAGTCGAGCAGCGGGAAGTTCTCCTGGAGGCCGTCCCAGTCGACCCAGGAGATGTCGCTGTCCTGGCAGTAGGCGTTGTTGTTGCCGCGCTGCGTGCGGCCGATCTCGTCGCCGTGCGACAGCATCGGCACGCCCTGCGTGAGGAACAGCGTGGCCATGAAGTTGCGCTTCTGCCGCTCCCGTAGCCCGATGATCTCCAGATCGTCGGTCGGGCCCTCGGCGCCGCAGTTCCAGGACCGGTTGTCGTCGGTGCCGTCCCGGTTGCCCTCGCCGTTGGCCTCGTTGTGCTTGCCGTCGTACGAGACCAGGTCGTGCAGCGTGAACCCGTCATGGCAGGTCACGAAGTTGATCGAGGCGTTGGGGCGGCGGCCGTCGTCGGCGTACAGGTCGCTGGAGCCGGTCAGCCGGGACGCGAACTCCGGCAGCGTCGCCGGCCGCCCCCGCCAGTAGTCGCGGACGGTGTCGCGGTACTTGCCGTTCCATTCGGTCCACAGTGGGGGGAAGTTGCCGACCTGGTAGCCGCCCTCGCCGACGTCCCACGGCTCGGCGATCAGCTTCACCTGCGACACCACCGGATCCTGCTGGACGAGGTCGAAGAACGCCGACAGCCGGTCCACCTCGTGCAGCTCGCGCGCCAGCGTGGCGGCCAGGTCGAAGCGGAAGCCGTCCACGTGCATCTCGGTGATCCAGTAGCGCAGCGAGTCCATGATCAGCTGGAGGACGTGCGGGCTGCGCATCAGCAGGCTGTTCCCGGTGCCCGTGGTGTCCATGTAGTAGCGGGGGTCGTCCTCGACCAGCCGGTAGTACGAGGCGTTGTCCAGCCCCCGGAACGACAGCGTCGGCCCCAGGTGGTTGCCCTCGGCGGTGTGGTTGTAGACCACGTCGAGGATCACCTCGATGCCCGCCTCGTGCAGGGCCTTCACCATCGCCTTGAACTCCAGCACCTGCTCGCCGCGCTGCCCCGCCGCCGCGTACCCGTTGTGCGGGGCGAAGAAGCCGATGGTGTTGTAGCCCCAGTAGTTGCGCAGGCCCCGGTCGACGAGGGTGTCGTCATGGACGAACTGGTGCACCGGCATCAGCTCCACGGCGGTCACGCCCAGCTCGGTCAGATGATCGATGATCACCGGGTGGCCGAGCGCCGCGTACGTGCCGCGCATCTCCGGCGGGATCTCCGGATGCCGGTACGTGAGCCCCTTCACATGCGCCTCGTAGATCACCGTCTCGTGGTACGGGGTGCGCGGCGGCCGGTCGTCGGCCCAGTCGAAGTAGGGGCTGACCACCACCGACCGCATCGTGTGCGGCGCCGAGTCGGCGTCGTTGCGGGACCACGGGTCGCCGAAGCCGTAGCCGAAGCACGACTCGTCCCAGTCGATCTCGCCCTCGATCGCCTGCGCGTACGGGTCGAGCAGCAGCTTGTTCGGGTTGCAGCGGTGGCCGCTCCGGGGGTCGTACGGGCCGTGCACGCGGTACCCGTACCGCCGCCCCGGCATGACCCCCGGCAGGTAGGCGTGCCAGACGAACGCGTCCACCTCCGGCAGGGAGATCCTCGTCTCCCCGCCGCCCTCGCCGGCGGGCCCGTCGAACAGGCACAGCTCCACCCGCTCGGCCGCCTCGGTGAAGATCGCGAAGTTGGTCCCCGCCCCGTCGAAATGGGCCCCGAGCGGATATGCGTCCCCCGGCCAGACCACCGTCACCGTCCCGCCCTCCCGTCGCTCGGGACGGATGCTTCCCGCTGAGGTCCGCCTCACACGCCAGGCCCGCGGGCCGGGCCGCCAGGTAAAGAGAACCGACCACCACTGGCCAGAGCGGACATTCGTGAGTTACCTTAGGGGAGCCTTACCTTATTGAGGGTGCCCTTACCGCGTGTGGCGCTACGTCCCCCGGTGATGCCCTCCGACCGTAACGCCGCACGGAAGGTTCGACCGCCGGATGTACGTCTGCATCTGCAACGCCGTCACCGAGGATGACGTGCGGAGCTGCATGGCCGGCGGTGCCTGCTCCCCCAAGGAGGTCAAGGCCGCCTGCGGTATGAAGCCCGGCTGCGGGACCTGCACCAAGCGCCTGTACGCCCTGGTGAGCGAGTACCGCACGGCCAGCGAGCTGGCCGACGCTATCACCGGCGGCCCGGCGTCCCCGGTCATGCCCGCCGAGCGTACCGAGCCGATGCCGGTCGCCGACCCCGCGGTCCCGGCCGCACCGGCCGCCCGGCCCGCCACCGTCCCGGTGCCGGTCGCGGGCGCCTCGCTGCCGGTCCGCACCGCCGAAGGGGAGGTCGCCGCGTCCGACGCCGCCTGACCACAGGCTTCCGAGCCCCCGTTCCGGTGTGACACACGGCCGAACGGGGGGTTAGTGCTGTCCATGAACAGGGCAGCGTGCAAGCATGGTCGCCATGGAAGGCGACAAGGACATCATCAACCTGCTCAACGAGCAGCTCACGGCCGAGCTCACCGCGATCAACCAGTACTTCCTGCACGCCAAGATGCAGCAGAACTGGGGCTTCACCCGGATCGCCAAGCACACCCGGCACGAGTCCATCGACGAGATGAAGCATGCGGAGCTGCTGACCGACCGCATCCTCTTCCTCGAAGGGCTGCCCAACTACCAGAAGCTCGGCACGCTCCGCATCGGCCAGACCGTGGTCGAGCAGCTCAAGGCCGACCTCCAGGTCGAGCTGGAGGCCGTCGCGCGGCTGCGCCCCGGCATCGAGCTGATGCGCTCCCGCGGCGACGTCACCTCCGCCCGGATCTTCGAGAAGATCCTGGAGGACGAGGAGTACCACATCGACTACCTCGAGACCGAGCTGAGCCTGGTCGAGTCGCTGGGCGAGCAGAACTACCTCCAGCGCCTCACCGAGGCCCCCGGCGAGGACGCGCCCAAGCCCATCGCCGACTACTGATCCGGCCGCGCCGGAACGCGCGCCCGGAAGGGCGGCGCCATGGGAACGCCCCGGCCGTCAACCGCCGGCCGGGGCCCCTTCCCCGCCAGACCCCGACGGGCCGCCGCCGTCCCCGCGGGCGCGGCGTAGCACGTACGGCTGGACGATCCCCAGGCCGCGCACCGGACGGCGCACGATCCGGGTGCTCGCGAAACCCGGCTCCTTCTCCAGCTGCGCGGCCAGCTCCGCGTCGATCACCACCGAGCCCGGCCGGGCCAGCTTGGTCAGCCGCGCCGCCAGATTGACCGTGGTGCCGAACACATCGCCCATCAGCGACAGCACCGGCCCGTACGCCACCCCCACCCGCACGTCCGGGACCTCGGTCTCATCCGTGATCGCCTGGGCGATCGCCAGCGCGATCTCCCCGCCGTCCGCCGGAGTGTCCGCGCAGAACAGCACCTCGTCGCCCAGCGTCTTGACCAGCCGGCCGCCGCACGAGGCCACGATGTCCGACGCCGTCTCCTCGAACCGCTCGACCACCCGGGCCAGCTCCAGCTCCTCCAGCTCCCGGCTCATCTGCGTGAACGAGACCATGTCCGCGAAACCCACCGTGATCTGCGGCCGCACGGCGCTCGACGACCCGGGCTCCCGGGTCGCCGCGGCGGCGATCGCGCGCGTCCCCGCCGCCGCCAGCTGCCGCCGCCAGGCATGCACCACCAGCGGCTCGAACTCCCCGATGTGCTTCTCGGCCAGCTCCACGATCGTCCGCACCGACTCGGCGTCCGGCTCGTCGCCCCCCGGCCCCATCATGTGGCTGAGCAGATTCACCTGCCACTCGGCCAGCCGCGCCATCGTCTGCCCGAACGCCCGCACCAGCCGGATCACCGCGTCCTCGTCCAGGACGCCCTCCGCCATGAGGCGGCCCAGCCGGTTCAGCGCCGCCACGTCGCCCTCGGTGTAGGCGACCTCACCGTCGGGCATCGAAGGGTAGCCGAACGCCTTCCAGACCTGGCCCGAGAACTCCCTGCTCACCCCCGCACGCTCGACGGCGCCGACGCGGGTGTAACGCAGCTCGCCGCCCAGCAGAAGCTCCTCGATCTCCTTCGGATCCGGCAACCCCGCTGCTGACATCTCCCCTGCCCCTCAGCCCGCCGGCGGCGGCGACGTGGTCAAGTTCCGCGACATATCGTGGCAGACACGATGCATCCGGGGTGATCGGACCGCCGATACCCGCGCGGCGTTCATCGAACGTGCACCACGTCGCCGGCGCCGACCGCCCGCACCGCACCATCCTCGCCGGTCACCACCAGGCGCCCCGACCCGTCGATGTCACCGACCGTCCCCCGCAGCGGCTCCCCGCCCGGCAACTCCACCCGAACGGCCCGCCCCAGCGTCGCGCACAGATCCTTGTACGCCGTCCGCAGGCCACTCGCCTCCGGATCACCGCCCAGCGCCGTCCACTCCCGGTACCAAGTCTCGAACTCCCGCAGGATCGCCCGCAGCAGCGGCGCCCGATCACTCATCGGCGCCCCCTCGATCAGCAGCGACGTCGCCGTCGGCACCGGAAGCTCCTCCTCCCGCAACCCCACGTTCAACCCGCACCCGACGATCACCGCATCGGCCACCTTCTCCGCCAGGATCCCGCCCAGCTTCCGCTCACCGGCGAGAAGATCGTTCGGCCACTTCAGCCGCACATCGACCGCGACATCCGCCGCCTCCCCCAGAAACCCCTCACCGGCCTCCGACCACGCCGTCATCCGCCGCACCGCCGTCGCCACCGCCACCCCCGTCAGCAACGGCAACCAGCCCAGCCGATCCGCCGCCACCTCCGGCCGCAGCAACACCGAGAACATCAACCCCGACCGCGGCGGCGCCGACCACCGCCGCCCCAGCCGCCCACGCCCCGCCGTCTGCGACTCCGTGACCAGCACCGTCCCCTCCGGCGCCCCCCTCCCCGCCGCCTCACCCAGATCCGCGTTCGTCGACCCCGTCTCCGCCACGACCCCGACATCCCGCCACAACCCGCCATCCCGCACCAGCGCACGCCGAAGCGCCCGCTCATGCAGCGGAGGCCGCCCAAGATCGCCATAAGGTTTATGCACTGTTTCATTGTGGGGGGTCGACCCCCCACGCCCCCCGCGCAGGGGGGGCGCCCCCGCCGCGCGTTGGACGCTCCGGGCACCCGCCCCCGGGCAGAGGGGGC
>NZ_JBEZWH010000061.1:0-47868 GCF_040703975.1 Spirillospora sp. NPDC029432
AGGCCGCCGCGAACCCGGCCGTGCGGCTGCTGGCCGACCGCGCCGCCGCCGTCTCCCCGGGGTTCGCGGTGACGCCCGCGAACGTGGCGTCCCTCGTGCGGATCTGCCGGGCCCTGGACGGGATGCCGCTGGCGATCGAGCTGGCCGCCGTACGGCTGCGCGCGCTGACCCCGCAGCAGGTCGCCGGCCGGCTGGGCGACCGCTTCCGGCTGCTGGCCACCGGCAGCCGGACCGCGCTGCCCCGGCACCAGACGCTGCGCGCCATGGTCGAGTGGAGCTGGGACCTGCTGGACGAGGCCGGGCGCGCCCTGTGGCGGCGGCTGTCGGTGTTCACCGGCGGCGCGACGCTCGCGAGCGCCGAGCGCGTCTGCGCCGGGCCCGGGCTCGATCCGGACGGCGTCCTGGAGGCGCTCGCCGCCCTGGCAGACAAGTCGCTGCTGGTCGTCGAGACCGGCGGCGCCGACAACGCAGGCGGCACAGGCGGCACAGGCGGCACAGGCGGCATGGACGGCGCGGACGGCTCCGGCCCGCGCTACCGGATGCTGGAGACGATCCGCGCGTACGGCGCCGAACGCCTGGCCGAGGCCGGCGAGGAGGAGCGGGTGCGGCGCGCCCACGCCGAGTACCTCGCGGAGCTGGCCGAGACGGCCGAGCCGCGCCTGTACCGGCATGACCAGCTGCACTGGATGGCCGTCCTCAAGGCCGAGCACGACAACCTGCACGGCGCGCTGCGCTGGGCGATCTCCGCGGGCGACGCGGTGCTGGCCGTGCGGCTGTGCGCCGCGCTCGGCTGGTACTGGTTCCTGGGCGGCGCCGTCCAGGAGGCGAAGGAGTTCTTCGCCGAGGTGACGGCCATGCCGGGCCTGCCGGAGGACGAGACGACCGCGACGGCCCTCGCGCACGGCGTGATGTTCACCTTCGAGGGGCCGTGGGAGAACGTCGAGGCCACGGCCTGGCTGCGGCGGGTCATGCGGATCACCGAGGGGCTCGGCGAGCGGTCGCCGCATCCGGTGCTGCGGGTGATGGTGACGCTCATGCGGCTGTTCGCCCAGGGCTGGGACGAGCGGTCGCGCGGCGAGGCCCGGCCGATGGTCGAGGACCCGGACCCCTGGGTTCGGGCGATCGGCCACTTCGTCATGGGCCAGCTCGCCCTCAACTTCGGCCGCGTCGCCGAGGCGGCCGACGATCTCGCCGCCGCCCTGCGCGGCTTCCGTGAGGCGGGGGACCGGTGGGGGATGTCGTTCACGCTGGCGGCCCAGGGCGACATCCTGGCGTGGCGCGGCGAGCACCGGGCGGCGGCGGACCTGTTCGCGGAGGCGCTGCGGCACAACGCCCCGCTCGGCGGGGGCGCGGGCATGTTCGTCCACATGCACTCCCGGCTGGCGAACGAGCTCGACCTCCTCGGCGAGCACGCCCGCGCCAGGGACATCCTGGACGGGGCGCTGCGCGACGCCGAGCGGATGGGGTCGCCGGAGGCGACGGCCTTCCTGCACATGCGGTACGGCGAGTTCGCCTCCAGGGCGGGTGATCGGGGCGAGGCCGCGCGGCGGCTGGAATTCGCCGAGGAGTACGCGCGCCGCGCCAAGCCGCCGCATCTCCGGGCCATGGTGCTGACCGCACGGGCGCATCTGGACCTGGACGAGGACGGGTCGGGGGCTGGCGGTCCGGACGGGGGCGGTCCGGAGGGGGGAGGCATGGAGGCCGCGCGCCGCCGCCTGGACGAGGCCGTCCCGGCCGCGGTCCGGGCGCTCGACCATCCGATCGTCGCGGACGTCCTGGTGGGCCTGGCCCATCTGGCCGTACGCGAGGGCGCCGCGGAGCGGGCGGCCCGGCTGCTGGGCACCGCCGACGGGCTGCGCGGCGTCCGCGACCTGTCGCGGCCCCTTCCGGCGCGGATCGAGGCGATGGCCCGCGCCGCGCTCGGCGACGCCGCCTTCGAGGAGTCCTACCGGCGCGGCGCCGCGCGGACCCTGGACGACGTCATCGCCGGCTTCGGCCTGGAACGCCCCCCGCCGCCGGTCCTCCTCGCCGCACCCGGCGAAGAGGACCCGGCGGATCCGGCGGGCCGGGGCGTCCCCGGCGCCCGCTGAGCCGCGCCGTCAGGCGCGCTGCTTGAACGCCCGCATCGACAGCGGCGCGAACACCAGCGAGATGCCGACGCCCCAGGCCAGCGCGATCATCGCGTGGTCGAACACCGGGCCGCCCACCAGCAGCCCGCGCATCGCCTCGACCAGCTGGGTCACCGGGCTGTTGTCCATCACCCAGGCGACCGGCCCCGGGATCCGGTCGGTGGACGGGATGAACGCGGTGCTCAGGAAGCTCAGCGGGAAGATCACCACGAACCCGAAGATCTGCACCTTCTCCGGCTCGTTCACCTTCATCGCGATGTAGACCGACGTCCACGAGAACAGCACGGCGAACGCCAGCAGCAGCAGGAACGCGGTCAGCAGTGCCAGCGGCCCGGTCTCCAGCCGGAACCCGATCGCGAACCCCACCGCCAGCAGGATGATCATCGACCAGCCCTGCTTGGCGGTGTCGGCGATGATCCGTCCCGCCAGCGGGGCGCTGCGCGCGATCGGCAGGCTGCGGAACCGGTCGAACACGCCCTTGGTGATGTCGGTGTTGAGCCCGAACCCGGTCGCCATCCCGGCGAACAGCGCGTTCTGCGCGATGATCCCCGGGATCACCACCGGCAGGTACGCCTCCACGCTGCCGGCCATCGACGGCCCGAACACGTACGCGAACAGCAGCACGAACATGATCGGCTGGATGCTGAGGTCGAGCAGCTCCATCGGGTTGTGCTTGATCTGCACCAGGTTGCGCCACGCCAGCGTGGCGATGTTGCGCGCGGTGACGCCGGGGGAGACCCGCTTGGACAGGTCGGCCGGAACCGCGATCCCCGCTGCGCTCATGCCGGGGCCCCTTCCTTCTTGCTCGCCTCGGCGAGTTCGCCGGCCTCGGCGTCGAGGTCGTCGGTGTGATGGCCGGTGAGGGCGAAGAACACCTCGTCCAGCGTGGACTTGCGCATGGACAGCTCGCTGAGCAGCACGCCGGCCTCGTCCAGCCGGCGCACCATCGCCGGCATGATCGCCGGGTCGGTGATGCCCACCGCGACCAGGCCGTCGCGGACCTCGGGGTCGGTGCCGGCCAGCTCGCCGGCCAGCCGCGCCACCGTCACGTGGTCGGCCTCGTTCACCGGGCGCAGCTCCAGCACCTGGCCGCCGACCTGGGCCTTGAGCTCGTCGGAGGTGCCGTGCGCGATGGCCTGCCCGCGGTCGATGACGATGATGTCGTCGGCCAGCTGGTCGGCCTCCTCCAGGTACTGCGTGGTGAGGAGCACGGTCACGCCGTCGTCGGTCAGGCCGCGGACGATGTCCCACAGGCCGTTGCGGCTGCGCGGGTCGAGACCGGTGGTGGGCTCGTCCAGGAACAGGATCTGCGGCCGGCCGACCAGGCTCGCGGCCAGGTCGAGGCGGCGGCGCATCCCGCCCGAGTAGGTCTTCGCGGGCCGCTCGGCCGCGTCGGTCAGGTCGAAGCGCTCCAGCAGCTCGCGGGCGCGGGCCTTGGAGTCCGGCCGGGACCGGCCGAGCAGCCGCCCGATGAGGACGAGGTTCTCGGTGCCGGTGAGCATCTCGTCGACCCCGGCGTACTGGCCGGTGAGGCCGATCAGCTGGCGGACCTGGTGCGCCTCCTTGACCACGTCGAAGCCGCCCACGCGGGCGCTGCCCGCGGTCGGCTCGATCAGCGTGGCCAGGATGCGGGTCATGGTGGTCTTGCCGGCGCCGTTGGGCCCCAGCACGCCGAGGACCGTTCCGGCGGCGGCGGTGAGCGAGACCCCCGCCAGCGCCTGGGTCTCCCCGAATCGCTTCTCCAGGCCCTCGGCCTGGATGGCGTCTGTCATGTGATCTCCCCTGAAGCGGGTGTGTACGGGCTTGTCCGGCCATCCCATGACCTTGACGTTGCGGCAGGTCAAATCATTCGAAGGTCCGGAGTGGTGCGCATCCAGTTTTCGCGCGGGGTCTGTCAGATCGCTGACAGGTCGCTGGTGCCATCACCAGGTTCGCATCCGGGTCTGACAAAACGCTGATACGCCGGTGATTTCTCGGAAAAGTACACCGATGCCCCTGTTCGACGGTCGTACCGGCGGCGGAGACGAGCACGGCCCGGAAGATCTAAACTCGGGTACGTGACGGCGGTGCGGCCAACCCACCCATCCGGCGGAGGCGAGCCTCACCCGCCGCGGTTGCGGCCGCCCGCGCACCGGGTGTCGCCGCGCGCCATCGCGCACTGGGCGATCGAGGCGCTGCTGCTGTGGGGCCTGGCGTTCGGGCTGGCCTGGGGCGTGGCCGCCTGGTACGAGGGCTCCGGCTGGACGGGTCCGCCCGGCTGGCTGGAGACCGTCATCGCCCGGCTGCCGCTCCTGACCGGCGCGGCCGGCGCCCTCATGGTCCTGGTCGCCCCCGTGTGGCGCTACCGGGTGCACCGCTGGGAGGTCAGCGCGGACGTCGTCTACACCCGTACGGGCTGGTTCAGCCGCGAATGGCTGCTGGTGCCGGTGAGCCGCATCCAGACCGTCGACACCAAGCAGGGCTGGATCGAGCGCCTGCTGGGCCTGGCCACGATCGAGGTCAACACCGCCTCGCACACCGGCTCGTCCGAGGTCTCGGGCCTGCCCGCCGGCGTGGCGACCCGGCTGTCGGAGGACCTGGCGCACCGCGCGCACGCCCTGCGCGACGACGCGACGTGAACGCACCCGGCCCGCCCCGCGCCCCGGCGGCCGCGGCGCGTGCGCAGCGGCTGCACCCGCTGACGTCCATCGTGAGCGCGACCCGCGAGCTGCTGGCGCTGCTGGCGGCCGGAGCGGCGGGCCTGGCCGTCGGCGGCGTGTCCACGGCGTTCTTCTTCACGCTGGGCGGCCTCGCCGTCGGGCTGGCCTACCACGTGGCCGTCTGGCTGACGTTCACCTACACCGTGTACGACGACCGCATCGAGCTGCGCCGCTCGTTCCTGCGCAGATCGGTCAAGACGATCCCGCGCGAGCGGATCCGCGGCGTGGACGTCAGCGCGCCCGCCCCGCACCGCCTGCTGCGCCTGGCGATCGTCCACATCGACGCGGGCGCCGACGGCGGCGAGGGCGAGCTGAACGCGGTGTCCCGGCCGGAGGCCGAGCGGCTGCGCCGGGCGCTGCTGCGGCGGGACGGCGCCGCGCCCGCCCCGCCGCGCCGCGAGCTCGCCCGGGTACGGCCGCGCTGGTACCTGTTCGCCCCGCTCGGCGGCGCGTACCTGCTCACCCCGTTCGCGGTGGCCGGCAGCCTGTTCGGCACCCTCTACAACCTCGGCGACGATCTGGGCCTCATCACCGAGGACCGGCTGTCGGACCTCGGGCACCGGCTGGCCGGGCTGCACGCCACCACCGTGCTGGCGCTGCTGGCGGCGCTCCTGCTGGTCACCCCGGTGCTGTCGGTGATCGCGTTCGCGCTGGTGAACTGGGACTTCACCGTGTACGCCCGGGACGGCTCGGTGGTCGCCGAGCGCGGCCTGGTCACCCGCCGCAGCGTCAGCCTGGAGCGGCGCCGGATCCGCGGCGTGGAGCTGTCGGACAACCCGTTCGAGCGGCTGGCCCGCGTCGTCCGGCTGGGCGCCCTCGTCACCGGGCTGGGCGACGCCGCGCAGCGGGGCCGGCTGCTGCCCGCCGCGCCGTGGCCGGTCGTGCGCGGCCTGGCGGGCGAGGTGCTCGGCACCGTGCCGGGCCCGCTCGTCCCGCACCCGTCCGCCGCCCGCGGCCGCCGCGTCCTGCGGGCCGTCGCGCCGCCGCTGGGCCTGGCGGTGGCGGCGCACCTGGCGGGGGAGCCCTGGGTGATGTACGGCTGCCTCGGCCTGGCCGTCCTCGCCGTACCGCTGGGGATCGACCGCTACCGGCAGCTCGGGCACGCCACCGACGCCGTCCGGCTGACGGTCCGGTCGGGCTCGCTGCGCCGCCGGCAGGCCGTCGTCGACCATGACGCGGTGATCGGCTGGCGCGTCCGCCGCACGCTCTTCCAGCGCCGCCTGGGGCTCGCGACGCTGTACGTCGCCGTGGGTGCGGGCGAGGGCGGCTACCAGGCCGTGGACATGGCCGAGGGCGACGCGGTCGCGTTCGCCGCCCGGATCACCCCCGGCTGGGTCGAGCCGTTCCTGGCGGCGGACGGGCCGGCCGGTGCCGCCCCCGAGGGGACGGCATCGCGGACTCCCCGGTAGCGCGTCAGTCGGGCCGGCGCGCGCCGAACATGATCTCGTCCCAGGACGGGACGGACGCGCGCTTGCCCTTGGACTTGCGCCGGTTGCGGGCGGGCCGCTGCGCCCCCGCCGCCTCTCCCGCCGCCGCGGCGGCGGCCGCCGGCGGGTCCACCGGCGCGGCGGGCATGGACGGCCGCGCGGTGGACGGCTTCTTCTTCGCCGGGGGCCGGGACGTCTCCCGGTGCGGCGGGCGCTGCGGCTTGGGCGCCGGCTGGGCCTTCTCCCGCGCGGCCGGCTTCTCCGGCTCGGGCGCGGGTTCGGGCTCCGGCTCGGGTTCCGGCGCGGGCGCCTCCTCGGCGGCCGGCTCCGGCTCCCGCTCGGCTTCGGTCTCGGGGGCCTGTTCGGTCTCGGCCTGAACGTCGGCCTCGGTCTCGGCCTCGGCCTCAAGCTCGGGGGTCTCGTCAGGAGCCTCCTCGGCGGCCTCGGCCACCGGTTCCGGCGCGCTCTCCGGTTCGTTCTCCGGCTCGCTCCCGATCTCAGGCTCCCGCTCGGCCTGGGCTTCGGCTTCGGCCTCGGGCTCCGGAACGGCCTCGGGCTCGCTCTCACGCTCCGGCTCGGGCGCCGAAACGGCCTCCTCGGCCGCGGGCTCGTCCACCGGCTCCGGCGCGCTCTCCCGCTCCAGCTCCGGCTCCTGCCCGGTCTCGGCGGCCGACTCGTCGGGCGCGGGCCTGGGCACGGGAACGGGCGCCACGGCGGCCGGCTCCGGCGTGGAACGCTCCTCGTCCGCCGCGGGCGCCTCCGGTACGGGGCGCGCGGGCGGCCGGGACACGGCCGGCGGTTCGCGGCGCAGGTCGGTGGCGGCGCGCAGCGGCTCGGGCGCCTCCGGGGAGCGCGGCGTGCCGATCCCGCGCGGCGGCGGGGGAGCGAGGTCGCGGCTGTCGGAGACGACCTTCATGGCCGGGCGGCGGGGCACCAGCGGGGTGACGGTGTCGCCGCCGAGCCCGTCGTCCTCCCACTCGACCGCGGTCAGCCGGGCGGCGACCTCGTCGAGCGGGGAGACGTGCCGGCGGCGCGGGTCGAAGACCCACTCGGCCGCGTGCGGGCGGCCGTTGTCGAAGAACGACAGCCGCACCCGCCAGGTGCTGTCCTCGCACTTCCAGGAGTCCCACTCGACCTCTTCGAGGTCGACGCCGCCGCGGCCGAGCCGCTCCTCGACGGTCTCGCCCAGCGGCGGGCCGGGCGTGGACTCGCCGGGCCGGCGCACCGCGACGCGCTGCGCCTGCTGGGCCATGTACTCGCGTTCCTGCAGGACGGGACCCTCGAACCAGCGGACGCGTTCGACCGGGATACCGGCCGACTCGGCGATCTCCTCCGCGGTCTCGCCGGACCGGATGCGAGCCTGGATCTCCTTGGGGCGCAAGGGACTCTCCACTTCGATCTCGAACTGGCCGAGGCGGGAGAAGTGCCCACGGACCGCTGCGCGCAGCCGATCGTCGACGGGCAGGGTGAACCGGGTGCCTCGGCCCGCGGTGGCCAGGACGAGGTACGTTCCGTCCTCGCTGACCGCGACGAGGCGCAGCTCCTGCATGCGTGTCCTTCCTGCCCTTCCTGACGGCACCGGAGGGTGCCGAGGGCGCATGCGTGCCCTTCCCCCGGGTTCCCGAGTCTCTCTTTCGGACACACCTGCTGCCAGCACCGTACCCGGCATGTCCGAACATCGCCGCTCTCGAAGCCCTCTTCACGAGGCCGAAGAGGGCACCTGACCAAGCTTGCCGGTGCCGAGGTCCGGCGGGGGACGCCCTACCCGATTCTTGTGGATCCTTTTCCACACTCTGCCCGACGGGACGTCGAGGCTCCAGTGTTTTGGCGTTGTCATCATCACGTCGCGGGACGGAACAGTTCACCCGCCGCCGGTAGTTCCGGTTTACGAAGTTTGATCGTGGTCGGTGGACAGGGGGAACGAATCCGATGCGGCGCAAGGCGCTGGATCTCAGTACGACCCAGCTCATCGCCAGCGGCCTCGCCACGCTGGCGGCCGCCGTGGGCGCGTCCTTCCTCGGGGTGTACGGCACCGTCATCGGCGCCGCCTTCATGAGCGTGGTCTCCACGGCGGGGGCCGCGGTGGGCAAGCACTATCTGGACCAGGGCAAGGAGCAGATCAAGGAGCGCACGCACCTGCAGGACGCCGTGCGGGACGAGACGGTGGCGCGCGGCGCCGCGGCGGAGGCGCTGAACGCCGACCCGACCCGCACGGTCGTGTGGCCGGGCGGTTCCGGCCGTCCCGGGGGCGACCCGAACGCCACCCTCCTGGACCCGCCGGGCGGCGGCGACCCGAACGCGACGCGGCTGGACCTGTCGCCTGCCGAGACGGTCGCGGACGCGCTGGCGGCCGAGGCGGGCGGGGAGGCGGTGCGGCGGGCGGCCTGGCGGGACGCGTTCCGCGACTCGCTGGCGTGGGCGAGGCGCCGCTGGGCCGTGCTGGCGGTGTCGTCGGTCGCGGTCTTCGCCGTGGTCATGGCCGGCATCACCGTGCTGGAGAAGATCACCGACAAGCCGGCGGCGAGCTGGGTCGGCGCGGACGACGGCCGCGGGACGACCTGGAGCAACCTCGGGAACGACGACGGCGGCGGGGCGGAGCCCGCCGAGACGCCGTCCCCCGGGACGACCCGGGAGTCCGAGCGGCCGACCGACACGCCGGCGACCGGCGGGCAGGAGACGGCGCCGGAGACCGGGCGGCCGACCCCGCCCGCGACGTCCGGCCCCGAGCAGCCGGACCGCCCGACGCCGACCCCGAGCACCGAGCCGGAGCAGCCGGTCGACCCGGGGACCACGACGGCGCCGACCGCGCCCGGGGGAGGCGGGGGCGACCAGCAGCAGGACGGGTCCGGCGCCGGCACCCAGCGCGAGAACCAGGGCTCCTAGAGCCCGCCCGGCGCTCGTGACGCCGGTCAGTCGCCGAAGACCTGCCGGGTGTACGGGTTGGCGAAGCGGCGCTCCGGGTCGAGCTCGTCCCGGAGCGCCCGGAAGTCGGCGAACCGCGGGTAGACCTTCTCCAGGTACGCGGCGTCGCGGGTGTGGAGCTTGCCCCAGTGGGGCCGCCCGCCGGCCGCCGTCATCAGCTCCTCGATCCCCTGGAAGTACTCCTCGTGGGGGTCGCGGTTGTAGACGTGCACCGCGACGAACGCCGTGCGCCTCCCGTACGCCATCGACAGCCAGGCGTCCTCCTCGGGGAGCAGCCGGACCTCGATGGGGAAGCTGATCCGCCAGTCGCGCCGGTCGAAGAGGGCGCGCAGCTCGCGCAGCACAGGGACGAGGCGCTCGCGCGGAATCGCGTACTCCTGCTCCTTGAAGCGCACCGTGCGGGGGCTGGTGAACACCTTGTAGGAGGTGTCGCTGTACGTGCGCGCCCCGAGGGCCTTGGCGGAGATGCCGTTGACGAACGGGGTCGCCTTGGGCACCCGGTGGGTGACGCGGTTGACGAGGCCGAAGACCTTGTTGGACAGGAACTCGTCGTCCAGCCAGTACCTGAACCGCGACAGCGGCTCGGCGGGCCCCTCGACGCGGTTGTTGCGCTTGGTGAGGCAGCCCTCGGTGTGCGGGAACCAGTAGAACTCGAAGTGCTCGTTGCCCTCGTCGAACTCGTCGACCCGGTCCAGGACCTCGTCCCAGCGCATCGGCTCCTCGCGCGCCTGGAGGAGGAACGCCGGAACGGTCTTCCACGTGATGGCGGTGACGATCCCGAGCGAGCCGAGGCCGGCGCGGGCCGCGTCGAACAGGTCGGGGCGCTCGTCGCGCGAGCACGTGACGACGCTCCCGTCGGCGAGCACCATCTCCAGGCCGGCGATCTGGGAGACGAGCCCGGCGGCGTCGCGGCCGGTGCCGTGGGTGCCGGTCTGGGCGGCGCCGGCGACCGTCTGCTCCTGGATGTCGCCCATGTTGGCCAGCGCGAGCCCGTGCTCGTCCAGGACGCGGTTGAACCGGTGCAGCGGCAGGCCGGCCTCGACGGTGACCAGTCCGCCGCCGGTGTCGACGGAGCGGACGGCGGTCAGGCCGGCGGGGCGCAGCAGCACGTCCTCGGCCACGGCGGCGCCGGTGAAGGAGTGGCCGGTCCCGGCCATCCGGACGGTGCGGCCGTCGGTGGCGGCGGCGCGGACGGCGGCGGCCACCTCGGCGGTGGTCCTGGGGGTGGCCACGCGGCGGGGGGTGGCCCGCTGGTTACCGGCCCAGTTGCGCCATGAATGGGTGTTTCCGGGGGACATGGCGGAACTCTACTGGGGGAGGCTATCGCGAGGATAGTTCATGTTTTGGGAGTGGGTGTGCCCGCTCCCGACGAGCGCCTCGCGAGGTACCCCGTCCCCGCCAGCCCGTACACCGCCGCGACCAGCGCCGCGGCCATCGGCACCAGGAACGCCGCCTCGGCCCCGAACTCGTCCACCACCCGGCCGGCGGCCGACGAGCCGCCCGCCAGCCCCACGCCGACCGACGTGGACACCACCGCGAGGCCCTCGGTGAGCTGGTGCGCCGGGACGAGCCGCTCCACCAGCCCGTACCCCGGGATGATCGTCGGCGAGATCGCCAGCCCGGAGAAGAACACCACGGCCATCATCAGGTGGAGGTCGCCGACCAGGACCGGCGGCACCATCGCGACCGCCATCAGCCCGAGCCCCACCTGGAACCGCCGCTCCAGCGGGCTGCGCCAGCGCCGCGCCCCGTACCAGAGGGCCGCGACGCCGCTGCCGAGCGCGTAGCAGCCGAGCACGACCCCGGCCATCCCCTTGCGCCCCTCCTCCTCGGCGAACGCGACCACGCTGACGTCGATCGCCGCGAACACCACGCCCAGCAGCAGGAACACCGGCGTGATCACGCGGACCGCCGGGTTGCGCAGGATGTGCCCGCCCCGGGCGCCCGGCGGGCGCGGCACCGGCGGCGGCTCGGTGCCGCGCTGCGCCGCCAGCGCCAGGCAGCCGGCCAGCGTGAACGCCGCGGCCGACGCCAGCCCGGCCGCCGGATGGACGCCGGTGGCCAGCGCGGTCACGATCAGCGGCCCGGCCACGAAGATCGACTCGTCCACCACCGACTCGAACGAGAACGCCGCGTGCAGCCGCCCCGGCGCGTCCCGCAGCACGTGCGTCCACCGGGCCCGGATCCAGGCGCCGAGCGAGACCTGCGTCAGCCCGGCCAGCGCCGCGGCCGGGAACAGCGTCCAGACCGGCAGCCCGAGCTGCGCGAACGTGATCAGCACGGTGAACGCGGCCGCGTTGGCCAGCACCAGCGGGACCAGCACCCGGTGCTGCCCGTACCGGTCGGCGAAGCGGGCGCTCAGCGGCGCGCCGACCGCGTAGGACAGGGAGAGGGTCGCGGCGACACTTCCGGCGATACCGTACGATCCGGTAACCGCGGACACGAGGAGGACGATCCCGATGCCGACCATGGCCATCGACATGCGCCCGACGAAACCCGCGGCCACGAAGAGACGTGCCCCGGGCACGGCCAGCAGTTCCCGGTAGGGACCGGACATCCGCGCCTTCTCTCCATCCTCGGAGGCGGTCGGCCCCCTGACCAGGCGCACGACCCCGGCGCCAAGATCACGTTACCCGGGCGAAACAATCGAAAAGACCAGTACCCGGTCACGGCGACTCTCGTAGGGAATGGATGTGGCTGCTCCTTCACCCACGCGCGCACCCGGCGCCTCAGGCGGCCCCGGCCGGCCGCCGGTCGTGCCGCCGCTCGGCAGGGGACTGCGCCGGGCCGTCGCCGGCATCGCGGTGCTCGCCGCCGCGAACCTGGGCGGGGGCGTGTACGCCGCGGTGACGGCCCAGAGCGAGCGCGGCGAGCGGGACGGGCGCGCCGGCCCGCGCGCCGGAACCCCCTCGGGCGCACCGGCCGGCCCGGTCACCAACGTCGCCGACGGCGGCCAGGTCGCCCCGCTGAAGCGGGTCGTGCCCCCGGACGTCCTCGCGGTCGGCACCCGCCCGATCGGGCAGGCGCAGATCCAGCGGATCGCCAGGCTGGGCAAGGTCCGGGACGTGATCGCCGTCGCGGGCGGCGCCGTGCAGCTGCAGGGCCGCCAGGTGAACGCGTTCGCCGTGGACCCGTCCACGTTCCGCTCCTGGACGCCGCCCGGCACGGCGCGCGACAACGGCCTGTGGACCGCCCTGGCCGGCGACCAGTTCGTGACCTCCACGGCCGCCGCCGACCAGCTCAGGCTCAGCAAGGGCTTCCCGTACCCGGTGGTCGGGCGGACGATGCCCAGCCTGATGATGGGCGGCTCCGGCTCCCTCGGCCTGCCCGGCATCGACATGCTCGTGCACAAGAAGACCGGCCAGTCGATGGGCCTCGTCCCGAACATCGCGGTGCTGGTCAACGCGCCGGGCGTCAAGCCCGCCACCACCGCCCGCGCCGTCGGCAGGATCCTCGGCTCCGGCGCGGACGTGATCAACCTGCACGACCAGAAGTACCAGGCGCCCGCCAGCGGCAGCTACCTCGACCTGTACAAGAACGCGGCCAAGTCCTGCCCCGGGCTCTCCTGGACGGTCCTCGCCGCCATCGGCCAGGTCGAGAGCGACCACAACCGCAACCCCGGCCGCTCCAGCGCCGGGGCCCTCGGCCCCATGCAGTTCATGCCGGCGACGTGGAAGTCGTACGGCATGGACGGCGACCGCGACGGCAAGGCCGACATCATGAACCCGTACGACGCCATCCCCGCCGCCGCCCGCTACCTGTGCGACCACGGCGCCGCCGGGGGCGGCCGGGCGCTCTACAAGGCGATCTGGCACTACAACCACGCCGACTGGTACGTGCAGAAGGTCCTCGCCCTGGCCAAGGCCTACGACGACCGCTACGGCTGACACGCCTCACCCCTGACGGGGGCATCGCGACGCTGCTGGTTGGATGGAGGCATGAGTCGAGAGAGCACGTACGACGCGTTGCTCCTGGTGTCCTTCGGCGGGCCGGAGGGGCCCGACGACGTCATCCCCTTCCTGGAGAACGTCACCCGGGGGCGCGACATCCCGCGCGCGCGTCTCGAGGTGGTCGGCGAGCACTACCACCTCTTCGGCGGGGTCAGCCCCATCAACCAGCAGTGCCGGGAGTTGAAGGCGGCGATCGAGGCCGACTTCGCCGAGCACGGCGTGGACCTGCCGGTCTACTGGGGCAACCGCAACTGGGACCCCTACCTCGCCGACACGCTGCGGCGGATGAAGGACGACGGCGTCCGGCGCGCGGCCGCGTTCGTCACCTCCGCCTACAGCGGCTACTCGTGCTGCGACCAGTACGTCGAGGACATCGAGCGCGCCCGCGCCGAGGTGCCCGGCGCGCCCGAGGTGGACAAGCTGCCCGTCTACTGCCTGCGGCCCGGCTTCGTCGACCCGTTCGCCGACGCCGCGCGCGACGCGCTGGAGCGGCTGCCCGAGGGGCCGCGCCGCCTGGTCTTCACGGCCCACAGCGTCCCGCTGGCGCAGCCGGGCCGTCCCGACTACGAGGCCGAGCTGAAGCAGGTGGCCGAGCTGGTCGCGGGACGCGCCGCGCCCGGCGTCCCGTGGGACCTGGTGTACCAGAGCCGCAGCGGCCCGCCGTCGCAGCCGTGGCTGGAGCCGGACGTCGTCGACCATCTGGACGCGCTGCACGGCGAGGGCGTCCCGGCGGTCGCGGTCGTGCCGATCGGGTTCGTGTCCGACCACATGGAGGTCAAGTACGACCTCGACGTGGAGGCCGCCGCCCGCGCCCGCGAGCTGGGCATGGCGTACGTCCGCGCGGCCACCCCGCACACCGACCCGCGCTTCGTCGCGCTGCCCCGCGCGCTGCTCGCCGACCACCGCTGACCGCGCACAGCGCACGCCCACAGCCCGAGAGCACGTCAGCCAGACAGCACGTCAGTCAGACAAGGGGACCGAACGGATGAGCCTGCCCGAAGAGCTGCTGGAGCTGGCCGTGGCCACCGCCCGCGAGGCGGGCCGGATGCTGGTCGACAAGCGGCCGGCCGGGGGCCCGGACGTGGTGGAGACCAAGTCCAGCCCGACCGACGTGGTGACCCAGATGGACCGGGCCGCCGAACGCCTGATCATCGAGCGGATCGGCGCGGCCCGTCCCGGCGACGCCTTCCTCGGCGAGGAGGGCGGCACCCGCGCCGGCGGCAGCGGCGTCCGCTGGGTGATCGACCCGATCGACGGGACGGTCAACTACCTGTACGACCTGCCGGACTGGGCGGTCAGCATCGCCGCCGAGGTGGACGGCAGGGCCGTGGCGGGGGCCGTGGAGATGCCCCGGCGCGGCGAGACGTACACCGCCGTGCGGGGCGGCGGCGCCCTGCTGCACACCGCCGCGGGGACGCGCGAGCTGCGCTGCAACTCCGGCGTGCCGCTCGACCGGGCGCTGGTGGCGACCGGTTTCGGGTACGCGGCGGAGCGGCGCGCCCACCAGGCCGGGGTCCTCACCGGCGTGCTGCCGAACGTGCGCGACATCCGGCGCGGCGGGTCGTGCTGCGTGGACCTGTGCTCGCTGGCGGCCGGCCGCGTGGACGCGTACTACGAGCGCGGCGTGCAGGCGTGGGACATCGCGGCGGGGGCGCTGATCGTCGAGGAGGCGGGCGGCCGGGTCGAGGGCCTGCGCGGCGCCCCGGCCGGGCCCGAGTTGACGGTGGCGGGCGGCCCGGGGGTCTTCGAGGCCCTGCACGACCTGCTCGTCCCGCTGGACCCGGCCCGCGACTCATAGACGTGCGCACAGGGGTACAGCGGGTACAACAAAAGATAGGCCCGGAGGCCGGAGGTACGCGTGAGGGGCGGCCCCGCCGGGCGCTGCTACCGGCGTGACCGCCCCCTGGATCTGGCGTCTCTAGGGCGGGCCCTAGTCAGTCGCAGCGGGGTGGTTCGATGCCGATGTCGTGATTCGCTGCGATCCGGCGCAGTTCCTTGATCTCCTCCTGGCGGATGTCGGCCAGGTAGATGTCGCCGTCGGCGTGGGCGTGACGCAACGACTCGTAGGCATCGTCGAGCCGCTGCTTGATGGTGCGTGACAGTTCGCCCATGGGCCTCCCTCCGGATCGTGACCTCCTCTACCCACACCTACGCTGAAAATAAACCTGTTTCGGGCCCCCGGATTCCCGGTGAACTTCCGGTGAGATCGCGGTGCCGGCGGGCGCCGTCCCGGGCGGGCCCTCCCGCCTGGGAACACCGGCTTACGGGCGTCTTACGGGCGCCATGGCATACCTGGATCGGGCCCCGGTGAGGGGCCCGCTCAGTGAGGGGGACGCAGTGCGTGTTCTGGTCGTCGAGGACGAGCGGGTCCTGGCGGACGCCATCGCCACCGGCCTGCGCCGCGAGGCGCTGGCCGTGGACGTCGCCTACGACGGCGCCGGCGCGCTGGAGCGGGCGGGCGTCAACGACTACGACGTGATCGTCCTGGACCGCGACCTGCCCCGGATCCACGGAGACGACGTCTGCAAGCAGCTGGTGACCCAGCGCTACCCGGCGCGGATCATCATGCTGACCGCGGCGGGCGAGCTGGATGACAAGGTCGAGGGGCTGTCCATCGGCGCCGACGACTACCTGGCCAAGCCGTTCGCGTTCGCCGAGCTGATCGCCCGGGTGCGCGCGCTGGGCCGGCGGGCCGCGGCGCCGCTGCCGCCGGTGCTGGAACGGGCCGGGATCAGCCTCGACCCGGGCCGCCGCGAGGTGTCCCGCGACGGCCGCCCGGTCGAGCTCACCCGCAAGGAGTTCGCGGTGCTGGAGGTCCTGCTGAGCGCGGACGGCGCGGTGGTCAGTTCCGAGCAGCTCCTGGAGAAGGCATGGGACGAGCACATCGACCCGTTCACGAACGTGGTCCGGGTGACGATGATGACGCTGCGCAAGAAGCTGGGCGACCCGCCGGTGATCGAGACGGTGCCCGGGGTGGGGTACCGGCTGTGAGCACCGCCCCGCGGCAGCCCCGGCCGTCCCAGCAGGCGCCTCAGGAGTCCCAGCCGTCCCCGCAGCATCAGCAGGGGTACCAGGCCGGGCCGCCCGCCTCGGGCGCCACCCAGCCGATCTCCGGGGTCGCGCCGCCCGCGGGGGCGGCGGCGGGGCTCCCGGGCGTGAAGGGGCGGATGCTGTCCGGCCGGGTGAGCGTGCGGCTGCGGCTGACCGTCCTGTACGGCCTGCTGTTCTTCATGGCGGGCGCGCTGCTGCTCTTCGTGACCTACATCCTGGTGGGGCAGATCCTCGACCAGGTGTTCCCGAAGGGCTACCTCATCATCACGCCCAACGGCTCCCTCGATCCCGAGGTGCTGAAGACGCTGACGATGAAGCAGCTGGTGAGCCGGTCGCTGGTGGCGCTGGCCGGGGTCGGGATCATCGCGCTGGCGCTCGGCTACTTCGTCGCCGACCGGGCGCTGAGCCCCCTGCAGCGGGTGACCACCACGGCCCGCCGGCTGTCGGAGAGCACCCTGCACGAGCGGATCGCGCTGGAGGGCCCGGACGACGAGATCAAGGAGCTGGCCGACACCTTCGACGCGATGCTCGAACGGCTCGGCCAGGCCTTCGACTCCCAGCGCCGGTTCGTCGCGAACGCCTCGCACGAGCTGCGCACCCCGCTGGCGATCAACCGGACGCTGCTGGAGGTGGCGCTGGGCGACCCGGAGGCGTCCGACGACCTGCGCACGGTCGGCCGCACGCTGCTGGCCACCAACGCCCGGCACGAGCGGCTGATCGAGGGCCTGCTGCTGCTGGCCCGCAGCGAGCGCGAGCTGACCACCCGCACCCCGGTGGACCTGGCCGACGTCGCCGCGACCGTGCTGGAGAGCTCGGCCCGCCGGGCCGGCGAGCGCGACCTCGAGGTGACCGTCCACGAGGAGCTGACGCCGGGCGCCACGCTCGGCGACCCGGTGCTGCTGGAGCACCTGGTGACCAACCTGGTGGACAACGCGATCAAGCACAACGACGACGGCGGCGAGGTCTGGGCCCGCACCGGCGTGCTCGACGGCTGGGCGACCGTCCAGGTCGAGAACACCGGCGCGACCGTGCCCGCCTACGAGGTGGACCGGCTGTTCGAGCCGTTCCGCCGGCTGAACGCCGACCGGGTCGAGTCGGCCAAGGGCGCGGGCCTGGGGCTGTCGATCGTCCGGTCGGTGGTGCTGGCGCACCGCGGGTCCGTGCACGCGGCCCCGCGCCCCGGCGGCGGCCTGATCGTGACCGTGCGGCTGCCGCTGGCCCAGCCCGCCGCCTGAACCCGCCGCCTGAACCCGCTGGCCGATCGCACCGCCTGGGGGCGCCTGGACGGCCCTCAGCGGGCGCGTGCCGGGCTCACTTGTACGCGGCGGTCGCCAGGGTCGGGTCGCCGTCGATGTCCATCCCGAGCCCCGTCAGCCTGTCGCTGCGCAGCGCCGCGCTCCCGTGGTTGACCACCGGGATGATGGCCATGTCGTCCAGCGCCCGCTTCTCGGCCTCGCGCATCCGCTGGAGCCGGCCGTTCGCGTCGGCGGTCCGCGGCGTCTCCCAGATCAGGTGGTCGAACCGGGCGTCCTTCCAGCCGGAGTAGTTGGAGTAGCCGTTGTCCTTGGTCGCGACCAGGTCGCTCGACAGGATCGGGCGCAGCATGCTGAACGCCGTCGGGACGTCCGGCTGCCAGCCGAGGGTGGCCAGCCCGGTCGCGTCGCCGGAGGTCAGGTCCCGCACCCACGCCGAGTGGTCGTACTCGGCCTGCATCTTCAGGTCGATCCGCCAGCCGAGGGCGGTCTCCAGCTGCTGCTTGACGACCTCGCCCCAGCGCCGGTGCGAGGGCAGCCCGCGCACGTACAGCCGGACCTCGGCGCCGGGCTTCAGCCCGGCGGCCTCCGCGTACCGGCGGGCCGTGGCGGGGTCGTGCGTGTCGCAGGACGGGCAGGAGCCGGCCTTCTCGAAGCCGGGGATCGACGGCGGGACGATGCTCCGCGCCGGCGGGTTGAGGCCGCCGTACACGGTGTCGCTGATCTTCCGCCGGTCGAGCGCGTACGAGACCGCCAGCCGGGCGTCCTTGGACTTCATCGGGCCGCGCGCGGTGATCGGGACGAGGTAGTTCAGGCTCTGCGTGGTCCTGGTGACCAGGGCGGGGTCGCGGGTGGCCGCGGCCGTGCCGTCGGCCTGCAGCGCCGCCCACTGGAACTCCCCGGCCCGGAACCCCGCCCTGCCCACCGCGCCGGTGTCGGGGGTCAGGTTGATCGTGACCCGGTCGAGCCTCGCCTTGCCGAAGGCCCAGGCGTCGTTGCGCACCAGCGTGACGCGACGGTCCTTCTCGTAGGACTGGACCTTGAACGGCCCGTTCCCGACCGGCCGCTGGTTGTACGCGGCGTTGTCGTACTTGAGCGCGTCCGCGGGCAGCGGCGCCAGGACGGGGTTGGCCAGCCGCCGGTCGAACTCGCAGTCGGGCGAGACCAGCTCGACGTCGAACCCGTCCCCGGACCGCCGGATCCCCGAGAAGTCGTCGCTCTTGCCGCCGTTCACGTCCGCGAAGCCCTTGACGTCCCCGATGTACAGCGAGGCCAGCCCGGTCGGGTCCTGGGCGGCGCGCACCCAGCCGCGCACGAACGCGGCGGCGTCGACCGGCTCGCCGTTGCTGAACGTGGTCCCGGTCTTGAGGTCGATCCGCCAGCTGCCGCAGCCCGGCGCGGGGGTGAGCCTGCTCGCCATCCGGTTCCGCACCGCGCCGTCCGGGGTGATCTCCACCAGCCCGGTGAACAGCTGCTTGGCGATCAGCCGCTCGGTGCCGTACCCGGCGACGGACGGCGACAGCTCCCGGTCGCTGCTGAGCGTGCTCTGCGCCAGCGCGATGGCGCCGCCGGTGCGGCCGGAACCGCCGCCGGCCGGCGGATCGTCGCCGCGGTCGCGGAGCTGGACGGCGATCGCGGTGCCGGCAACGATCAGCGCGACCAGCGCGGCGCTGCCGGCCCCGGCCAGCACGCCCACTCCGGGCCGCCGGCGGCCGGGCTTCCCGGCCCCGGCGGTGCCTCCGGGGCCATTGCCCCCAGGTCCGTTGCCGCCGGGCCATGTGGCGGGCGTGCCCCACTGCTGCGGCGCCGGGGCCGGCGGGGGCGCGGGCGCGTTCCACGGGGACGGCGGTGGCTGCTGCTGGTAGGAGACCTGCCCGTACGGGATGCCGGGCGGCGGTGCCGGGGAATCGACCGCGAGGCGCGTGGTCGTGTGGGTCGCGGCGGCCGCGGCGCCCTGGTTGAGCACCGCGGTCGACTGCGCGTCCTGCCCGCCGGGGCCGCCCTGCCCTTCGGCGGCGGCGGCCGGCAGGCTGCCGGCCAGGTTCAGCAGGTGCACGAGGATCTGCTGCGAGCTGGGCCGGTACGCCGGGTCCTTGTTGAGGCAGGACTGGACGAGCCCGCGCAGCGGCTCGCCCAGCGAGCCCAGATCGGGCGGGAAGTTGAGGATGCGGTGCATGACCGCCGGGATCGAGTCCTGCCCGAACGCCGGCCGCCCGGTCGCCGCGTAGATCATCGTGGCGCCCCAGGCCCACACGTCGGCGGCCGGGCCGATGGCGGTCCCGGAGAACTGCTCGGGCGCCATGTACGCGGGCGTGCCCACGGCGGTGCTGGACAGCGTGCCGGTGGCGTCCAGCGCCCGCGCGATCCCGAAGTCGATCACCCGCGGCCCGTCCGGGGCCATCAGCACGTTGTGCGGCTTGAAGTCGCGGTGGACCACGCCCGCCTGGTGGATCGCCGCCAGCGCGGTCATCGTCCCGATCGCCAGCCGGTCCAGCGCGGGCCCCTCGCGCGGGCCCGCGGCGGCCAGCACCTCCGACAGGGACGGGCCGTCGATGTACTCGCTGACGATGTACGGACGGTCGCCCTCGACGTCGGAGTCCAGGACGCGGGCGGTGCAGAAGGCCGCCACCCGCCCCGCCGTCCGCAGCTCGTCGGCGAACCGCGCCCGCGCCTTGGCGTCGCCGCTCAGCCGCGCGTGCAGCAGCTTGACCGCGACCCGCCGGACGCCGTCGCTCCCGCCCTCCGGGGACTCCGGATCGGCGTCCCGCTCGCCGAGGTAGACCGAGCCCTGCCCGCCCTCGCCGAGCAGCCCGGTCAGCCGGTACGGGCCGAGTGTTCGCGGATCACCCTCGCGCAACGGGGCGATCTCGGGCATCGCGCTCCTCAGAGCCGGGGGATGAAGGTAGATCAACGGTAGCCGGTGATCCGGCGCGCGGGGCGCCGGATCACCGGCCGTGGCCGGTACGGGCCGGGGTCAGCTCTTGCTGACGGTGCCGAACGCGTCGTACGTGGTGTCGGACTGGTTCTCCCGCCACTCCCACCGCATCGAGCTGCTGGTGATGTTCTTGAACGTCACGTAGCCGGCGGCGCACTCGTTCTCCGACTGGCCGGAGTAGGGCGTCTCCTGGTAGACGGCCTCGCCGCTGCTCTCGCCGCCGGAGATCAGCGTCAGCCGCGTCCGGCAGGTCTGCGAGTCGCTGTAGACGTAGCTCGCCGAACCGGACCGGCCCAGCAGGTAGAACGTCGGGCTGAAGGTCGTGCGGCCCGTCCCGGCGCCGGGCTGGTAGCCGGTGCCGCGGTATGTGCCGATGATGCCGCTGGTGATGCCGCTGGTCGCCGGCGGCGAGTAGCGGAACGTCGGCGTCTCGTACGGGTCGACCTCGGGGTCGTCGTCGCCGCCGATCGCCAGCGCGACGATGAGCACCACGACCGCCAGCACCGCGATGACGGCGCAGCCGATCCCGGCGATGAGCGGCCCGCTCGACGAGGACTTCCGGGGGGCCGGCGACCCCGGGGGGTACGGCGGCCGCGGCCCCGGCGGCATGCCCTGCTGCATGGGCATCGGCGGCGGCGTCGACCCCTGCCCCTGGTACATGGGCATCGGCGGCGGGGTGATCGGCTGCGGCGGCGGCGTGCTGGGGCCGTGCGCGCCCTGGTGCATCGGCATCGGGGGCGGCGTGATCGGCTGCGGCGGCGGGGTGTGCTGCGGCATCTGCGGCACCCGCGGCGGCGCCGGCATCTGCGCGGCGATCCGGGTGCCCTGGTTGAGCAGGTCCTCCTGCGCGTTCGGGTTGGCCGGGGCCGCCCCGACGTGGCCGAGCAGGTTCAGCAGCAGCTGGGCGGCCGGCGGGCGCAGGCCCGCGTCCTTGGACAGGCAGCGGCCGATCAGGTCGCGCAGCGGACCGGCCGGCAGCGCCGACAGGTCCGGCTCCTCGTTCAGGATCCGGTTGATGATCACCGGCAGCGTGTCGGCCTCGAACGGCGACTGGCCGGTGCCGGCGAACACCATCGTCGCGCCCCACGCGAAGATGTCGACCGCGGGCGTCAGCGGCGCGCCGGTGAGCTGCTCGGGCGCCAGGTAGCCGGGGGTGCCGACGACCATGCCGGTCGCGGTGACCGCGCTCTCCTGGGAGTTGACCGTGCGGGCGATGCCGAAGTCGACCACCCGCGGCCCGTCCGAGGCCAGCATGACATTGTTCGGCTTGAAGTCGCGGTGGACGATCCCGGCCTCGTGGATCGCGGCGAGCGCGGTCACGGTGCCGATCGCGAGCCGCTCCAGCTCGGCGGCGCCGAGCGGGCCGTTGTGCGCGACCACGTCGTGCAGCGACGGCCCGTCGATGAACTCGCTGACGACGTAGGGCTGGTCGCCCTGGACGTCGGCCTCCAGCACCCGGGCGGTGCAGAACGGCTCGACCTTCTGCGCGGCCGCGACCTCGCGGCCGAAGCGGGCCCGGGCGGCGGGGTCGCCGGCCATCTGGGCGTGCAGCAGCTTGACGGCGACGTACTCGCCGTTCGGCGCCTTCCCCAGGAAGACCGCGCCCTGCCCGCCCGCACCGAGCCTCCCGACGACCTCAAACTGCCCCAGTGCCCGGGGATCGCCTGGCTCCAGCGGAGCGGCATCCGGCATTTCGACCCTCCATTGACCCGCAGTGGTGTTCCCGCGTGATAGTCCAGCGTCAGGCGGGCACGATATCGCGTAACTTCAGACGTTTCACCGCTGCGTCTGGTTCGCCTCGCGCGGCATCGATCTCGGCCGTTGGCCGACCACGGCCCGGTCCGCGCGCGCAAGCCGCGCGGGACCGATATGATCCCCGCCGCCGCGGCTTCCCGCGGCACGCGTTCCGACCCAGATCAACGTCGTGACCTTCGTCCGGATATGTGACATACGGCACATAGGTGGGGATGGTCGCGGGTGATCGGTGTCACCACTGGGGCCCGTCGCGCCTCGTGTGTCGCACGCCACCGCCCGTGACAGAATTTCCCGCCCGGATCGGGCACAAGAACGGTCCCCCGAGCGTTAGATCCGCGCGACGGGGCGCATAAAGCACTGAGGGGGATGGAGATAGAAGATGGCGACCGACTACGACAGCCCACGTAAGACGGACGACGACCTCAACGAGGACAGCCTCCAGGAGCTCCAGGCCCGCCGCGCGGACAAGGCCGCGAGCATCATCGACGAGGACCTGGACGCCGGCGAGGTCGCCGAGCTCCCGGGCGCCGACCTGTCGAACGAGGAGCTGACCTTCCGGGTCGTTCCGCGGCAGGCCGACGAGTTCACCTGCAGCCGCTGCTTCCTGGTGCACCACCGCAGCCAGCTGGCCAGCGAGAAGAACGGCCGGCTCGTCTGCCGCGAATGCGCCGCCTGATCCGGGGTAACCCCGGAGTCTGGCAAAAGTGGCGTAAACGGCAGGGTGCCCCTGAGTAGAGGACGGCATGTCCCGAAAGCGGGATGTCCTTAACGCGGGGGCGTCATCAGGGAGCGGCCGGTGACGGGAGAGACCGAACGCCACGAGGACCGCGACGGCGAACTCGTGGCACGGAACGACGACGCGCCGGCGGAGGGCGAGCCGGCGAGCAACGAACTGGCGAAGAACGGTTCGGCCGGGAACGAACCGATCGAGAACAAGTCGGTCGAGAACGAGTCGGCGGAGATCGTGCCGGCGGGGGACGAGTCGGCGGAGATCGGTGAGCTGATCGGCCGGCTGTCCGCCGCCGAGCGGATGGACGACGACACGCGCGGCCGCCTGCTCGGGCGGCTGTCGCGGCTGCTGGCCCGCAGCGCCCGCCGGGCGGGCGCCGCGGGCGTCGCCCGCGGCCGCTGGCTGGCCGACCTGATGATCGCCGCGGCGCCGCACATCCCCATCCGCGACGCGGCGACGCTCAGCGAGCACCACCACGGCCTCACCGGCGAGGAGCTGGCCGACAACCTCGTCCGGGTGGCCAGCAACGGCACCACCGCGGTCGGCGCCGCCGCCGGCGCGCTGGCCGCAGCGCAGTTCACCGCCCCTCCGCTGCTGCTGACCGCCCCGGCCCAGCTCGCCGCCGAGACCCTGGTGGTCGCCGCGATCGAGACCAAGCTGATCGCCGAACTGCACGAGGTGTACGGGGTGCGGGTGGAGGGCTCGGGCAGCGTCCGCGGTGCCGCCTTCCTGACCGCGTGGGCCCGGCAGCGCGGCATCAACCCGCTGGAGACGGGCTCGTTCACCAGCGCGCTCGGCTCGGCGGCCAAGTCGGCGCTGCGCAAGCGGCTGCTGAAGACGCTGGGCCGCAGCATGAGCACGCTGGGCCCGTTCCTGACGGGCGCGGCGGCGGGCGCGGTGCTCAACCGCACCGCGACCAAGAGCATGGCGGCGGCGGTCCGCAGGGACCTGTCGCCCAGCGCGGACCGGCCGGGCCCGCTGCCGGGCCCGCACCTCCCGATCGAGCCGGGCGCGCGCGGCGGCCGGCAGAAGCGCGGCGGGAGGAAGAAGTAGCGGCCGGCCCCGTGGACCACGGGACCGGCCGCGCGCGCCGCCGTCCGGGGATGCTCAGACCTCGGCCTTGAGGTGCGAGGGGAGTTCGCCCGTGCCCTTGGCCCACTGCCGGGCCGCCGCGCGGGTGGCCAGCAGCCGGGCCACCTCCATGCCGATGCCCATCACCACGACCCAGCCGATCGCCTCCTTGAGCGCGACCTCCGGGGACTCGGGGTTGGTCGGCGGCTCCTTGCCGGTGGTCTTCTTCCAGGCCAGTGAGATCGCCTTCTTGGCGACGAAACCGCCCGCGAAGGCCGCGGCGCCGGCCGTGACCTTCCAGCCGAGGTCGCCTCTGTCCGCCATGATCGTCCTTCCGTCGTCCGTGTGCCCGACGCTACCGGAACCGCCTCCGGCCGATGACCTTCGCCATGCGGCGGTTTATTCGGGTGCGCGGCGCCGCCCTGTCAATAGCATTGACGCATGACAGCACAGCCGCGTACGCCCGACGTTCCTCCCAAGCCCTCCCTGGACGGCCTGGAGGACAAGTGGGTACGCCGCTGGGAGGAAGCGGGCACCTACCGCTTCGACCGCACCCGGCCGCGGGCCGGGGTCTACTCGATCGACACGCCGCCGCCGACGGTCAGCGGCTCCCTGCACGTCGGCCACGTCTTCTCCTACACCCACACCGACACGGTCGCCCGGTTCCAGCGGATGCGCGGGCGCGCCGTCTTCTACCCGATGGGCTGGGACGACAACGGCCTGCCGACCGAGCGCCGCGTCCAGAACCACTTCGGCGTCCGGTGCGAGCCGTCGCTGCCGTACGACCCGGACTTCGAGCCGCCGGCGAAGCCGGACCCCAAGAGGCAGCTCCCGGTCAGCAGGCGCAACTTCATCGAGCTGTGCGAGCGGCTCACCGCGATCGACGAGAAGGCGTTCGAGGAGACCTGGCGCCGGGTCGGCCTCTCGGTCGACTGGAACCTGCTGTACACGACGATCGGCGCGGAGTCGCGGACGGCGTCGCAGCGGGCGTTCCTGCGCAACCTGGCGCGCGGCGAGGCGTACCTCGCGGAGGCGCCGACGCTCTGGGACGTCACGTTCCGCACGGCGGTCGCGCAGGCGGAGCTGGAGGACCGCGAGCAGCCGGGCGCGTTCTACAAGCTCCGCTTCCACGGCGAGGACCGGCCGGTCTACATCGAGACGACCCGGCCCGAGCTGCTGCCCGCGTGCGTCGCGCTCGTCGCGCATCCTGAGGACGAGCGCTACCGGGAGCTGTTCGGCACGACGGTCCGCACGCCGCTGTTCGGCGCCGAGGTCCCCGTCCTGGCGCACCGGCTGGCCGAGCCGGACAAGGGCACTGGCATCGCGATGATCTGCACGTTCGGCGACGTCACCGACGTCACCTGGTGGCGCGAGCTGGACCTGCCGATCCGGGCGGTCATCGGCTGGGACGGCCGGCTGGCCGCCGAGCCGCCGGCCGGGGTCGCCGCCGAACCGTACGCGGAGCTGGCCGGAAAGACGGTCTTCTCGGCCAAGGAGCGGATCACCGAGCTGCTGCGCGAGTCCGGCGACCTGGACGGCGAGCCGCGGAGGATCGTCCGGCCGGTGAAGTTCTACGAGAACGGCAGCAAGCCCCTGGAGGTCGTCACGACCCGCCAGTGGTACATCCGCAACGGCGGGCGCGACCGCGGCCTGCGCGACCGGCTGCTGGCGCGCGGCGGCGAGCTGGCCTGGCACCCGCCGTACATGCGGGCCCGGTACGAGAACTGGGTCGAGGGCCTCAACGGCGACTGGCTGATCTCCCGGCAGCGGTTCTTCGGCGTCCCGATCCCGGTCTGGTACCGGCTGGACGCCGCGGGCGAGCCGCTCTACGACGACCCGATCGTCCCCCAGGAGGCGGCGCTGCCGGTCGACCCGTCGTCGGATCCGGCGCCCGGGTTCACCGAGGACCAGCGGGGCGAGCCGGGCGGTTTCATCGGCGACCCCGACATCATGGACACCTGGGCGACGTCGTCGCTGACGCCGCAGATCGCGGGCGGCTGGGAGCGCGACCCGGACCTGTTCACCCGCGTCTTCCCGTACGACCTGCGCCCGCAGGCGCACGACATCATCCGCACCTGGCTGTTCTCCACGGTCGTTCGCGCGCACCTGGAGCACGACTCGCTGCCGTGGACGGACACCGCGCTGTCGGGCTGGATCCTCGACCCGGACCGCAAGAAGATGTCCAAGTCGAAGGGCAACGTCGTCACGCCGATCGGGCTGCTGAAGGAGTACGGCTCGGACGCGGTCCGCTACTGGTCGGCGAACGGGCGGGCGGGCGCCGACACCGCGTTCGACACCGGCCAGATCAAGGTCGGCCGGCGGCTGGCCATCAAGATCCTGAACGCCTCCAAGTTCGTCCTGGGCCTGGGCGAGGCCGGCACCGGCGAGCCGGCTGCCCAGGTCACCGAGCCGCTGGACCTGTCGATGCTGGCCGCGCTCGGCACCGTCGTGGACGAGGCGACCGCGGCCTTTGAGGGGTACGACCACACCCGCGCGCTGGAGCGCGCCGAGCGCTTCTTCTGGGAGTTCTGCGACGACTACCTGGAGCTGGTCAAGGCCCGCGCGTACGGGGACGGCCCGGAGGCGCTGTCGGCGCGCGCGGCGCTGCGCGCGGCCCTGTCGGTCCTGCTGCGGCTGTTCGCGCCGTTCCTGCCGTTCGTGACCGAGGAGGTCTGGTCCTGGTGGCGGGACGGCTCGGTCCACCTGGCGTCCTGGCCGGAGGCGGGGGAGCTGCCCGCGGGCGGCGATCCGGGCGTCCTGGCGGCCACCGCCGAGGCGCTGCGCCAGGTCCGCAAGGCGAAGTCGGAGGCCAGGGCGTCGATGCGCGCGGACGTCGCGCACGCCGCCGTCCGGGGCGCGGCCACCGCGCGCATCGCGCGGGCCGACCTGGCCGCCGCCGGGCGCATCGCGGACCTGTCGCTAGAGGAGGCGCCGGGCGCGGCGGAGGGGGAGGAAGGGCTCATGGTCACGGTCAGCCTGGCCGGCTGAGCGCCCGTCCCGTGCTCCCACCCGCCCGGCCGCCGGGCGGGAGACCGAATGACATTCGGGTCAGTGCGCGCTAGCGTAAGCGGACCCTGACACCGTCGTCTTCGGAGGAGCCGCCCCGTGACGGATCTGGACGAGTACGGGCGCCGTGCCCGCGCCTGGCTCGACGCCAACGCGAGCGATCTGCCCCGCGACCCCGACCTCGCGACCTGCCGTGCCTTCATGGCAGAGCTCTACGACGCCGGGTACTCCGGCATCACCTGGCCGTCGGAGTACGGCGGGCAGGGCCTGAGCGCGGCCGAGGAGCGCGCGTTCCAGCAGGCCTCGCGCGACCACCGGCTGCCGGTCGGGCCGTTCGGGATCGGCCTGGGCATGTGCGGGCCCACGCTGCTGTCGATCGGCACCGAGGAGCACAAGAAGCGCTACATCAGGCCGCTGCTGCGCGGCGAGGAGATCTGGTGCCAGATGTTCTCCGAGCCGGGCGCCGGCTCGGACGTGGCATCACTGCAGACCCGCGCCGTCCTGGACGGCGACGCCTGGGTGGTCAACGGGCAGAAGGTCTGGACGTCGGTCGCCCGGCAGGCCGACTACGGCCTGCTCATCGCCCGCACCGACCCGGACGCGGTGAAGCACCAGGGCATCACGATGTTCATCATCGACATGCACGACCCGGGCGTCACCGTCCGGCCGCTGCGCGACATGAGCGGCGACTCGCACTTCAACGAGATCTTCTTCGACGACGTGCGGGTCGCCCCCGACCAGGTCGTCGGCGAGGTGAACGGCGGCTGGTCGGCCGCCGTCACCACGCTGCTGCACGAGCGCGTCTCGATCGGCATGGGCGCGACCCGGACCGAGCGGGCCGCCTCGTTCGGCAACATGGCCGCCGCGGCGCGCGAGCGCGGGCTGCTGGAGGACCCGGCGGTACGCGAGCAGCTCATCGACCTCTACCTCCAGGAGCGCGCGTTCGACCTGTTCAACGCCCGGCTCAGCCAGGAGGTCAAGGCCGGGATCCAGCCGGGCGCGCGCGGCTCGATCGCCAAGCTGCTGCTCGCCGAGCTGACCCTGGCCAGCTCGGACGTGGCCAGCGAGATCCTCGGCGCCGACGCCGTCGCCTACGAGGAGGGCGGCGGCACGATCGCGCGGGCGCTGGCGTTCGCGCCCGGCATGGCGCTGGGCGGCGGCACCAACGAGATCATGCGCAACATCATCGGCGACCGGGTGCTCGGCCTGCCGCGCGAGCCGCAGGTGGACCGCGGCGTCCCGTTCCGCGAGCTCAAGGTCGGCACCCAGGCGAAGGAGGCGGGCAAGTGAAGCTGATCCTCACCGACGACCAGCGGGAACTGGCGGGCTCGGTCCGGTCCTTCCTCGCGGACGTGGCGCCGATGGCGCGGGTCCGTGAGGTCGCCGAGTCGGACGAGCCGTACGACGCCCGCCTCTGGGAGCGGATGTGCGGCGAGCTGGGCCTGGCCGGGCTCGCCGTCCCCGAGGAGTACGGGGGCGCGGGTGCCGGGCACGCCGAGGTCGCGGCCGTGCAGGAGGAGCTGGGCGCGGCGCTGACCCCGTCGCCGTTCCTCGCGTCCGCGGTGCTGGCGGCGAACGTCCTGCTGGAGGCTGCCGACGAGGAGGCCGCCAAGGCGTACCTGCCGGGGATCGCGGCCGGCACCACGGTCGCCGCGGTCAGCGTGCCGGGCGACGGCCCCGCCCCGGCGGTCCGTGCCGGCGACCGGCTCGACGGCACCCTCCCGCACGTGGTGAACGGCGCGGACGCCGACCTGGTCCTGCTGGTGGCCGACGGCGGGCTGTTCGCGGTCGAGTCCGGCGCCGAGGGGCTGGCCCGCACGCCGCTGACCGTCCTCGACCTGACCCGGCCGCAGGCCCGGCTGTCGCTCGACGGGACCCCGGCCCGCCGCATTGGCTCGGGCGAGGGCGTGCAGCGGGCGCTGGAGCTGGCCGCGGTGGCGCTGGCCGCCGAGCAGCTCGGCGGGCTGCGGCACTGCCTGGACGCGATGGTCGAGTACGCCAAGCTGCGGGTGCAGTTCGGCCGGTACGTCGGATCGTTCCAGGGCGTCAAGCACAAGCTGGCCGACATGCACTGCACGCTGGAGCAGGCCGAGTCGGTCGTGCGGTACGCAGCGTGGGCGGCCGACGAGAGCGCCGAGGAGCTGCCCGTCGCGGCGGCGCTTGCGCAGTCGTACATGGGGCGCGCCTACTTCCAGGTCGCCAAGGACAGCCTGCTGCTGCACGGCGGCATCGGCTTCACCTGGGAGCACGACGCGCACCTGTACTACAAGCGCGCCAAGAGCTCCCAGCTGCTGCTGGGCTCGCCGCGCCACCACCGCGCGCACCTGGCCGAATCCCTGGGCCTGCTGGCCTGACGCGGCGCTCACCGGGAGCCCCCGGCGGCACCCGCCGCCGGGGGCTCCCCTTCGGCGCTCAGTACTCGAACGGCAGGTGCTTGATGCCGTTGATGAAGTTGGAGAACAGCCGCTCCGGCCGGCCCGCCGCGCGGATCTCCGGGACCCGCGTGAACAGCTCCCGGAACATCACGGTGATCTCCCGCCGCGCCAGGTTGGCGCCCAGGCAGTAGTGCGGCCCCGGCCCGCCGAACCCGACGTGCGGGTTGGGCGAGCGCGTGATGTCGAACGTGTCTGGGTCCTCGAACACCGACGCGTCGCGGTTGGCCGAGTTGTAGAAGAGCAGTACCTTGTTGCCCGGCCGGTAGAGCTGGCCGTTCATCTCGTACTCGCGGGTCACCGTGCGGCGGAACTGGATCACCGGCGTCGCCATCCGGACGATCTCCTCCACCGCCCCGCCGATCCGGCCCTCGAAGTCCTCCATCAGCAGCGCCCGCTGCTCCGGGTCGTCGGTGAGCAGCTTCAGCCCGTGCGACATCGCGTTGCGGGTGGTCTCGTTCCCGGCCACGACCAGCAGGATGAAGAACGAGCCGATCTCCTGGTCGGTCAGCGACTCGCCGTCCACGTTCGCGTGGACCAGCGCGGACACCAGGTCGTCCCCCGGGTCCCGGCGGCGCCGCCGGGCGAGCTTCATCGCCAGGTGGTTCAGCTCGTACCCGGCGGCCATCACGGCGGTGAGGCCGTACAGGACGCCCGCGCGGGTGATGCCCCGCTCGTAGGTCCGGCCGCCGCTGTACTCGGGGTCGCCCAGGCCGAGGATGATGTTCGTCCGCTCGTACACCATCGGCCGGAGCCGCTCGGGGATGCCCATCATGTCGCAGATGACCTGGACGGGCAGCCGGGCGGCCACGTCGGTGACGAAGTCGCCCGGCCCGTCCAGGTCGTCCACGATCCGGGTCGCGGTCGCCTGCAGGTCGCTCTCCAGCTTGGCCAGCACCCGCGGGGTGAACGCGCGGGACACGATCCGCCGGATCTTGGCGTGCCGCGGATCGTCCATGTTGATCATCGACCCGAAGTACCGCGCCAGGTACCGGGGCAGGTCGGCGATGCTGTTGGAGCACGGCTCGCTGCTGAACACCTCGGGGTTGCGGCTGGCCTCGACCACGTCGGCGTGCCGGACCAGCGCGTAGTAGCCCGGTCCGTGCTTGATGAACGGCAGTTTCAGCTCGGGGAAGAACGCCGGCCGGTCCCGTTCCCGCAGCAGCGCGAAGCCGCGCTCTCGCTCGCGCCGGGGCAGCGCCCAGAACTCCAGGTTCGAGAGGTCCGCCTCGCCGGGTGCCGTGTGCCGCAGGTTGGTCGCCATGCCGCTCCCTCCGCGTCCGAACATGGTTCGGTTTCCATCGAAACCGCCCCCGCCGGGCCGCGTCAAGCGGCCGCGACGATCCGCCGGTGCAGGACGGCGCGTTCCGCGGCCGTCCAGGCCCCCGAGACCAGCAGGTAGAGCCCCGCCGCCAGCGGAACGAACGCCGCGACGACCACCACGCCACCAGCAACGTGTGCGCGAGCAGCGGATTCTGGTGCCCGGCCAAGTCGGCGGCAACCGGCGAGGGCTTAAACCTTCACCACGGCGATGTGTTCTGAGCACAGCCTCGTGAGATCGCCTGGGTCGGAGGTCAAGACCACGACCGGTGGGGGTGCTGCGTGCGCGGTGGCGGCCACCATGGCATCGATGGCGCACTTACGCCCGTGGAGTCCGGCTTGATGGAGTAGTCGTATGGCATCGCGGGAGATCGACTCAGTGACCGGGGCGATGTTCACCCGAGAGAGCGTCCACTCCAGGGCTGTCATCTTGATTCGTGGGTGAACCACTTCGATCAGAGTGGCGGCGCTGGTGACGACTCGTGCGTTTTCTTCGCGTGCCGTTGCCAGCCATTCGTTCACGGTGGTGTCACGCAGAACCGCCTTGGCCAATCCTTCGCTGTCGAGGACGAGCGTGCCGTTGGACGTGGCCGGCGCCAGGCTCACGCAATCCGCCTGTCCTGCCGGGGCTGCGCATTCTGCCCGGCTCGCGCTCGGGTGAACACCGCTCGCTTCTCCTCGACGGCGGCCGGGTCGACAGGGCCGTTCTCGGCTTCCCCGGCTGCGATGAGTTCGTCGAGCTTGTCTCGTTCGAGTTGACGTGCGACCGCCGCACTCACGTAGGCCGAGAACCCGGAGGGGCCGCTTCGCTCCCGCGCCGCTTCGGCGATATCTCGTGGCATGGTGATCGAATACTTGCCGGTAGGTTCGCTCATGCTTCTCATCCTACCAAGGCTGCTACCACTAGAGGGTGAAAAGGAGGGCCAGGGCGAGGGGAGTCGTCAGGGCGGCGGTCCTGGTGATCCAGGGGAGGCGGAGCGCGACGGCGGTGTCGCGGTGGGGGTCCTTGGCGGCGTAGGTGAGGGCGGCGCTGAGGGCTCGGCCGAGGCCGAAGGCGGCGCCGGCCAGGAGGGTCGGGAGGAGGGGCTGGCGGCTGAGCAGGAGGCCCAGGCCCAGGACGTACGGGGCGCTCGCGGAGACGTACGTGCGGACGCCCGTTCCCAGCTCGAAGCCGAACTGGAGGGAGCCCCGGCGCATGCGGAACTGGAGGACCTCCTGGGGGATCTGGCGGGCGTTCTGCGGCAGCGGGATGGGCGCCAGGCCGAACTCGCGGGCCGCGCCCAGTACGGCGACGGCCAGGATCGCCGCCGTGCGCGCGGGCGCGGGGACCGGCGCGGTGAGGCCGGACAGCAGCCAGACGGCCGCCGCGCTCAGGGTGCCCCCGAGCAGGAGCCCGAGGGTGAAGACGGCCAGGACCTCGCCCTGCCGTACGTGGGCCCGCCAACCTGGCGAGAACAGCACCGACTCGCTGTTGCGCGTTCAAACGGAGCCGGAGAGCGAGAAGCCCGCCAGCGCGCCGATCGAGGCCCAGCACAGGACGGCCGCGTCCAGCGCGCCGGCGGCCACCGCGAGGAGCGCGAGGGCCGCGACGGGCAGGAGCGGCTCGGTGAGGCCCCGGCGCAGCCGCCCGGCCGCCGCTAGTTGCGGCACGAGGTGGCCTTGCGGCAGATGGTCTTGTACCAGTTGCCCTTCGAGGACTTCTTCCAGCCGTCGTGGCAGCGCCAGGTGACGCCCTTCTTGCAGCTGCCGCAGCTCTTGGAGTACGACCAGAGCCAGCCGTCCCAGCCGCTGCCGTAGCACTGGCCGGGCCGCAGCTTGTACCGGCCCGGGTCCGAGACGCCGGACTTGTGGAAGCCCTTGTACTTGCCGCTCGTCCGGCAGCAGACCGAGCAGACCAGGCTGGGCCCGCAGCCGGGGGAGCAGTTGTGGTTGGCGGCGTACGAGGGGCAGCGCCCGTAGATGTCGTAGTAGCCGCGCATGCTGTACCCGGCCGCGATGGCCTTGCGGGCGGGCGGGAAGACGCCGAGCGCGTTCAGGCCGGCGGCGGCCCCGGCGGCGGCGATCCCGGACAGCACGCTGCGGCGGGCCACGCGGGCGCGCGGCGCCTCCTCGGGGGTGCGGCGGCGGCGGACGCGCTCGGCGCCGGCCGGGCGGGGGCCGCGCAGCGGCGGCACGTCGTCGAGCTCGATCATCGCGTTCCCTCCAGATCCACCCTGGGGTCCGTCAGCTCGCGCAGGGCCTCCGGCGAGCCCACCGGCTCGGCCGCGCGGACCCGGCCGCCCGCGTCCACGATCACGGCGAACGGGGTCGCGGGCACCCGGTAGTCGGCGAACAGCCCGTCCGCCTCGTGGGCCAGCGCCCCCGCGGGGGCGCCGTCGGGCGCCGGGCCGGAGAAGACCGCCGTGACCGGGCCCTCGACCGCCTCCAGGACCTCCGCGCACACGCCGCAGTCGCGGTCGAGGAACAGCAGCAGCCCGGGGCCGAGGCGGTCGAACGCGGGCGCGCGCGAGCCGGGCGGCGGGCCGAGCGCCCGGGGCCGCGCCCCGGCGGCCCCCTGGCCGAGCGCGTGCACCTGCCGGACGAGCCCGGCGACGACCAGGGACAGCAGCAGGATCGCGGCCCACGACAGCAGGAGCGCGCTGGTCTGGAAGCTCATCCCGCGGTTCTCCCCTCGATCGGTTCGTTCATGGCCCGCGGGAGCGTCCACAGGAGGACGCCGAAGGCGAGCCCCGCGAGCACGGTCACCGCGGTGCCCTCGCCCGGCGGGGGCCAGGCGGCGCCGGCGGCGGCGAGGAGGGCGAGGGCGGCGGCGCGCGCGGCGACCCAGACCGTCATCGGGATGGCCAGGTCCCCGGCGCAGCCGCAGGGGGCGGCCGGACGGGTCCGCGCGACGCGCAGGGCGTACCCGGCGTACAGGGCCAGCAGCGCGGCGGCCAGGCCCAGCGCCGGGCGCAGGACGGCGTCCCGGCCGAGCAGCAGGCCGGCCAGGGCGGCGAGGCCGAGGAGCGCCTCGGCCGCCACCGCGAGGACGGCCGCCGGGGCGGCCAGCGGCGGCGGCAGCGTGCGCTGGGCGCGCAGGGCGGCGCGCAGGAGGCCGGGGCGGCGCAGATGGCCGGCGAGGGAGACCAGCAGGACCAGCGGTACGGCCACCGCGCCGGTGCCCGCCAGCAGGCCGGTCACCGGACCGCCTCGACCGCCAGCCCGGCGAGGCGCCCCGGGACCTCGCGCACCCGCTCCTCGTCCGGCAGCACGGTCACCAGCAGCGCCCGCGTGGCGAGCAGGAAGTACGGGCCCTGCCCCTCGACGGTGTCCTGGAACAGCTCGCCGTCGCCGACGCGGGCGCCGCGCCAGGGCGGCAGCCGCCGGCGGGTCCGCGCGGTCAGCGGGGTGATCTCCAGCAGGCCCAGCTCGGGGATCTCCTTGACCAGCTCGGCGGGGTCGGGACGGGCGGCGCGGCCGCGCGGCTCGGCGGTGACGCCGTCGTCGTGCTCGCGCAGCTTCAGCGTGTTGAAGAACTCGATCGCGTCGGCCGGGACCCCGTGGTAGAGGTGCGTGAACACCGCGTGCCGGCGTCCCTCCCAGACCGCGGCGAGCACTGGGTCGGCGACCCGGGTCTCGGCGTCGCGGGCGCCGGTGCGGCCCAGCCGCAGCCGCCCGCCCTGGAGCCGGTACTCCTGGTGGAAGCGTGCGACCCCGATGTCCTCCGCCCACGCGCGGGCGTCCTCCCGGGTGCCGCTGGAGATCTCGTGCAGCCGGCCGCGGTCGGCGATCCGGGCGACCGAGGTGGTGGGACGGCCGAGCTCGTACGGGCCGCGGAGCCGCACGCGCGTGCCGTCCAGGGACCGATGGGTGACGTCTCGCAGCAATTCGGACCCCTCCGTACGAAAAGTACGGTTAGTGACTTCATTGACGCTACGCGCCTGCGGGCTCACATGGGATGGGCGTGCCGGAAGTGGTCACCCTCCCGGGCCGGGCGGCGTCCCTCCAGTAGATCATGAAAACCGGGCCGTACCCTGCAGGGACGCGCCCGGGAGCCGGGCGGGGCGGCGGCGGGCCCGTCCCCCGGTAGGGTCGGGTCGGCCCGCGCCCATCGCATCCCTACCGTGAGGTGAAATCCGTGACGAACAAGGTCGACGTGCTCATCCGCCGGCTCGACCCGGAGCTGCCGCTCCCGTCGTACGCCCACGCGGGCGACGCGGGCGCCGACCTGTTCGCCGCCGTGGACGTCGAGCTGCCGCCCGGGGAGCGCGCGCTGGTCCCCACCGGGGTCTCGATCGCGCTGCCGGACGGGTACGCCGCCTTCGTTCACCCGCGCTCGGGTTTGGGCGCTAGGTTTGGGGTGACCATCGTCAACGCACCCGGTACGGTCGATGCCGGTTACCGGGGTGAGATCAAGGTGACCCTGCTGAACACCGACCCCCGCGCCACCGTACGGCTGCGGCGCGGCGACCGGATCGCCCAGCTGGTGGTGCAGCGGGTGGAGCACGCGGTCTTCCACGAGGTCTCCGAGCTTCCGGGTGCGGCGCGCGGCACCGCCGGATTCGGTTCCACGGGCGGATTCGCGGATAATGGGTTGAGCGAAGAAGGAGCGTGAGTCGTGGCTTTTGGACGTCGCCGTCAGGCCGAGGAGCCCGCTAAGGAGCCCGCGAACGAGCCACAGACGGCCGGCGAGGAGACCGGGGCCGACGCCCCGGCCGCGGACGGCGAGGCTCCGGAGAAGGCCGAGGCGCCCGCCGCGGGCGGCCCCTGGGACTCGGAGGACGAGCACCCCGAGCTGCAGCGGCTCGACTTCGGGTCGCTCCAGGTGCCGGTCGCGCCCGGGCTGGGCTTCCAGGTCAACTTCGAGGCCACCCAGGTGGACGACGAGGGCAACCCGCTGGACGGCCGGCCCGTCGCGGTGCTGGTGCAGTACGAGGAGAGCGCCATGCAGCTGCAGGCGTTCGCCGCGCCGAAGCGGTCGGGCATCTGGGACGACATCCGGCGGGACACCGCGAACGACATCCAGGAGGACGCCGGCGGCCAGACCCAGGAGCACGAGGGCCCGTTCGGCCCCGAGCTGCTGGCCATGGTCCCCGCGGCGCTCACCGAGGAGGTCCTCGCCGAGATGCCGCAGGAGATGCGCGAGCAGATCCCGGCGGAGTTCATCGAGCAGGGCTGGGCGCCGCAGGTGATCCGCTTCATCGGGGTGGACGGCCCGCGCTGGTTCCTCCAGGCGGTCGTGCAGGGCGCCGCGATCGAGGACGAGGAGCAGTGGCAGGTCCTGGAGGACGTGTTCCGCAACGTCGTCGTCGTCCGGGGCGAGTCGCCGATGCCGCCGCGGGAGCTGCTCGAGCTGCAGATCCCCAAGGAGTTCAGCGAGGCCGCCGAGGACGGCGAGGAGGAGAACGTCGAGACCTTCGACCCCTTCGAGCGCGGCCCCGAGATCACCGAGGTGCGCTGAGCGCGCGTCCAGGCCGAGAGCGGCCTGAGAGTTCGGCCTGAGAGCCCGCCGGGACGCCGTCCCGGCGGGCTCTGCCGCGTTGAGCGCCTTCCGGCGGCCCTCCGCCGCCCTTCCAATGCGGATTGGGCCTTGCCGAACGCGGTTCGCGGGTGGTGAATGCAGGCATGTCGAAGAAGACCCGCAAGCGCCGTGCCCGCAAGCGCCGCAAGGCCAACGGCGGCAAGCGGCCCTGCGCCCGCCGGTAGCCGCCGGCGCCTCTACTGGACCATCTCGAACGGCATCGCGTGCGTGACGCCGACCTCCCTGCCGGCGGGCTCGACCATGCCGGTCAGGAACTCGCGCGGGTCGAAGTCGGAGCCCAGGCCCGCGAAGTAGACCTTGTGCGCCTGGAGGGAGGCGACGCCGGCGTCCAGGTGGCCGGTCACGTCGACGTAGTGCGTGGCCTCGGGCGAGCCGCCGAACAGCGCGAACCGCACGCCCTGCCAGGGCTCCATGTCCAGGTCCCGGAAGACCCAGCGGTTGGCGGCGTCCCTGATCGCGTCCACGACGGCCAGGCCGAGCACCCGGTGGTCGGCCATGTTGAAGAACCCGCCGGGGAAGGTGTCCCGGAAGTTCACCGAGACCACGACCTCGGGGCGGTGCCGCCGGATGGCCTCGGCGAGCGTGCGGCGCAGCGGCAGCCCGTACTCCAGCATCCCGTCGGGCAGGTCCAGGAACTCCACGGTCTCCACGCCGACCGCGCGGGCCGCCTCGACCTGCTCCACGCTGCGGACGCGGGCGGCCTCCTCCGGGTCCATCCCGTCGATGCCGGCCTCGCCGCGGGTGGCCAGCACCTCGACCACCGTCTTGCCCTGCGAGGTCCATTTCGCGACGGCGGTCGAGCCGCCGTACTCCAGGTCGTCGGGGTGCGCCACGATCGCCAGCGCCCGCGTCCAGTCCTCCGGTACCGGTTCCATCCCCCGATTCTGGCCGATCTCAGGCCAGATAGCGGAACCACAGGTACGGCGTGGCGAGCAGGATGCTGATGAAAGTGACGATCAGACCATACTTCGTAAAGGTCCAGAAGCTGATCGGTGTGCCGTTCCGGGCGGCGATGCCCAGGACGACCACGTTCGCGCTGGCGCCGATCGCCGTGGCGTTGCCGCCGAGGTCGGCGCCCAGGGCCAGCGCCCACCAGAGCACCTGGCCGTCCGGGCCGTGCCCGTGGACGAGCGTCTCGACGATCGGGCTCATCGTCGCGACGTAGGGGATGTTGTCCACGATCGCCGACAGCCCCGCCGATCCCCACAGCAGCGTCATCGCCGCCAGTGCCAGCCGTCCCTCGGTGGCCTCGGTCGCGGCCTTGGAGACCGACTCGATCACGCCCGTCTCGACCAGGCTGCCGACCATGACGAACAGGCCCGCGAAGAACACCAGCGTGGGCCACTCCACCTCGCGCAGCGCGTCCTCGGTGGTCACCTTGGTCGCGGCCACCAGCAGCCCGGCGCCGAGCAGCGCGACCACCGACGGCTCGTAGTGCAGGACGGGGTGCAGCACGAACGCGGCGATCACGATCCCGAGCACCACCAGGCCCTGGACCAGCAGCCGCCGGTCGGTGATCGCCTCCCGCTCCTCCAGCGACATCACCTCGGCCGCGCGCTCCGGGTCGTACCGGAACGCCTTCCGGAACAGCACCCGGCACAGCAGGCAGAAGACCGCCATCATCAGCACCACGAACGGCGCAAGGTGGACGAGGAAGTCGTTGAACGACAGGTCGCCGCGGCTGGCGATGATGATGTTGGGCGGATCGCCGACCAGGGTGGCGGTGCCGCCGATGTTGGACGCCATCACCTCGGCGATCAGGTACGGGACGACGTTCAGCGCGAGCCGCTCGCACACCAGGAACGTGACCGGCGCGATCAGCAGCACGGTCGTGACGTTGTCCAGCAGCGCCGACGCGGCCGCGGTGATGAGCACCAGCATGACCATGAGCCGGTACGGCCGGCCGCGGGCCCGTTTCGCCGCCCAGATCGCCACGTACTCGAAGACCCCGGTCTGCCGCAGCACCGAGACGATCACCATCATGCCGAGCAGCAGGAAGATGACGTTCCAGTCGACGCCGCTCCGCTCGGAGAAGAACGCCGCGTGCGCGTCGGTGATGTGCAGCAGGAGCATCAGCGCCGCGCCGCCGAGCGCGACCTTGGTGCGGTCGATCTTCTCCGTGGCGATCAGAACGTAGGCGATGACGAAGACCGCGATCGCGATGGTGGCCTGCACGGTGACCGACCTTAACGCCTCGTCACCGTGCGAGATCAACGCAGGGGGCAGCAGTGCCGTGCCGTGCGGCGCGGTCCGATGGTGGGGTTTTGCCTACCCCGTTCGGCGGTGCAGGCCCATGTTCCGGGCCTCGGGCCGTCCATAGCGTCTCTATCGGACGCAGGAAGGGCGGTCTCGATGGGAGGCAGGGCGATGGTGGGTAGTGAGGCGCTCCGGCTGGAGGACGTGCGGAAGGTCTACGGCGCGGAGGGCAACCGGGTGACGGCGCTGGACGGCGTGTCGCTGTCGCTGCCGGCGGGCTCGTTCACCGCGGTGATGGGGCCGTCCGGTTCGGGCAAGAGCACGCTGCTCCAGTGCGCGGCGGGGCTGGACCGGCCGACCGGGGGCCGGGTGTTCGTGGCCGGCGCCGAGCTGGCCGCGGGCGGCGGCGAGGCGGCGCTGACGAAGTTCCGGCGCAAGCGGATCGGGTTCGTGTTCCAGCAGTTCAACCTGCTGCCGGCGCTGACGGTCCTGCAGAACGTGACGCTGCCGCTCAAGCTGGCCGGCCGGAAGGCCGACAAGCGGCGGGCCGCGGAGATCCTCGGGCGGGTGGGGCTGGGCGACCGGCTCGGCCACCTGCCCGCGGAGCTGTCGGGCGGCCAGCAGCAGCGCGTCGCGATCGCCCGCGCGCTGGTGACCGAGCCGGAGGTGCTGTTCGGGGACGAGCCGACCGGCGCGCTGGACACCCGGAGCGCGCGCGAGGTGCTCGGGCTGCTCCAGGAGGCGGTGCGGATGTACGGGCGGACCGTGGTGATGGTGACGCACGACCCGGTCGCCGCCTCGTACGCCGACGGCGTGCTGTTCCTGGCCGACGGCCGGCTGGTGGGGTCGCTGACCGCGCCGACCGCCGAGGCGGTGGCGGAGCGGATGACGCACCTGGCCGACGAGGTCGAGCGGCAGCGCGCGCTGGCGGGGGTGTGACGATGTTCGCTCTGGCTCTGCGCTCGCTGCGGAAGCGGGCCGGCGGGTTCGCCGCCAGTTTCACGGCGCTGTTCCTCGGCGCGGCGATCGTGATGGCGTTCGCCTCGATGCTGGACACCTCGATCCGGGGGAACGCCTCGGGCGCCGCCGCCGAGACGTTGACGATCATGGCGGCGGTGGTGGGGAGCTGGGGCCTGGTCCTGGTGGTCCTGGCGGTCTCCTCCACGCTGGCGCTGTCGGTGCGGCAGCGCGCCGAGGAGATGGCGCTGCTGAAGAGCATCGGCGCGACCCCGGCGCAGCTCGGCCGGATGGTGGTGGGCGAGGCGGCCGTGCTGGCGGTGGCGGCGTGGGCGCTGGGGATCGTTCCGGGGCTGCTGGGCGGGCGGGCGCTGCTGGCGATGCTGCACGACACCGGCCAGGTGCCCGAGAGCATCGGGTACGCGTTCGGGCCGGTCGCGCCGGCGATGGGCCTGGGCGTCACGCTGGTGTCGGCGGTCGCCGCCGCGATGCTGGCGGTGCGCCGGACGGCGCGGGCGCGGGTGGCGGAGTCCCTGGCGGACGCGGCGATCGGCGAGACGCGGCTCGGCTGGAAGCGGACCGCGGGCGGGATCGTGTTCCTGCTGCTGGGGCTGGACCTCGCGGTCATCACCTCGACCGTGCTGCGGAACGAGGGCGACGCGGCCATGGCCACCGCCGGGCAGGCCGACATCTGCGCCGCGCTGGGGCTGGCGCTGCTGGCCCCGTGGCTGATCCGGCGGATCGCCGGCGCGCTGGCCGGCCCGCTGCGGCTGCTGGGCGTGGCCGGGGACCTGGCGGTGAGCACGCTGCGCCGGCGGACCGGGCAGATGGCCGCGGTGGTGATGCCGATCATCCTGTTCAGCGGTATCGCGGCCGGCACGATCTACCTCCAGGAGATCGAACGCGACGCCATCCGCGCCGCGGGGCTGCTCAGCACGGTCGAGCAGAAGAACATCGCCACGCTGAACTTCGTGGTCATCGGGATGATCCTCGTCTTCACCGCGGTGATGCTGGTGAACACGCTGCTGGCGGCGACCGCGCACCGGCGCCGGGAGTTCGGGCAGGCGCGGCTGGCCGGTGCCACGCCCGGGCAGGTGCTCGGCGCGGTGGCGCTGGAAAGCGTGCTGCTGACCGTGATCGGGCTGGTGTGCGGGGCGTTCGCGGCGGCGTTCACGGTGGTCCCGTTCGGGATCGCGCGGGCGGGCACGGCGCTGCCGGACCTGGGCCCGCTGACGATGGCCGGGGTCGCGGCGGTGGCCGCGGCGCTGACGATGGCGACGGCGCTGGGCGCGGCGCGGCGCGCGGTGCGGGTCCCGGCCGTCGAGGCCGTCGCCGTGTGAGGGAGCCGCGTCGCGGGCCGGAGAGCACGTCCTGCGGAACGGGGCGGCCGCCATGGTGCGGCCGTCCCGTTCCCGCGTTCGCGCGCGGCCTGGGTCTAGGGTCCTCGTGTGGCTGATCGGGTGAACTGGGACCGGGGACCGGCGCGCGGCCGGGTCATGCCGGAGGTGTTCGACGCCGCCGAGCGGTTCGAGCCGCCGACCGCGCCGGAGCCGGGCCTGGTCCCGTACCGCGATCCCAGCGACGTCGGCGACCCGGGCACGGCGGGCCGGCCGGGCTGGGACCGCGACGAGATCGGCGGTGCCGCGCAGGCGGCGCCGCCGGGGCTGGCGCGCTCCAGCGCGGTGATGGCGATCGGGACGGTGTTCTCCCGCGCGACCGGCTTCCTGCGCACGACGGTGGTGAGCGCCGCGCTCGGCGTCGGGCTGCTGGGCGATGCGTACCAGACCGCCGACATGATCCCGTTCACGGTGTACGCGCTGCTGCTGGGCGGGCTGCTGTCGAGCGTGTTCGTGCCGTTCCTGGTCAAGCGCCGCAGGCTGGACGCGGACGGGGGAGCGGCGACCGAGCAGCGGCTGTTCACCGCCGTCGTCGCGGGCCTGCTGGTGCTGACGGTGATCGCGGTGCTGGCCGCCGACCCGCTGGTCTCGCTGTACGCGCGGGGGTTCGAGGACCGGCAGCGCGAGATCGCGGTGCTGCTGACCCGGCTGCTGCTGACGCAGATCCTGTTCATCGGGGTGAGCGGGGTGGCGGGGACGCTGCTGAACGCCCGGCAGGTGTTCGGCGCGCCGATGTGGGCGCCGGTGGTCAACAACCTCATCACCTGCGGCGCCGGGGTGGCGTTCATCTGGGTCGCGGGTCCGGGCCGGGGCGTGGACACCGTCACCGACGGGCAGCTGGCGGTGCTGGGGATCGGGTCGGCGGCCGGGACGGCCGTGCAGAGCCTGCTGCTGGCCTGGTCGCTGTGGCGGGCCGGGTTCCGCTGGCGGCCCCGGCTGGACCTGCGCGGCTCGGGGTTCGGCGAGGCGGCGCTGGCGGCGCTGTGGATGTTCGTGTACATCGTGGTGGCGCAGGCGGGGCTGCTGGTGACCGCGAACGTGGCCAACCGGGCGGGCCGCGACGCCGTGGCCGAAGGGGAGCCGGGGGCGGGGCTGGCGGCGTACAAGTTCGCCGAGGTGGTGTTCCAGCTGCCGTACGCGATCATCGCGGTGTCGGTGATCACCGCGCTGCTGCCGCGGATGAGCGCGCATGTCGCCGACGGCCGCCGCGACCTGCTGCGCGCCGACTTCTCGCGGGGGCTGCGGCTGGCGTCGGCGCTGCTGGTGCCGCTGTCGGTGGCGATGCTGGTGTTCGCCGTCCCGGGGGCGGTGCTGCTGTTCGCGTACGGGAGCACCACGCCGGACGACGCGCGGCGGATCGGCCTGGTGCTGATGGTGTTCGCGGTGATGGTCGTCCCGTTCACGCTGTTCCAGCTGCAGATGCGGGTGTTCTACGCGCTGGGCGACACGCGGACGCCGGGGCTGCTGGCCGTTCCGGCGGGGATCGTGCAGGCGGGCACGGCGATCGCGATGGGGGCGCTGCTGCCGGCCCGGTACGTGGTGCTGGGCCTGCCGGTGGCGTACGGGCTGTTCTACCTGGTGGGCGCGGTCGGCGCGACGGGCGTGCTGCGGCGCAGGCTCGGCGGCATGGACGGGCGGCGGATCTTCCGCACGCTGGGGCTGCTGTTCCTGGCGGCGGTCCCGGGCGGGCTGTTCGGGGCCGGGTGCGTGTGGGCGTTCGGGCTGCTGCCGGGCGACCGGATCCCGGGGCTGGCGGCGATGGCCGCGGGCGGGCTGGGCGGCGGGCTGCTGTACGTGTGGTGCGCGCGGCTGCTGAGGGTGCCGGAGGTGGGCTACTTCCTCGATGTGGCCCGTACCCGGGTGCCAGGTCTCCGTGACCGGGGTTGACAGGCGGCTGAAATTCTCTGCTAATCGGTCACATAGGAAATTATCCAACATCGGGGCGCCCCCATGACGATGACGACCCCCCTCCCCGCTCTCGGGCGCGTCGTCCTCCGCTATTCCGCGTTCGCGGCGGACCCCGGCGGGGGCGGCCCGGCCGGGGTCGTGCTGGACGCGGCCGGACTGGACGACCGGGCCATGCTGGCCATAGCCGCCGAGCTGGGGTACTCCGAGACCGCGTTCCTGACCCGGCCGCCGCGCTGGGTCGGCGATCCCGGGCGCACGCACGCCGTGCGCTACTTCAGCCCCAAGGGCGAGGTGCCGTTCTGCGGCCGCGCCACCCTGGCCGCCGCCGCGGCGCTGGCCGAGCGCGGCGCGCGGGGGCGGCCGCTGGAGTTCGCGACCCAGGTCGGGCGGGTGCCGGTGACGGCCGCGGCCGGGCCGGACGGGCTGCCGCGCGCCACGTTCACCAGCGTCGAGCCGTACGTGCAGGAGATCAGCCCCAGCTACCTGGCCGAGGCCCTGCGCGCGCTCGGCTGGAGCCCGGCCGACCTGGACCCGGAGCTGCCGCCCTTCGTCGGCTACGCCGGCGCCCGGCACCTGATCCTGGCCGCCGCGGAGCGGGAGCGGCTGTCCCGGCTGGACTACGACTTCGACCGGCTCGCGGCGTACATGGTCCCGCGCGACCTGACGGGCGTGCAGCTGGTGTGGCGGGCGGCGCCGGACGCCTTCGACGTCCGCTCGGTCTCGCCGCCCCGCGGCGTGCTGGAGGATCCGGCGTCCGGGACCGCGGCGGCGGCGTTCGGCGCGTACCTCCGGTGCCTTGGAGCGATCCCGGCCGCCGCCCGCGTCACCCTCCGCCAGGGCGAGGATCTGGGCCGCGCGGCGACGCTGCACGTGGAGCTGCGCGCGGGCGACCCGCGCGTGCACGTCTCCGGGACGGCCGTGCCCATCCCGGCCTGAGCCGCCGTCACCGGTCCTGGTGGGGGACCGGCCTGCCGAACGCGCTCCCGGCGACCCACCGCCGCCACGGGATCTGCCAGTGGCCCCAGCCGTTGTCCCATTCGAGCGGCCGGTCGGTGCCGGTCACCGTGATGACGTCGCCGCGCAGCGAGCGGGCGTGGAACCACCGCGCGAACTCCGGCGGGGCGTTGACGCACCCGTGGCTGACGTTCCGCCTGCCCTGGTCCTTCACCGACCACGGGGCCGCGTGCACGTACTCGCCCGAGGACGAGATCTGCACCGCGTGCCGCACCCGCTTCTTGTAGTAGCGGGGGTCCTTCGGGTCGGTGACGCCCATCCACGCCGACGTCATCGTGACCGGGTCGTACTTGCCCATGGCCAGGTGGACGCCGCTGGTGGTCGTGTAGGCGCGCTTGCCGCCCTTGCCGGCGCTGATCCCGGCCGACCGGACGACCCGGCCGTTCTCCCGGACGGTCATGCGGTGCCGCCGCACGTCGACCGTGCTGATCCGGCGGGGGCCCACGGTGAACGTGGCGACGTGTCCCGCCGTCCCGTACACGCCGCGGGCGGCGCGTACCCCGGTGGTGCGGGCCTGGAGCGTGACCCGCTGGCCCGCCGGCCAGTAGTGCCGCGGGCGCAGGACCACCTGCCGCGGGCCCGTCCAGCGCCAGGCGGCGGGCACCGGGCGGGACATGCGCACGCTCAGCGCGCGCTCGACGGCGCGGCGCCGGGTGATCGGCCGGTCGAACGTGACGATCAGCGGCATGCCGGCGCCGACCGTCTCGCCGGACCGCGGCGTCACGTCGGCGATCCGGAACGTCCCGGCGGGGCGCAGCGTGCTGAACCGGCCGCTCAGCGCGGTGCGCTCGCCCTCGGCGCCGGTGCCGGTGGCCGTGACGGTGTAGGACGTGGCGGGCCGCAGCGGCCACCGGGTGCGCCAGCTGCGCCGGTCGGCCGACAGCCGCCCGCCGGCGGTGGACCCGCCGCCGCGCACGATCACCCGGTCGAGCGTGCCGCGCACGGCCGAGACCACCACGGGCCGGTCGGGCCGCACGTCCCGGCTGCCGTCGCCGGGCTCGATCGCGATCGCGGGCGCCGGTGCCGGGACGGCCCCGGCGGGCGAGACCGCGGGCCGCGCCGTTCCGTCCCCGCCGCCGGTGCACCCCGCGCAGCCCGTGGCCAGGACGGCCAGGACCGTGACCGGCCTGTACCCATGTCGCAGCATTCCGCCCCCGTTGTGCCGCGTGCGACCCCTATGCAGGGATTTCGTTACCGAGAGTGACGATCGCTGGCCAAACTAGTGCCCCGGAGGCCGCCGGGTGGCCGTCTCGCCGAAACCCGCGGGCGCTTGCGCCGAACGGCCCGGGCCCGCCGCCGGGCGGGAGTTCCGGTATCGGGGGAGTCATCCGTTCAACTGGTGATTCGTCCGCTGGGGCGAGGTTCGTTTGGGGGTGGTATGCCGTAGGGTTTCGTGCATGGACGACGTTCCGGCCAGTGACGTTCCGGCTAGGACGACGCCGGGTTCCGACGGCCCGGCGCCGCCCGAGCGCGGCCGCGGCGGGCTGCGCCGCTTCCTGCGGCGCATGGCGTCGAGCAGGACCGAGCTGGAGGCCGAGGAACTGCAGAAGACCTCCGGTGAGGAGGGGGCCACGCCCATCACCGCGTGCGCCACGCGCAAGCGGGCCTGCGTCGCGGGTACGCTACGGACCGTGACCCTGCGACCCCGTGGCGGTGCGCCGGCCCTGGAGGCCGAGCTGTACGACGGCACCGATGTGATCAACCTGGTCTGGCTGGGCCGGCGCAAGATCGCCGGCATTGACCCGGGCCGCCGGCTGCGCGCCGAGGGGCTGGTGAGCCTCCAGGACGGCCGCAAGGTCATGTTCAATCCCCGCTACGAGCTGCGTGGCAGCGCGTGACCGGGCCCGACGGGACCGCGGACCGGCCGCGCATGGAGGACGACGCCATGCGTCAGGCGGACGGCGGCGCCGGGACCTCGGCCCGCGACGACTCGCCCGCCGAGGTCCTCGCCCAGGAACTGGCCGACGCCGAGAACACCCTGAAGTCGGGCACGTCCGGTACGCCGGGCGCGTCCGAGGAGGCCGCAGGCGACGGCAACGCGCACGACACCGTCGAGGCGGCGGTGCGGGAGCAGCTGTCCAAGGCGCTGGGCGGCGTCCGCGGCATGATCGAGGCCGCCGTGCCGACGATCGGGTTCACGCTCACCTACGTCCTCACCAAGGAAGTGAAGACGGCCGTCATCCTGGGCGTGGGCGTCGCGGTGCTGCTGGTGCTGGTCCGGCTGGCGCAGCGGTCCAACCCGCAGTTCGTGCTCAACAGCCTGATCGGCATCGCGATCGCGGCGTTCTTCGCGCTGCGCTCGGGCAAGGCCGAGGACGCCTTCATGCCCGGCATCCTGCTCAACGCCGGGTACGGCCTGGCGATGCTGGTGTCGATCCTCGCCCGGTGGCCGGTCGTCGGCTTCATCATCGGGTCGGTCACCACCTCCGACCCCACCGCGTGGCGTTCCGACCCGGCGGTCGTGCGGCTGTGCTCCAAGCTGACCTGGATCCTGCTGGCCCCCTGCGTGCTGCGGGTGGTCGTCCAGTACCCGATCTACCTGGCCGACGGCGACCAGAGCGGGCTGCTGGGCGCCGCCAAGATCGCGATGGGCTGGCCGCTGCAGGTCGCGGCGCTGGCGACGATGGTGTGGGTGGTCGCGCGCGGCCGCACGCCGGTGGAGTCGCGCGGCGCCACCGGATAGTCCGCTTCCGGACATCTCTGTCCTCGAAGGTGATTGCCGGTAAGTCCGGGGTAACCTGCCGGTAGGTGTGCCGGGAAGTCTGGTCGGCGTCGTCGCGAGCGAGCCCGCCGACAGGAGACGCGCATGACGCCGCACCCGGCCCCCTCCCCCCTTTCCTCTCCCTGGGTGTCTCCTTGGGTGTTCGACTTCCCTGATCGGTCCGTGGCCTGACGGCTCCACCCCCTCCCACCACGGCCGACGACCCGGGACGACGATGAACGCTGCCCTGAAGTGCCCGCGTACCTCCTGCACGGGCCGGATCCAAGACGGCTACTGCGACGTGTGCGGCCTCCCGCCCGAGCCCGCCGAGGCCGCGCGGCCCGCACCGGCGTCCACACCCGTCCCTCCCTCCCTGACTTCTCCGCCGGTCGCGGCCTCCGGTACCGCGCTGCGCGGGACGCTCGGCGCCGGGCTCGTCCACGTGCCGCCGGTCCCGGACCGCGACCCGGCCGAGGCCGTGCTCACCGACCCCGAGGTGCCCGAGCACCGGCGCTTCTGCGCCGGCTGCGACGCCCCCGTCGGGCGCGGCCGCGACGGCGCGCCCGGCCGTACCCGCGGCTTCTGCCCCAAGTGCGGGACCCGCTTCTCCTTCGTGCCCGCCCTGGCGCCCGGCGACGTCGTCGCCGCGCAGTACGAGGTGCTCGGCTGCCTGGCGCACGGCGGCACCGGCTGGGTCCACCTGGCCCGCGACCGCGGCGTGTCCGGCCGCCGGGTCGCGCTCAAGAGCATGATCGGCTCGGACGACCCGGACCTGCGCGCCGCGGCCGCGGCCGAACGCCGCTTCCTGGCCGCGGTCGAGCATCCCAACATCGTCCGCATCCACAATTTCGTCCGGCACTTCGGCGAGGGCTACATCGTCATGGAGTACGTCGGCGGCCGCTCGCTCAAGGACATCGCCCTGGAGCGGCGCCGGGCGGGGGGATCACCGCCGCTCGCGCACGTGCTCGCGTACGCGCTGGAGGCGCTGCGCGCGCTCGGCCACCTGCACGGCCTCGGCCTCCTCTACTGCGACTTCAAGCCCGACAACGCCATCCACTCCGGCGACCAGCTCAAGCTGATCGACCTCGGGAGCGTCCGCCGGATCGGCGACCCCGGCGGGCCGGTGTACGGCACGGTCGGCTACCAGGCGCCGGAGATCGCCGAGCGCGGCCCGTCGATCGGCTCCGACCTGTACACGGTGGCGCGGACCATGGCCGTGCTGAGCTTCGAGTTCACCGGCTACACCGGCGAGTACCGGGAGTCGCTGCCCGACCGCGCCGACGTCCCGCTGCTGTCCCGGTACGGGTCGTACGACCGGCTGCTGCGCCGCGCAGCCCACCCCGACCCGGCCGAGCGGTTCGGGTCGGCGGCGGAGATGGCCGAGCAGGTCGCCGGGGTGCTGGCCGAGGTGTGCGCGGACACCGGCGGCCCGCCCCGGCCCTGGCGGTCGGGGCTGTTCGAGCCGGGCCCGGCGCCCCCGGCGGGGCCTGGCCC
>NZ_JBEZWH010000062.1:0-46906 GCF_040703975.1 Spirillospora sp. NPDC029432
GGCCGGACGCCGCCGCGACCGCCGCCCGCCGGCTGGGCTGGCTCGACCTGCCCGCGCGCTCGCGCCCGCTGCCCGGCCGGCTGGCCGAGCTGGCGGGCGAGGCGCGCGGCGCGGGGCTCGACCGGGTCGTGCTGGCCGGCGCGGGCGGGTCCGCGCTCGCCGCCGAGGCGGTCACCCGTACCGCGGGGGTGGAGCTGACCGTCCTGGACGGCTCCGACCCGCACCAGGCCAGGGCGGCGCTGGAGGACGAGCGGCTGGCCCGCACGCTCGTCGTGGTGTCCAGCCTGAGCGGGACCTCGATCGAGACCGACGCGCACCGCCGGATCTTCGAGGAGGCGTTCCGCCGGGCCGGGATCACCGGCGCCGAGCTGGCCGGCCGGTTCATCGCCGTCACCGCGCCGGGGTCGCCGCTGGAGGCGCTCGCGCGCGACGCCGGGTACCGGCTGGTGCTCGCCGACGCCGACACCGGCGGCCGGTACGCCGCGCTGGGCGCGCCCGGCCTGGTGCCGAGCGCGCTGGCGGGCGCGGACGTGGCGCGGCTGCTGGAGGAGGCGGCGGCGCTGGCGCCGGCGCTCCGCCAGCCCTACGACAATCCCGCGCTCGCGCTGGGCGCCGCGCTGGGCGCCGCGGCGCTGGCCGGCCGCGACAAGCTGGTGATCGCCGATCACAGCTCGGGGCTGGCGGGCTTCGCCGGCTGGGCCGAGCACCTGGTCGCCGAGTCGACCGGCAAGGGCGGCAAGGGCCTGCTGCCGGTCGTGGTCGAGAGCGTGGACGCGCCGGGCTTCACCGCGGCCCCCGGCCACTGCCGGGTGCTGCTGGGCAGCCGGGCCGACGCGCCGGGGCCGGGCCGGGAGGCCGGGCTGGTCGTCGCGGGGCCGCTGGGCGCGCAGTTCCTGCTGTGGGAGTACGCGGTCGCCGTGGCGGGCCGGGTCATCGGCGTCAACCCGTTCGACGAGCCGGACGTGCGGGCCTCGCGGGACGACACCGCCGGGCTGCTGCGGTCGGAGGACGGCGCGGGGCCGACGGTGGTCAACCGGCCGCCGGCGCTGGTGTCGGACGCCGTGGAGGTGCACGACCCGGGCGGGCTGCTGAAGGGCGCCCGGGACCTGGCGGGGGCGCTGGAGGCGCTGCTGGGCGCGGTCCCCGACCGCGGCTACCTGGCGGTGACGGCGTTCCTGGACCGCTGGGGCGACCCGGACGCGGCGGGGATGCGTTCGCTGCTGGCCGACCGGGGCGCCGCGGTCCGCAAGAATCCGGTCCCGGTCACGTTCGGGTGGGCGCCGCGCTGCCTGCACGCCGCCGGCCAGTTCCACAAGGGCGGCCCGCGCGGCGGGGTGTTCCTGCAGATCACCGGCGAGGTCGCCGGCGATCTCCCGGTGCCGGGCCGGCCGTACACGCTCGGCGAGCTGCAGCGCGCGCAGGCGTACGGCGACATGCGGACGCTGCGCTCGATCGGCCGCCCGGTCGTGCGGCTGCATCTGCGCGACCGCGTCGACGGCCTCGCCCAGCTGACCAAGGCGCTCACCTCCTGAGACGTCCCGTGAACGGCGCGCGGCGGGGCGGAATCGGCGCGCGGTATCTCACGTTGCGGAACCAGAAGATCGCGGAGAAGGTCGCGGACGCCCGTTCAATCCTGGAACGATAGGGAGCCGGGGAGGAAGCCAGGAGGGACGGGTGTCCGGATTCGACGTACTGACGCGCGGCGACGTGCTCGACTCGGCGCTGCAGGCGCGCGACTACCTGGTGAGCTGCGGCGTGCCGGGCGCGCTGGCCGCCAAGGACCCGCGGCTGTGGGGGCGGCGGACGGTCGACCACAGCCGGCTGGGCTGGCTCGACCTGCCCTACGCCTCCCGCGGCCTGCTCGACCAGATCGAGGGGCTGATCGGGGAGGTCCGCTACTCCGGCCTCGACCACATCGTGCTGATCGGGCTGGGCGCGGAGAGCATGGCCGCCGAGGCGATCATGGCGGCGCAGCCGGCCGGGTCCGCGGCCGGTGAGCTGACCGTCCTCGACGGCGGCGACACCGCCGCGCTGGGCCGGGCGCTGCACCGGCTCGACCGCACGCTGGTGGTGCTGTCCAGCAAGTCCGGCGTGTCGCTGGAGGGCGACGCGTACCGGCGGATCTTCTCCGACGCGTTCCGCCGGCACGGGCTGTCCGAGCGGGAGATCTCCGGGCGGTTCCTGGTCATCACCGACCACGGCAGCCCGCTGCACGACTTCGCGCGGCAGAGCGGGTTCCGGATCGGCCTCACCGACCCGTACCTGCCCGGCCACTACAGCGCGCTGTCGGCGTACGGGCTGGTGCCCTCGGTGCTGGCGGGCGCCGACGCGCTCGGGCTGCTGGAGGAGGCGGCGACGCTGGCGCCGTCGCTGGGCAAGGACGACGACAACCCCGGGCTGCTGCTGGGGGCGATCCTCGGCGGCTGCGCGCAGCAGGGCGAGGGCGGCGTCGCCCGCGACAAGCTGGTGCTGCGCGAGCCGGGCGGGTCCGGCGCGCTGCCGGCGTGGATCTCGCACCTGCTGTCGGTCGGCACGGGCAAGCGCGGCCGCGGCGTGCTGGTGTTCGATCCGCCGGGGATGCCCGAGTCCGGGCTCGGCGACGCGCACGAGATCGCGATCAACCCGCGGGACGCGCAGAACGAGGCCGACACCTCGCTGTGGGCGCCGCTGGGCGCGCAGTTCCTGCTCTGGGAGTACGCGGCCGCGGTGACCGGCTGGCTGCTGGGCGTCAACCCGTTCGAGCCGGGGAGCACGGTGGTGCAGGAGGCCGAGGACGACGCCGCGACGCTGCTGCGGACGGCCGCCGGCGGTCCGCTGCCCGGCGATCCGCCCGTCCTGGTCGACGGCGACATCGAGGTGCACACCGACCTGGGGTGGCCGTCCGGCGCCGGAATGGGCGGCCGGGACGTGCCCGGGGCGCTGGACGTGCTGCTGGGCTCGGTCCCCGACGACGGCTACCTGTCGATCGTGACGTACCTGTCGGGCGACTTCTCCGGCCGCTACCTGGCGCCCGCGCTGGCCCGCCGCCGCGGCCGCCCGGTGTCGTACGGGCCGGGCCCGGGGCATCTGCACGCCACCGGAGCGGTGCACAAGGACGGGCCGGGCAGCGGCGCGTTCCTGATCGTCACCGGGGAGCCGCCGGCGGGCGACGCGTTCGCCGACCTGCCGGTGCCGGGCCGCCCGTACACGCTGGGCCAGGTGCGGCTGGCGCGGGCGATGGCCGAGGTCCGCGCGCTGCGCCGGCGCGGCCTGCCGGTCGTCCGGCTGCACCTGCGCGACCCGGTGGCGGGCGCGGGCCGGCTCACCGAGGCGGTACGGACGGCGGCGCGGGCGTGACGACCTACACGGCGGTCGTCTCCGGAAAGGCGTCCATCACGGCCCGCGGCCCGATCCGTGAGGCCGCCGAGCGCATGCTGGGCCGGCTGTGGATCGACCAGATCCCGGTCCGGCTGGCGTCGGAGGATCCGGCGCTGTTCCCGTCGGCCGCGCGGGCCGGGCAGGACGGCCGGCAGCTGTGCTGGCCCGGCCAGCCGGGCCCGTCCCGGGCGCTGCTGGACCGGATCGCCGAGCTGCGCGCCGCGGCGGAGGCCGACGGGCTGACCGAGGTGGCGCTGCTGGGCCGCGGCGCCCCGGCCCGCGCCGCCGAGCTGGTCTTCCGGCATTTCGCCGCGCTGCACGCGGAGGCGGAGGCCGAGGCGGCGGCCGGGCGGGCCGCGCCTTCCGAGGACGGGGACGCGGACGCGGGCGGCGGCGAGGGCGGCGCGGACGGCACCGGCACGGATGAGGTCGGCGCGGACGGGATCGACGCGGACGGGACCGGCACAGATGGGACCGGCGCGGACGGCACCGGCGCGGACGGGATCGAGGTCCCGCCGGGCGCCGCCGCGGCCGTGGGGGCGTTCGAGACCGCGTCCTGGCCAGCCGGGCCGCCGCGCGGGCCGGGCGGCATGTCGCTGACCGTGCTGGACGGCCTCGAGCCGGGCCCGCTGCTGCGGGTGGCCGGCGACCGGGAGCGGCTGCGCCGGACGCTGGTCGTCGTGGCGGGCAACGACCAGGCCACCGACACGCTGCGGCGGGTCTTCGTCCAGCTGTTCCAGGATCTGGACCTCGCCCCGGAGGAGATCGCGCGGCGGTTCGTCGTGGTGACCGCCCCGGGCGGCGTGCCGGCCAAGAAGGCCGCCGACGCCGGGCACCCGCTGATCGAGGCGCCCGAGCCGACCGCGTTCGGCGCGCTGTCGCCGTACGCGCTGGTCCCGGCCGGGCTGGCGGGCGCCGACGTGGCGGCGCTGCTGGACGGCGCGGCGCGGGTGCTGCCCTCGCTGACCCGCCCGGAGAACAACCCCGGCCTGGTGCTGGGCGCCATCCTGGGCGGCGCGGTCCGCTCGGGCCGGGAGACGATGGTGCTCGGCGGCTATCCGGCGGACCTCGCCGGGTCCGCGGACTCGGCCGCGCCCGGTACGGCCGACTGGATCGCGCCGCTGCTGGCGGAGGCGACCGGCGGTCGGCTGCTGCCGGTGGTGCAGCACGGCGGGCTGCCGGTGGTCCCCGACGACGACCTGTTCCTGGTGACGCTGGAGGGGCGGCCGCGGCAGGACGACGCGACCGTGTCCGGTCCGCTGGCCGCGCAGCTCGTCCTGTGGGAGTACGCCGCCGCCGTGGCCGCGCACCTGCTGGACATCGACCCGCTGCGGGCGCCCGAGCGCGACCCCGCCGAGGCCGCGCCGGACCCGGTGATGTTCGCCGAGGGGGATCCCGGGCAGGCCGTGGAGGTGCACACCGCCGACCCGGCGTTCGCCGCGGCGGCGGACCTGGCCGGGCTGCTGGACGCGGTGGTCCGGCGGGCCGCCTCGGACGGGCACCTGGCGATCGTCGCCCATCTGGACCCCGACCCCGAGCGCGGGCAGGGCGCGCAGGTCAGGCGGCTGGCCGCGGTGCTGGCCGCGCGCTGCGCCCGGCCCGTGACGATCAGCTGGGGCCACCGTTACCCGGCGATCGGGAATGATCACCGGGAGAAGGGCGTATACCTGGTGGTGACCGGGAACGTCGTCCACGACGTACCGGTTCCGGGCCGGCACCAGCGGCTCGGCCCGCTGCAGGTGGCGCGCGCCCTCGGCGAGGCCCGCGCCGCGGCGCGCGGCGGCCGGCCGGTGGTCCGGCTGCACCTGCGGGATCGATGGGCGGGTCTGGCCCGGCTGCTGGAGTCCGCCCGGGGAGGGCGGTGAGGTGGTGGGCTCGCCGGCACGGGTTCCCGGCCCGGCACCCCCGCGAGGCGGCCGGATGACACATCACATACGTATGACTTGTCGCATAGGGACGACTTGCATAGGGACGCCAGCGTGGGCAGGAAGGCTCCACGGCATGGTGCTAGAAGAGGGGGCCGTCACGTGACCAAGACACCCAATCCGCTCCGGGATCCCCGGGACAAGCGGCTTCCGAGGGTGGCGGGCCCGTGCGTGCTGGTGCTTTTCGGGGTGACCGGAGACCTGTCGCGCAAGAAGCTGCTGCCGGCCATCTACGACCTGGCCAACCGCGGGCTGCTGCCGCCGGGCTTCTCGCTGGTGGGCTTCGCCCGCCGCGACTGGGACCACCAGGACTTCCGGCAGATCGCGTACGAGTCGGTCAAGCAGCACGCGCGGACGCCGTTCCGCGAGGACGTCTGGACGCATCTCTCGGAGGGCATGCACTTCGTGCCCGGCGAGTTCCACGACCCCGGGGCGTTCGACGCGCTCGCGATGGCGGTCAAGGAGCTGGACGAGAGCCGCGGGACGGGCGGCAACTACGCGTTCTACCTGTCGATCCCGCCCAAGTTCTTCCCGCAGGTGGTGGAGCAGCTGCAGCGCAGCGGGCTGGCCGAGCACGGCGAGGGCTCCTGGCGCCGGGTGGTGGTGGAGAAGCCGTTCGGCCACGACCTGGCGAGCGCCAAGGACCTGAACGACACCGTGCACCGCGTCTTCCCCGAGGAGTCGATCTTCCGGATCGACCACTACCTCGGCAAGGAGACCGTGCAGAACATCCTGGCGCTGCGGTTCGCCAACACGATGTTCGAGCCGATCTGGAACCGGTCGTACGTCGACCACGTGCAGATCACGATGGCCGAGGACATCGGCATCGGCGGCCGCGCCGGCTACTACGACGGCATCGGCGCCGCCCGCGACGTCATCCAGAACCACCTGCTCCAGCTGCTGGCCCTGACGGCGATGGAGGAGCCGACGTCGTTCAGCGCGGAGGCCGTCCGCGCCGAGAAGGCCAAGATCCTGTCGTCGGTGCGGGTGCCGGGCGAGCTGGACCGGGCCACCGCGCGCGGCCAGTACTCGGCGGGCTGGCAGGGCGGCGTGAACGTCAGGGGCTACCTGGAGGAGGAGGGCATCCCGGAGAGCTCCCGGACCGAGACGTACGCCGCGGTCAAGCTGGAGATCGACAACCGGCGCTGGGCCGGGGTGCCGTTCTACCTGCGCACCGGCAAGCGGCTCAGCCGGCGGGTGACCGAGGTGGCGCTGGTGTTCCAGCAGGCGCCGCACCTGCCGTTCTCGCAGACCGACACCGAGGAGCTGGGCGAGAACGCGCTGGTCATGCGGGTCCAGCCGGACGAGGGCATCACGGTCCGGTTCGGTTCCAAGGTGCCCGGCACCTCGATGGAGATCCGCGACGTCAACATGGACTTCGCCTACGGCGAGTCGTTCACCGAGTCCTCCCCCGAGGCGTACGAGCGGCTCCTGCTGGACGTGCTGATCGGCGACCCGCCGCTGTTCCCCCGCCAGGAGGAGGTCGAGCTGTCCTGGAAGATCCTCGACCCGATCGAGGAGCACTGGGCGGCGCAGGGCACGGTCGACCAGTACAAGTCCGGCGGGTACGGCCCCGACAGCGCCGACGAGCTGATGGCCCGCGACGGCCGCGCATGGAGGCGACTCTAAGTTGAACATCGATCTCACCAACACCAGCACCCGCCGGATCCAGGACGCGCTGACCCAGGCCCGGCACCTGATGGGCGGCCCGGCCGTCGGCATGGTGCTGACCCTGATCATCGTGACCGACGAGTCGGCGCAGTACGACGCCGTCCGGGCGGCGACGGAGGCGGCCCGCGAGCACCCCTGCCGGGTGCTGACGGTGATCTCCCGGGACTCGCGGGGCAACTCGTCCCGGCTGGACGCCGAGATCAGGATGGGCGAGACCGGGCCCGGCGAGACCGTGCTGCTGCGGATGTACGGGCCGCTGGCGCTGCACGCCGACTCGGTGGTGGTGCCGCTGCTGATGCCCGACACGCCGGTGGTGACGTGGTGGCCGGGCGGCAAGGTGCCGCCGGCGCCGAGCGAGGACCCGCTGGGGCGGCTGGCGCAGCGGCGGGTCACCGACTCGTACGCGGCGCGCGACCGGCTGGGCACGCTGGCGCGGCTGGCCAACGCGTACAAGCCGGGCGACACCGACTTCACCTGGACGCGGCTGACCTCGTGGCGGGCGCTGCTGGCGGCCGCGCTCGACCAGGACCACGACGAGATCGTGTCCGGCGAGGTCGCGGCCGAGGCCGACAGCCCGAGCGCCGAGCTGCTGGCCGCGTGGCTGGCGGTGCGGCTCGGGGTGCCGGTGTCGCGGGTGGTGTCCGAGGGGCCGGGGATCACCGGCGTGCGGCTGACCACGGTCGCCGGCGACATCGGCGTCTCCCGGCCGGACGGCCGGGTGGCGACGCTGTCGCGGCCGGAGCAGCCGGACCGGCAGGTGTCGCTGATGCGGCGGCCGCTGCCGGAGCTGCTGGCCGAGGAGCTGCGCCGGCTGGACCCGGACGAGGTGTACCACGACGCGGCGGCGCGCTTCGCCAAGGACCTGGCCTCGGTCGTCGAGCGGCCCGGCCACCCGGACGCGGTGTCGGCGCCCGAGGCGGCGGAGGCCGGCCCGGCGGCCGCCGAGGCGCGCGCCGAGGGCGAGCGGAAGTGACGCCGCCGTCCGTCCTGGTCCACCGCGACCAGGAGCTGCTGGCCAAGGCCGCGGCGGCGCGGCTGGTCACCCGGGTGGTGGACGTGCAGGCGGCGCGCGGCGCCGCGTCGATCGTCCTCACCGGCGGCGGGGTGGGCACGGCCGTGCTCGCCGAGCTGGCCGCCAACGGAGCGCGCGACGCGATCGACTGGTCGCGGCTGGACATCTGGTGGGGCGACGAGCGGTTCCTGCCGTCCGGCGACCCCGAGCGCAACGAGACGGGCGCGCGCGAGGCGCTGCTCGACCACGTGGGCGCCGACCCGGCGCGGGTGCACCCGATGCCGTCCACCGATGGTCCGGACGGCGCCGATCCGGAGGCGGCGGCGGCCCGCTACGCGGCCGAGCTGCGCGCGGCGGCCCGTCCCGAGGACCACGGGCCGGTGCCGTCGTTCGACATCCTGATGCTCGGCATGGGGCCGGACGCGCACGTGGCGTCGCTGTTCCCGGAGATGCCGGCGCTGTACGACGAGCGCCCGGTGGTGGCGGTGCGGGGCGCGCCCAAGCCCCCGCCGACCCGGATCTCGCTGACGCTGCCGTCGATCCAGGCCGCGCAGGAGGTCTGGGTGCTGGCGGCGGGCGAGGGCAAGGCCGGCGCGGTCCGGATGGGGCTGTCGGGCGCCGGCCCGGTTCAGGTCCCGGTCGCGGGCGCGCGCGGGCGGCTCCGGACGCTGTTCCTCCTGGACCGGGCGGCGGCCGGGCGGCTGCCTCCCGGCATCCAGCGCATCGCCTCGCCCTGACCGATCCGACGCTCGCCCCCGCCCGCCCGGCATAGTCTGGCGGGCGGGGGAAGGCCCTTCCGCGGGGCGAGACTCCGAGCGTTGAGGAGGTCCGAAGTGCTCATGGGCCGGGCGATCACGTCAGGCAGGGTCGGAGCGAAGGGGATCGCGGCGAGGCGGGCCAGGGCCGTCGCGGCGGCGGGCTGCGCGGTCGCCGTGGTGGCCGCCGGGTGCTCGTCCGGCGGTGGCGGATCGGGCGGGGACGGCTCCCCCGCCGGAAAGGTGGCCGTCACCCCGGCGAACGGCGCCCGCGAGGTGGCCCCCGACCAGCCGGTGACGGTGAAGGCGGACGGCGGGAAGCTGACGAGCGTCACGGTCGCGGACGCCAAGGGCCGCAAGGCCGAGGGCGCGCTGGCGGAGAACGGCGCGTCCTGGCGGACGACCTGGGGCCTGCGGCCGGCGACGACGTACACCGTCACCGCCAAGGGTGAGGCGGACGGCGGCAAGCCGATGACGTCGACGTCCACGTTCACCACGCTCACCCCGAAGCAGAAGCTGGAGAGCGGCATGTCGCCGCTGGAGGGCGAGAAGGTCGGCGTGGGGATGCCGATCCAGCTGCTGCTGAGCAGGCCGGTGACGACCAAGGAGGGCAAGGCCGCGGTCGAGCGCTCGCTGCAGGTCAGGATGTCCACGCCGGTCGAGGGCGCCTGGTACTGGATCAGCGACAAGGAGGTCGACTTCCGGCCCCGCGAGTACTGGCCCGCCGGGCAGAAGGTCCAGGTCGTCGCGCATCTCGCCGGCGTGAGGGCGGGCGAGGGCCTGTACGGCATGAAGGACCGCACGCTGAACTTCACGGTCGGCCCGAAGCACGTCACCCGGATCGACGCCAAGAAGTACCGGGCGACCGTGACCGACGGCGACAGGACCGTGCGGACGATGAAGGTCAGCCTCGGCAAGCCCGGCGACGACAGCTACTCCGGCTCGATGATCGCGCAGGAGAAGCAGGCGAAGATGGTCATGGACTCGGCCACCACGGGGAACCCGGGCGAGTACCGGACGCCGACCAAGTGGAACGTCCGGATGACCTACAGCGGCACGTTCATCCACTCGGCGCCCTGGTCGACCGGCTCGCAGGGCAGCGCGAACGTCAGCCACGGCTGCGTGAACGCCTCCCCCGGCGACGCCAAGTGGTTCTACGACTTCACCAACCGCGGCGACGTCATCGAGGTCCGCGGGACGACGCGGAAGCTGGAGTTCGGGAACGGCCCGACGCCGTGGGCCAAGTCGTGGGAGGACTGGGTCGCCGGGAGCGCCCTCGGCAAGCCCGTTCAGGGCCTGCCCCTTGGCTGACGTACCGACCAAAGTCGGTGGCGGCACCGACCTGCGGCCGGTGCCGGGCGGGCCGGGGCTGGATAGCGTTGGCACCGTGAGGCTCCGCAGGCTCTTCCTGGTGCGCGAGGCGAGCATCGCGGTGCTGGCCGCGGCGCTCGGCCTGCTCGTCCTGGAGGGCGCCCGGCAGACCTACCCCGACCCGGGCGAGGCCCACCTCGTCCGGGACCTGGTGATCGGCGCGATCGCGTGCACGGTGCTGGTGGCCTTCCGGCGGCGCTGGCCGGTGCGGATCTGCCTGGTCCTGACGGCCGCCGGCCTGTTCGCCTCCTCGGCCTGGGGCGCGACCGCGATGGCGGTGTTCACCGTGGCGGTCAACCGCGGCTGGCGGGCCACGGCGGCGGTGACCGCGCTCAACCTGTCGATCATCACGGTCACGTTCCTGGTGGTGCCCTCGCTCAGCAGGCAGGAGCGGATCGAGTCGATGATCGTGTTCCCGCTCGGGTACGCGGTCCTGATCAGCACCGGGCTGCTGATCCGGTCCCGGCGGCAGCTGATCGAGTCGCTGGAGGAGCGCGCCCGGCAGGCCGAGGAGGGCCAGCGGCTGCGCGTGGAGGAGGCCCGCCACCTGGAGCGCGAGCGGATCGCCCGGGAGATGCACGACGTGCTGGCGCACCGGATCTCGCTGCTGGCGGTGCACGCCGGGGCGCTGGAGTTCCACGCCGACGCGCCCGCCGACCAGCGCGAGGCGGCGGGGGTGATCCGCCGCAGCGCGTACGAGGCGATGGAGGATCTGCGCGAGGTCCTCGGCCTCCTGCGCGGGCCGCCGCCGGGGCCCGGCGAGCCGGGTGGCGAGGGCACGGAGGGCACGGAGGGCGCCGAGCGGCCGCAGCCGACGCTCGCCGACGTCCCGTCGCTCGTCCAGGAGTCCCGGCGGACCGGGGCCCATGTCACGCTGGACGACCGCGTGCCCGAGCCCGGCGCGGTCCCGTCCCGGATCGGGCGGCACGCGTACCGGATCGTCCAGGAGGGTCTCACGAACGCGCGCAAGCACGCGCCGGGCGCCCGCGTCCATGTCGCGATCGGGCCCGCCGAGGGCGGCGGCCTGGACATCGAGATCACCAACCCGCTGCCGCCGGGCCCGGCCCGCGCGCTGGATCTGCCCGGCGCGGGCGCGGGACTCCTGGGCCTGCGCGAGCGGGTGGACATCCTCGGCGGCACGCTGGACCACGGCCGCACCGGCGACGGCCGCTTCCGCCTCCATGCCCGTCTCCCGCCACCGCCCGACCCCGCCGACGCCCCCTGACCACCGTGTCCGGCGGCGGGCGATCGAGGAGCGGCCGGCCCGCACCCGCGAGCGCCCGACCCGGCCGTCTCGCCGCCGCGCCGGTCGGCGCTGCGCGCGCCCGCGCACGGGCGGTGACCGGCTCTCAGTAGGGTGGCCGGATGGACTCCCCCATCCGGGTGCTGATCGTGGACGACGACGCGCTGGTGCGCGCCGGGCTGTCGATGATGCTGGCCGCCGCCGACGACCTGGCGGTGGTGGCCGACGTCGCCGACGGGACCGAGGTGCTGCCCGCGGTGAACGAGCACCGCCCCGACGTGGTGCTGATGGACATCCGGATGCCGCGGCTGGACGGGCTGGCGGCCACCGAGCGGCTGCGCGCGCGCCGCGAGCCGCCCGAGATCATCATCCTGACCACGTTCGACACCGACGACCACATCCTGCGCGCGATGCGGGCCGGGGCCAGCGGCTTCCTGCTCAAGCACACCCCGCCGCCGGAGATCATCCGGGCGATCCGGCAGGTCGCGGCGGGCGAGCCGATGATCTCGCCGGAGGTGCTGCGGCGGATGATGACCTACGTCGCGGGCACCGGAGTGGACCCGCGCCGGGAGCGCGCCCGCGCGCTGCTGGACCGGCTGAGCGACGGCGAGCGGGCGGTGGCGACGCTGGTGGGGCGGGGCCGTACCAACAGCGAGATCGGCAGGGAGCTGTCGCTGAGCGTGGCGACGGTGAAGGCGTACGTGTCGCGGATGCTGACCAAGCTGGAGCTCAACAACCGGGTCCAGATCGCGCTGCTCGTGCACGACGCGAGCGGCGGCGAGGACGCGGCCGCCGGCGCCTGATCCGTTCGGCCCGGCGGGAATCGACTTCGGTCGCGGGATCCTCGACCATCGGCCGACGCGCGGTCCCCGGCCGGCCCGGCAGCCTGAAGGCATGATCGATGTCGTACAGCTGACCAAACGCTACCGGGAGGTCACCGCGGTCGACGCGGTGTCGTTCCGCTGCGAGCCCGGGACCGTCACCGGCTTCCTCGGCCCGAACGGGGCGGGCAAGTCGACCACGATGCGGATGATCTGCGGGCTGACGCCGCCGAGCGCGGGCGAGGCGACCGTGCTGGGCGTCCCGTACGCCCGGATCGCCAACCCCGGCCGGCACGTCGGCGTGCTGCTGGACGCCGCCGCCATGCACCCGGGCCGGACCGGCCGCGAGACGCTGGGCCTGGCCGCCCAGGTCCTCGGGGTCGAGCAGGCGCGGGCCCAGCAGATGCTCGACCGGGTCGGCCTGCCGGCCAAGGCGGCCCGCCGCCGGGTCGGCGGCTACTCGCTGGGGATGCGGCAGCGGCTGGGGATCGCCCAGGCGCTGATCGGCGACCCGAGCGTGCTGATCCTGGACGAGCCCGCCAACGGCCTGGACCCGGAGGGCATCTTCTGGATGCGGACGCTGCTGCGCGAGTTCGCCGACCGGGGCGGGACGGTGCTGCTGTCGTCCCACCTGCTGCGCGAGGTGGAGGCGGTCGCCGACCGGTTCGTGGTGATCTCGGGCGGCCGGATCGCCGCCCAGGGCACCAAGGACGACCTGCTGGCCGCGCCGGGCGGGGTGCTGGTGCGCGGCCTGGACGCCGCCGCGCTGCACGCCGCGCTCGCGGCCGCGGGGCTGGCGGCGCGTCCGGAGGGGGCGGGGGCCTTCACGGTGGACGCGCCGGCCGAGGCCGTGGGCCGCGCCGCGGCGGCGGCCGGGGTCGTGCTCACCGAGCTGCGCCAGGCGGGCGGGGGCGGCCTGGAGGAGCTGTTCCTGTCCCTGACCGCCGGGGCGCCCGCCGTCCCGGCCTCCGTTCCCGTACCGGCCGAGGAGGCCCTCAAGTGACCATGACCGCTCCCGCGCCGGCCGTCCTGACCGAGCCGGCCCGGCCCTCGGCGGCGCGGCTGACGGCCGTCGAGCTGCGCAAGATGACCGACACCCGCTCCGGGCGATGGCTGCTGATCGTGATCGCGCTGTCGACGGTGGCGCTGATGCCGGTGATCGTCTTCACCGTTCCGGAGCGGGACCAGACGCTGCTGGAGATGCTGGTCGCCACGCAGGCCGGGGTGTCGCTGCTGCTGCCGGTCGTCGGCATCCTGGCGGTGACCAGCGAATGGTCGCAGCGGACGGCGCTGACCACGTTCGCCCTGGTGCCCGGCCGGTTCCGGGTGCTCGGCGCCAAGGCGGCGGCCACCGGCCTGCTGGCCACGGCGTTCCTGGTGATCGGACTGGCCGTGGCCGCCGCGACCCGCGCGCTGGGCGGCGCGTTCGGCCGCTCGGCCGGCGACTGGTCGATCCCGCCGGCGCAGCTCGGCGGGCTGCTGGTCTTCTCGCTCGCGATGGTCTTCATGGGCGTCGCGTTCGGGCTGCTGCTGCAGAGCCCCGCGCTGTCGATCGTGCTGTTCTTCGTGATCCCCACGCTCTGGTCGACGCTGAACGAGCTGGTCAAGAAGCTGCAGAAGCCCGCCGAGTGGCTGGACGCCAACCGCACGCTGGCCGTCCTGTCCGATCCGGCCGGAGGTGTCGCGACCGCCGGAGAATGGGCCAGGATCGGCGTGTCGCTGGCGGTGTGGCTGCTGCTCCCGCTGGTCATCGGCCTGGTCCGCCTCTCCCGCCGGGAGGTGAAGTGAGCGGGACGTTCCTCAGCAGCAGCGCGGCGGCCAGTCCCGCGAGGGCCACCGGGAGCGCGGTGAGGAAGAGGACCTGGAACGCCTCCGCGCTCGCCTGGGCGACATCGTCGCGTACCGGATCCGGCAGCGTGCTCAGGAACTCCGGCCGTACGACGTCGTCGTAGGCGGGGACCGTCCCGGCGGGCACGCGCGCGGCGATCTCGGTGGCGAACCTGCTGGAGAGCACGCCCCCGAAGACCGCCATCCCCGCCGCGGTCCCCACCATCCTCGCGGCGAAGACCCCCGACCCGGCGGCGCCCATGTCCCTCTTGGGCGCCGCCTGCTGCGCGACCAGCATGACGACCTGCTGCGACAGGCCGGTACCGAAGCCCAGCACCGCCATGAACAGCCCGGCGGTGACGGGCCCGGTGCCGGCCGTCATCGTCGCCAGCAGCACGATCGCGGCCGCGCCGACCGCCATGCTCGCCGCGGGCAGCCGGTGGTAGCGGCCGGTGGCGTGGATGTAGCGGCCGGCGCCCATCGAGGCGGCGAGCAGGCCGAGCATCATCGGCAGCAGCAGGAGCCCGGAGTCCGTGGCGCCCACTCCCCCGACGGTCTGGAAGAACATCGGCAGGTACGTGGCCAGCGCGAACCCGATCGCGCCTCCTGCGAGCGCCACGGCGCAGGCCACGGCGTACGACCGGTTCCGGAACAGCGAGAGCGGGATCACCGGCTCCGCGGCACGCCGTTCGGCCGCCGTCCAGAGCGCGAGGAGCGCGGCCGTCCCGGCCGCCAGCCCCAGGATCACCGGGTCGGTCCACCCGTACCGGGTCCCGGCCCAGCTGGTCAGGAGCGTGAAGCAGACGACCGCGCCGCCGAGGAGCAGGATCCCCGGGTAGTCGACGCGCGGCGGCCTGCCCTCGGGCCGGGGCAGCCGCAGGAACACCAGGGCCGTCACCAGGGCGATGGCGCCCAGCGGGATGTTGACGTAGAAGACCCAGCGCCACGACAGGTGCTCGGTGAAGAACCCGCCGATCAGCGGCCCGGCGAGGCTGGACACCGCGAAGTTGATCGCCGCGTACCCCTGGTACCTGGCCCGCTCGCGCGGCTCGAACAGGTCGGCGGCGAGCCCGAAGTTCGAGGCCATCAGGGCGCCCGCGCCCGCCCCCTGGACGGCCCGGAACGCGATCAGCCAGTCCATCGACGGCGCCGCGCCGCAGGCCGCCGACCCGGTGAGGAAGGCCAGCAGCCCGGCCACGAACACCGGGCGCCGCCCGTACAGGTCCCCGAGCTTGCCCGACAGCGGCATGGTCACGCTCGTGGCCAGCACGTACGCCGTGGACACCCAGGCGATCCGCTCCAGGCCGCCGAGCTCCCCCACGATCGTCGGCAGCGCCGTGCCGAGGATCGTCGCGTCCAGCGAGGACATCAGGCTCGCCAGCATCAGCCCGCCGAACACCAGCAGCCGGTCCCGCCGCGACATCGCCGCCGCTCCAGCCTTGGTCATGCCCGCCTCCGAATTAGCTGCTTTAGACATATACATGCTTAACGCACTTACATGAGGGACGCAACCGCTCGGCTAGACTTCGGAGCATGACGACGGGCGGCGACGCGCTGGACGCGGTGGAGCGGAGCATGGTCCGGCTGCGCCGCGGGATGAGCCGGCAGCGGCTGGGCCGGGCCGCCATCCGGGAGCACAACCTGCCGGTCGACCTGCAGGTCCTGCACGTCACCGACGTCATCGACGAGGGCCCCGACCGTCCCGGCGAGGAGATGAACGTCGGCCTGGTCGCCGCCCGCCTCGGCGTGGACGCCTCCCGCGGCAGCCGCATCGTCGCCGAGGCCGTCAAGGCCGGCTACGTCCGCCGCGTCGCCTCCCAGTCCGACGGCCGCCGCATCCACCTCGAACTGACCGACGCGGGCCGCGAGATCGTCGAGGCCGCCCGCGCCACCCGCCGCGCCGCGTTCGCCGCGGGCATGCGGGACTGGACCGAGGACGAACGCCGCGAGTTCGCCCGGCTGCTCGCCCGCTTCGTCGGCTCGGCGGACGTCTGACACATCCGTTCGGCACACTTTCGAAGCGTGCCGAGGACGTACAGCTACGACGACGCCGTCCGCCTGCTCGGCGGCCAGGAGAGCGCGGTCGTCCGCGCCATCGACCGCGTCTCCGGCCCGCTCATGCTCGGCCTGGGCGTCTCCGGCGTCCAGGAGATCCTGAGCTGGTTCGACCCGCGGGCGGAATTCGTCCGCGCCTCCCACATGCTGGTCGCCGACCTGCGCGCGAAGGTCGGCCCGGCCCGCGGCCGCGACCGCACCGAACTGCTCGCCGCCGCCCACTCGATCCTGGTGATCACCGCGTACTTCGACGCGTTCGAGGCGACCGAACTCCCGTTCAACCCGAAGAGGCTGCGACTGGCGAGGGCCGACCAGCTGACCCTCGCGACCGGCGAGGTCATCGACAGCGGGAGCGCCCGCGAACTGCTCGACGGACTGCTCCGCGCGGACCTCCCGCTCCCCGCCCCGCACGAGCCCCGCGAGGCCGTGCGGGCACGGCTGCACGGCCCGGGCTGCCTCCGCACGCGATGGCCGCGGAGATCCAGAAGGAGCTGGAGCGGCTGAGCGTCGTCGCGATCGCGATGTTCAACCGGGGCCGCCAAGCCGTCAAGGACGAGGAGGTGGACCGGGATCTGCGCGCGCTTCTGGACTCTTCGGGCTCCACGGCGTCTCGTCCTCCGGATATGGACGAGCGGCTCACACCGGCGCAGCTGATCGTCGGCCGGTTCTTCTTCGTTCACGAATCGCAGGCGTCGTACGGGGACACCCGCTGGCGGACCTACGAGTTTCTGCACGCCACGTTCGGCGAATACCTCACGGCGCGGCTCGTCGCCAACGAGATCGCCCGCCTGGTCCGGCTGCACGAGGTCGACGGCTTGCAGGCCGTACGGCAGGGGGTCGGTCGGCTGAGAGCCCTGTTGCGCTTCGCCCTCCTCGTCTCGCGGCGGCCGATCGCCGACTTCCTGGCCGAGTTCTTCGCCGCTCTGCGGGCCTTCGATCCGTGGCGGTTGGAGATCGCGGACAGCATCGTCGGAGACCTGCTCGCAGGTGCCCTCTACTCACCGACACAAGCCGATATCGCCGATTACGCACCGGCACCGATCTCCGAAATCGCCAGGTGCGCCAACCTGAGCGCCAACGCCGTCATCCTCAGGTTCCTCTGCGCGGGGCACAGCACACGCGTCCAGGTTGTTCAATGATGCGGTGGACGCAGCCGACCATTGGCGGCGGCACGCTCTCCTCTGGAAATCCCAGTTCCCCACGGAAGCATGGCAGAACCTCATCACCGTCGTGGAGGTCTCACGAATCGCGCGCGGCGACCTCGAGTTGCGACCTTTTCCGCCATACACGGGTGCAAATATCAACCTCACCTGGACGTTCACCACCCCCTTTCCGCGTCACTTCTCCGGTACAGCCGGCTACGATATCGATCTACCGCTCGAAGGCGCCTTCCTCTGCGACGCGAGCACTGATCTGCTGCTCCACGCCGTCCAGCCGATTCCGAATGCCTCCTGGGCGGTCGTCGACCTCCGCACGAGCGACGGCGACACGGAGAGCCTGGCCGAGTTCACCCTGCGGATCGTCTTCCCGGATGGAGCGATGCCGAGAGACGCGAGTCTCATCGAAGATCTCCAAAGGATCCTCGACAAGGTCGGCAACGGTCGCATGAGCCACGAACTCGTACAGAGAGTCTTGGATTTCTATCAGGATCGCGCGCGAAGCGAGACACCACTCTGCGCAACCATACTCATCAAACGAATCGTCGAACTTCCCGAGACCACGCCCGAACAATATCTTCAGGCCGCTTGCTGCCTCCTTGAGGAATGGGCTATTTGCCGCGGAGATTCAACTTTTCTGGAACATTTCGATCAGGTCATCGAACGCTGCCTCGACGCGCTTCACAGGAACGGCGCCCACGGCCACCTGATCGAACTCTGGGTCCGAGTGGCGGAATTCTGCCTGCCCGAGCACTGGGTTCCACTGGGATTCACGCAACTCGAACTCACCATCGCCGAGCTGTACGAGCAGGTCCGGCCGCCGCGCGTCCGGCCGGAGCGGTTCCGGCGGGCGCTGCGGCCGCGGGAGCCGGACGACGCAGCGTGAGGGGCGTGCGCCAAATGTGGCATTCCGGTGGCGGTGGGTCAGATGTACCAGGACAATGCCGCGCATGTCTCGTTCACATGATCGTTTCGCGACGCGACGGCGCGTCCTCCGCCCCGAGACGACGGTCGAGCATGTCGATGAGTTCGCCAAGGGCTTCCAGTGGCCGATGGTCAGCGTGACCGAACGCGACCGCGAGGCCGGCACCGATGGCGAGGTCGTCTGGCAGGCCGACGGGCACACGCTCGGAAAGCGCACTCTCAAGACCGGCTCGCTCCGCTACGTGCAGGACGCGATGTTCGGCATCGGATACATCTTCTTCACCGGCGATCCCCAGAACGTCGCCGAGACGCTGGCCTCGACGGCGGACCAGACGCTGCGGCCCTGGACCGTCCAGGACCTCTGCCAGGCCCTCGACCAGGCGGCCGACCCGCGGTCGCGGGGGCGGGCCGTGCTGCGGCTGGGGCTGGCGGCGCCGGGCAAGCCGGACCAGCAGGTGTCCCAGCGGATCGGCGCGGCCCTCCGGGACGGGGACGCGCGGGTGCGCTACGCCTCGGTGTTCGCCACCTCGTACACGGGGTACCGCGACCTCCTCCCCCACCTGCGGGCGATCGCGGAGCGGGACGCCGAGGAGTTCCTGCGGGAACGTGCCACGTCCGTCCTGCGCGCCATGGACGGTGTCAAGGTCTAGGCGGCGCGATCGGGGGCGCGCCGGAACCGCTCGCCACGGCCGTTCTCATATCCCGATGACGAGCAGGCCCGCCAGGAACGAGACCGCGTTGGCCGCCACCGCGACGCAGACCAGGTTCCGGCCGCGCCGCCGCAGCAGTGCGTACAGGATCGCCGCCTCGGTGAGCCAGGCGGCGATCTCGACAGGGAGCAGCGCGATCTCGTACCCTCCCTGGAACCGCGCCGCCGCGCCCAGCGTCAGCCACACGAGCGGATGTGTCACCAGGTTGACGCCGGTGGCCGCCGCCAGGGCCGCCGCGACGCGAACGCCGAGCAGGACGCGCAGCGCGACGGCGTACACGGGGAGTTCCGCGGCCAGGGTCAGAGCGAGCGCGGCCGGGTAACCGGTCATGGGACGAGGGGGACGGTCATCGCCGCCGAGGTGCTGCCGGGCCGGCGGCCGTTCGCCGCCGCGACGCCCGCCGCCCCGATCGCCGTCTTCTGCGTGGTGGCCGGCGCCGCGCTGGTCGCCGCGCTGCGGCTGCCCGCCACTGTGACGGTGCTCGGCCTGGCCATGTTCGGCATTCTGCACAACGTGCTGGAGATCCGGTACGTGTCGGGGCGGTTCGCCGCGATCCTCACCGGCCGCTTCCTCGGTCTCCTGGTCGTTCTCATCACCGGCATCATGCTGTGCCGGCTCGTGCCGATGCTCTCCTGGTCCGCGCCCGCCGAGATCCTGCTCGGCTACGCCGTGCTCGGCGTGGCGTGCTGGTGGGGGCTGCGCCGCCGCGCTCCCCTGCTCGTGGCCGCCCTCGCCTTCCTGGTACTGGCCGCCGGCGGCTCACTCGCGTTCCCCGCCTACCATTTCGTCTTCCTCACGCATCTGCACAATGTCGTACCGCTGTTCTTCCTCTGGGAATGGGCGCGGGAGCTGCGGCAAGGCCGCGCCGCGTTCCGGGCGACGCACGTCGTGTGGGTGCTGCTCATCCCGGCGCTGATCCTCGCGGGGACGTTCGACGCCTGGGTCGGCGGCGACCAGAACGGGGCCGCCGCGGCGTTCGCGGGCGGAGGGGAGCGGCTCATGGCCGCCTACACCCCGCCCGCCTGGCTGGACACCGCGTTCGCGCTGCGCCTGCTCGTGGTCTTCGCGTTCCTGCAGACGATGCACTACGTGGTGTGGGTGTGGTTCATGCCCCGCTACGCGCGCCCGGCGACGGAACGCTTCGAGCGGCGCGCCGGAGCCTTGCGCGGCCGCCGCGCATGGCTGCTGGGCCTGGCCGGCGGAGCGCTGCTCGCCGTCCTCTTCGCCACCGACTACGCGGGCGGCAAGACGCTGTACGGTGCCGTCGCGAGTTACCACGCCTATCTGGAATTCCCCGTACTGCTGGCCCTCCTGGCGGGCGCGGGCGATCTGACGGGAGAACGCGAATGACCGGAATCCTGGCCGACGTGGCCCGCGAGAACGACGCCCCCGGCTGGCTCCTGCTCGTCGCCGTCGCCGTGGCGCTGGCCGCCCTGATCGCGGCCGTGCTCTTCCTGATCCGCAACCGCCACCGCTGATCCCGGGAAGGCATCGCGCGGCCCGGGCGTTGGCGTGGACGTGCCATGAAGATCATCGGCACGGTCACCCGCACGATCAGCCTGGGAGCAGCGATGCCCGAGATCATCAACCCCGAGGGCCTGCACGACCCCGCCCGCTTCGGTTACAGCCATGTCGCCCGCGCGTCGGGGGACCTGGTCTTCATCGCCGGCCAGTACGCCTCCGACGGCGACGGCCAGGTCACGTCGGACGACTTCGCCGAGCAGGTCGAACGGTCCTTCGCCAACCTCGGCACCGCGCTCGCCGCCGCGGGCGTCGGGTACGCGGACGTGGTCCAGCTCCGCACGTTCATCGTCGGGCACGACGAGGCGAAGCTCGGCATCCTCGGCGAGCGGATCGCGGCGATCTGGGGAGCCCGGCCGCCCACGCAGACCCTCAACGGCGTCGCGGCGCTCGCGCTGCCGGGCATGCTCTTCGAAGTGGACGCGGTGGCGGTCGCCGGCGGCTGATCCACGCGCCCTCGCCTTCAGTCGGAGTTGAGCCACACCAGGATCCCGGGCCCGTCGGGCGTCGCCACCGGCACCCACGCCTCGTCGGCGTCCGGCATCCGGGTCTCGTCGAGGCGCAGCGGGGCCGGCTCCTCGTCGTCACCATCGCATGCCCAGTAGGCGATCCCTTCGACGGCCCCGCGCAGCCTGCGGCGTTCCTCATCGGCCCACGCGTGGTTCCAGGTCCCGGCGCCACGGAAGTGCTTCTCGAACAACCGCCGGAGCTCTTCCAGGGCGTCGGGCCCGTGCACCGGAACGAGGAAGCCCTCCAGGCGGCCTTGGCGGCAGGCGGTCCCGCCGTACTGCTGCTGGTAGACGACGCCGGTCGGAGCTTCGACGATCACGTACAGCCAGCCGCCGGCCGTACCGTCGGGATCGAGGAACACGTACCGCTCGGCGCCCATGCCGCCAGTCTTCCGGGCGCCCGGCCTCGCCCTCAACGGGTATTCGGCCCAGCGCCCCCATAATGGTGCGCCACCTCGTAAAACGCCTCCTTGGGCTCCCAGTCGGGGGCGTCGGCGGCCTGCTTCACCACGCCGAACCCGGCCATGTCCAGGTCGCGGCGCGGATCGGGGTGGTGGGGGAAGTCGGGCATGGAGAAGGTGAACACGAAGGCGCCGTGGACGCCCTCCGCCGCGTACAGATCGAGGAGTTCGGCCAGGTAGCGGGCCTGCGTACGCTCGCTCCGCACGTTCCCGTCCTTCACGCGGGGCGGGTCGGCGAACCAGTTCACGATCAGGAACGAGGCGGGCCCCCGCCGCCACGCGCCCTCGTGCGCGCCGCACCCGAACTCCGTGATGACCACCGGCTTGCCGCTCTCCCGGACCAGGGCCCGCAGCCGTTCCCGGTAGCCCGCGAGGTCGCCGCCTTGGCGGTAGAGGTTGACGCCCACCACGTCGAAACCGTCCCAGTCGACCCGTTCCCAGGCGCCCGCCGCGTACGTGACCGGCCCCTGGAACGTCCGGCGCGAGACAGCGAGCGCGGCGGCGAGCAGCCCGTTGAGCCTCCGCGTGATCCGCCGGTCGAACAGCCGCCTCAGCCGCGGCCGCACCAGCACCTGGAGGCGGACGAACACGCGCGGCCCCGGGAGCATGCCCGGGGACGTCAGCGAGAACTCGCTGCCGACCAGCAGCGTGACGCGGCCCGGATACTCGAGCCGCAGCTTCTCCGCGCCCACCGCCGCCTCCCCCAGATGGGCGAGCAGCGCGCGGCGCGGACGGTCGGGCAGGTAGGGCCGGATGTAGACGTCCAGCCCGATCTCCAGAGCGCACCGCGCGGCCTTCATCTGCCGGGACGTGTCGGTCCCGATCAGCATCACCGTCGTGCAGTGCAGGTCCGCGGCGATGGCGCGCAAATCCCTGCGCACGAGCTCCTCGGGCCTGTCGTCGACCGTGTACGAGATCCCCTTGACGTCCACGCCCGTGTCCCCTCCGCCGGCCCGGCCACCCGGATTCACACGCTACGAGCGCCCGTCCCGCCCCGGCACCCGTCGCCCGGCTATTCCGGATAGACCAAAGTCGGGGACCGCCCAGAGGAACCGGTCCGCCATCGATGATTCCGGCCGCCCGCGCCGGTCTTCCTTCCCGTACACGACCTGCGCACGGAGGGACCGGGATGAGGGACCTGATCGTCACCGAGAACATCACGCTCGACGGGGTCATCGACGCCTCGGAAGGCTGGTTCAGCGTGGCCGACGACGAGGAGGCCGACCAGTCGGACCTGGTCGGGGCGCTCCGGGAGCAGAGCGCGGCGGCCGACGCCGTGCTGTTCGGGCGCGCGACGTTCGAGGACATGCGCGGCTACTGGCCGAACCAGACCGGCGACACGAGCGGCGTCAGCGACTACCTCAACAAGGTCGCCAAGTACGTCGTCTCCGGCACACTCCGCGACCCGCGATGGGAGAACAGCACCGTACTGAGCGGAGATCTGAGCGAAGAGATCCGTGCACTGAAGGGGCGGCCGGGCCGGGACATCGTCACCACCGGCAGCATCACGCTCGTCCACGGCCTCATGGCGGCGGGCCTGGTCGACGAATACCGGCTGTTCGTCTATCCGGTGGTCCTGGGCCACGGCGCCCGGCTCTTCACCGACAACGCCGGAACGCACAAGCTGCGCATGGTGGAGGCCCGCCCGTTCCGCAACGGCGTCGTCCTCCTCCGCTACCGCACGACCTGATCCGGCGGCCGTACTAGGGCGAGGGAAAGCCGATGGTGTCGAGGGGTTCGGCCAGACCGGCCAGGCTGGCGTCGGGGTTGAGGCGCCGGACGAGTTCCGGGTCGAGCGGGCGGTGCTCGAAGACGTGCCTCACGTCCGCCGGGTCGACAGGGTGGCCGAAGTAGTCGGCGGCATATCTGCAGTAGGCGTCTGGGGTGCCGTCGGCGAGGAGATGGAACAGCCAGGACGCGCCGTCCGGGTCGCCTCCGGCGCGGCGGCCGGTGGGGAACTCGATGTCGCCCGTCTGCCAGGCCGGTTGGTCATGGCGGCGCCACAGGCACACGGTGGCGGCCAGGAACGGCCCCGCGCCGCCGTCATCGCAGAAGGCCGGTTCGCTCACCCATTCCGCGAACTCCAGGGGAACCGCTTCGATCAGCCCCGGCCAGGTGCGGTGGTTCTCGTCGCCGTAAGGGCTCATCACCGATTCATGATCGAAGCCCCGGACGAACGCGCCGGCGGCGGTGAAGACGATCGAGTACTCGTCCCCGCTGCCGTTGTCCATCGAGGCCAGTTCCGCATCCGGACCCCAACGCCGATCGAAACCGTAGGTACCGTCCCCGCCATCGCTCAAGATCGCGTCCAGCACGGCGAAGGACCGGCTCAGCCTCCGGACCGCCGCGATCGACGGGAGCCGGGCTGCAAGCTCAAATGCGGTCATCCCGCCATCCAACAAGCCCCCACCGACAGTCCTGATGGACGCGGACCTCCCCCAGAGGCCGGAGGTGATCACGCGGTCGACCCGTTCAGCGCGGGTCGAGAACCCCTGCCTTGATCTGCCCGACGAGGGCACCCCACGCCCCGCGCGAGAACGCGAGCGTCCCGCCGTCCGGGTCCTTGGAGTCACGCGCCGCGACGATCGAATAGGGACTCAGCTCGGCGATCTGCACGCACTGTGTGCCTTCTCCAGTGCTGTAACTGCTCGTCCGCCACCGAAGGCTGGAGAACTGGTCGCTCATGACTCGGACACTATCCGTTCGATCATCGTACGAGAATCGCTTTCGGAAAGGGCGATCTCCCTGAGCATGTCGAACGTGTCAGCGTAGTGGTCGACGTCCGAAGGCTCATCCACGTACCAACTGCGGGTCAGGCTGTCGATCGCCACGACATCGAGCATCGCCCCCTGTCCGACACCGAGGATCGTGAATGCGCCGTCTCCACCCGGGTGGATGCCAGCGGAGAAGGGGAGGATCTGAAGCTCGACGTGGGGAAGTTCGCCGAGCGCGAGCAGGCGGAGCCCTTGGCGTCGCATGACGTCGGCTCCTCCTATCCGCTGACGCAGCGCCCCCTCACCCAGGACCGCGGAGACTGCCGGGGGAACCGTCCCCTGAAGGATCCTCTGCCGGTTCAGGCGGAAGCCGACCTGGGTATCGATGTCCGGCGTGCTCCGGAGCGCCATTCCGGAGCCACTGATCATGAGGCGGGCGTATTCCTCGGTTTGAAAGAGCCCGTGCACGACCTGCGGCCCGAAGATGCGGATGTGGGAAGCATCGGCTTCCAGAGAGGCGAAGTCGACCACGCCCGGCTCCAGGCGTTCGTCGAAGTCGTGCCACCAGCCGTCCTGGCGGCCCTGCTTAGCCAGGGAGAGCAGGCGCTCGCGCAGGAAAACGTCTGTGACTCCGTACTGGTCGAGGATGTGTTTAAGGTCGCGGGGGCGGATGGCGCGGTGGCCGTTCTCGTACGCGCTCAGGGACGCTTGAGAGCGTTCGAGTATGCGGCCGGCAGCGCGCTGGGTGTAGCCGCGTTCCTCTCGGAGCCGCCGCAGCGTGTCGCCGATCTTTCGTCGGCGATACGTCATGCGTTCGTCGTATCGCATGCGGCGATCCTGACACGCTCCGTGTCCACCCGAATCCCGACCGTGAAGATCCGAATATATTCGTTACTGGTATATCCGCAGCGCCGCAGACCACGGATGGATACCTCTAACCTCCCCGCGAAGTGTTGAGCCGGTGACCGTCCGCGACCACGCTTGCCGTGAGTTCAACGGGAGGAGTGGGTGATGGGGGCTTGTGGGGCGCGGTACGGGCTGCTCGTGCGGCTCGCCTGGGAGTTGCGGGCGGTGCTCGCGTCGGCGGTGCTGGTGTTCCCGTACTACGCGGAGGCCGTTCTGTACGTGCCGTGCCGGGACGGGCGGCGGGAGGCGGTTCTGGCGGTGCAGCGGGACGGGCGGTGGCTGCTGGTGTGGCGGGGCGGCGAGCTGGAGGCGGACCGGCTGGACGTGGTGGCGCGCCGGATCGCGGCGGAGGCTCGGGCGTGAGCGGGCTGCTGGGCGAGGTGACGCTGCCCGGGGTGGACCGGTCCGCGGCGCAGGCCCGGAGGTTCCTGCGGGAGACGCTCGTGCCGGAGCATCTCGGGCGGGACGGCGAGGTCCTGTACGAGATGGCGCTGGTCGTGGACGAGCTGGTCGGGAACGCGGTGCGGCACACCGCCTCAGGGCGCGGCGGGAAGGTCACCGTCAGGGTGTACGGCGGGGGCGGGCTTCTGCGGGTCGAGGTCGGGGACGACGGGGCGGGCGGGGCGCGGCCGGCGGTGCGGGGCGAGGCGGGCGGCGAGTCGGGGCGGGGGCTGCGGATCGTGGAGGCGCTCGCCCTGCGCTGGGGGTACCGCGCCGAGGGTGTACGGACCGTCGTGTGGGCCGGGTTCGTCAGCGCGTGAGGCGGGCGGCGACGGTGGGGAGGAGGCGGAGGGCGTTGTGGCGGTTGATCGCGGCGCGGGCGCGCGGGGTCAGGTCGGGGTCGCGGTCGAAGGCGCGGCGGGCGATGGCGACCTCGGACGCGTTCACTTGGGGCCAGTCCGTGCCGTACAGGACGCGGCCCGCTCCGGCCGCCTTCAGCAGGGTGGGCGAGGCGTACGGCGACAGGGGCAGGGCCGTGTCGTAGTGGAAGCGGCGGAGCGCGCGGCGGAAGGCGTCCGGGGGCGGGCCCTCGCCCATCCGGCCGGCGCGTTCGACGCGGCCTCCGATGTACGGGAGGAAGCCGCCGCCGTGGGACAGGATGATCGACACGCCGGGGTGGCGGTCCAGCGTCCCGGATCGGATCAGGTTGAGCGCGCAGCGGGTGGTGTCGAGCATGAAGTCGGCGACCGAGTTCTCGATGCCGGGGAGCGGTTCGGGGTCCTCCGGGAGGGCGTCGGGGTGGGTCAAGACGACGGCCCGGCGGCGGTCCAGCTCGGCGAACAGCGGGTCGAAGGCCCTGTCGCCGAGGTAGCGGCCGCCGGCGGTGTTCATCATGAGCACGCCGTCGGCGCCCAGCTCGTCCAAGGCGTACGCAGCCTCCTCCAGCGCCACGTCGATGTGCAGGAGCGGCAGGTACGCGAAGAAGCCGAAGCGGCGGGGGTGGTCCCGGACCAGGCCGGCGAGGGACTCGTTGAATGTGCGGGCGCCCGACGCGGCGAGGGCCCTGTCCTTGAAGACGAAGGACGGGGCGGGGGCCGAGGCGACGCCGAGTTCGATGCGGTTGGCGTCCATCGCGTCGAGGGTCTCCCGCAGGTCCCACCGTCCCCAGCGGGGGCCGCCCTGGGGCGGGAGCAGGCCGTGCTCGACGGCCCATTTGCGCATGGCGGGCGGCAGCGCGTGGTGGTGGGTGTCGATCCGGGCGGGGCCGTGGGCGGCGGCGGGCCCTGCGGCACCGGCGGCGGCACCGGCGGTGGCCAGGACGCCCGCGCGGAGGGCGGTACGGCGGCTGATCCGCATGGGGGACTCCTTGGGTCGGCTAGGTAGGAGTCTCCAGAGATAGTCTCGTCTGAGACAATCTGGTTTGCCCCCTACCTCCGGGTAGGGCCCGCCCTACCGCCCGGGCCCGGGGCGGGCGTCCTTCGGGCGGTGTCGAAATGTCCCCGGCGTAGCGTCGGGGACATGACCTTTCGCGAGCTGCACTACGGGGAACGCCCGCTGCTCCTGCCCAACGCCTGGGATTTCGCCAGCGGCGCGGCGCTGGCGACGGCGGGCTTCCCGGCGATCGGGACGACCAGCCTCGGGGTCGCCGCGGCGGCGGGCCTGCCGGACGGCGAGAACGCCACCCGGGCCGAGACCCTGCGCCTGGCGCGGTCGCTGGTGCGGCTGCCGGTGCCGGTCACGGTCGACGTCGAGGGCGGCTTCTCCGAGCGTCCTGAAGAGGTCGCGGCGCTGGCCGGGGAGCTCGCCTCGTACGGCGTCGCCGGGATCAACATCGAGGACGGGCGCGCGGACGGCTCCCTACGGCCCGTGAAGGAGCACGCCGCCCTGGTCGAGGCGGTGAAGGCGGCCGCCCCCGACCTTTTCGTGAACGCCCGTACCGACGCCCACTGGCTGCCCGGGCACGAGGCGGAGGCGCTGGAACGGGTGCGCGCCTACACGGCCGCGGGCGCCGACGGGATCTTCGTCCCGGGGGTCGCGGCGGAACGGGACGTGCGCGGCCTCGTGGACGCCACGCCCCTGCCGCTGAACGTCCTGTTCCTGCCGGGACGGACGGCCGTGGACGAGCTGGCCCGGATGGGCGTCAGGCGGATCAGCTACGGCTCGCTCCTCTTCCGCACGGCGCTGCACGCGGCCGTCACGGCGGCCCTGGATCAGGCGGCCCCGGCGGGCGTGCCCTCCTACGCCGACGTCCAGCGGATGGTGGCGGAGGCGTCCTAGCGGCGGGTCAGGACGGCGGCGGCGCGGGCCAGGGGCGAGGTCTTCGGGGAGGCGGACGAGCGTTCGTGGGCGTCGGCCGCGCGGTAGAGGGCGTAGCCGGCCCGGATGCCGAGCCAGCGCAGCGGCTCGGGTTCCCAGCGGCGGTTGCGCCAGTGCACCCAGGGCAGCGCGGTGAGCGTGCTGTCGCGTTCGAGGAGCAGGTCGCGGAGGGTGCGGGCGGCGAGGTTGGACGCCGTCAGGCCGCTCAGGGAGAAGCCGCCCGCGTGGCCGAGGCCGGTGCGGTGGTCCAGGGTGACCGAGGGGCAGCGGTCGCGGGGCACGCCCAGCACGCCCGTCCAGGCACCGGCGACCGACGCGGCGGACGCGGCCGGGAACATCGCGACCAGGGCGCGCCACAGGGCGGCCACGGCACCGGGATCGGCACGGCCCGAGTCCGCCACGCGCGACCCGTAGCGGTACGGGCGGCCGCGGCCGCCGACGGCGACGCGGCCGTCGGCGGTGCGCTGGAGCCGGACGCCGGCGTGCGCCACGTCGGTGAGCGGCTCGGCGCCCTCCCAGCCGATCTCCGCCCACGCCGCGTCCGGCAGCGGGGTGGTGACGATCATGGAGTCGGTCATCGGGAGCCAGTCCCGGTGGTGGCCCTCCAGGGCGGCGGTGAAGCCCTCGGTGGCGCGGATGACGTACTCGGCGGCGACCGTCCCGTGCGGGGTGGCGGCCGCGGCGGGCGAGACGCTCGAACGCGGGCGGATCCGCAGCACGGGGGTGTGATCGTAGATCTCCACGCCCAGCCCGGCGGCGGCCCGCGCCAGCCCCCTGACCAGGGCGGCGGGCTGGACGCGCGCGCCGTGCGGGCTCCACGCGGCGCCGGCCGCGCCCGCGACGTTCACCCGGGCGAGGGTGTCGAGGTGCAGGTCGCGTTCGGCCCAGCCCCAGGTGCGGCTCAGGCGCACGTGAGTCTCCAGGCGGGCCAGCTGCGCCGGGTTGCGCGCGACGTACAGGAGCCCGCTCTTGAGCAGGTCCGCGTCGACGCCCTCGTGGACGGCCACCCGGACGATCTCGTCGACGGTCTCGAACAGCGCGCGCTGCAGGGCGATCACGGCGAAGCGGCCGTGCCGCCGGGCCAGCCGCGCGCACGAGGCCGGCGACTCCCCCGACAGGCGGCCGCCGCCTGCTCCGGAGGCGCCCCGGCCGGGCGTCCCCCGCTCCAGGACGACGACGCGCAGGCCCGGATCGGCGCGCTTGAGGTAGTAGGCGGTCCAGAGGCCGGTGCAGCCGGCGCCGACGACGCACACGTCGGCCGTCATCGGGCCTGGCAGCCGCCTGCCGGGCGGCGCGTCGCCGAGGGCGCGTAACCAGTACGGCGTCCCGCCGGCGTCGAAATCGGGAGCGAGCGGGACACCGGGAACGTCCATGGCCTCATCCTGCTGCAAAGCGCGGCACGCGACGATGGACTTGTTCACTCCCGGTCCGGTTCACTCCCGGTCCGGTTCACTCCCAGTCTGGTTCAGTCCCAGTCTGGTTCAGTCCCAGTCGGGTGCGTCCTCGCCCTCCGGCACGCCCACCCGGAACACCCGCAGCTGGAGCGCCAGCGCCGCGTAGTAGCCGACCAGGGCGACCAGCTCGACCACGGCGGGGCGGCCCAGCGTCGCGACCGCCTCGGTGTAGACCGGGTCGCTGAGGTCGCCGTCGTCCGCCAGCTGCCGCGCCGCCTCGTACACGACCCGCTCGCGCGCGTCGCCCAGCAGCGGGGCGCGCCCGCCGCGCAGCGCCGCCAGCTCGCCGTCGGTGAGGCCGGCGCGGCGGCCGATCCGCTCGTGGGCGTACCACTCGAAGTCCGAGCGCCGGCACGCCGCCACGACCAGGATCGCGATCTCCCGCTCCCGCTTGGTGAACGCCGTGCGGAACCGCAGCGCCGCGCCGAGCTCCTGGAGCGGCAGCCCTACGGCCGGGCTGTAGAGCATCGCGTTGAACGGGCCGAGCAGCCGCCCCTCCTCGTCCATGTAGCGCAGCGGCGCGGGGCGCTCGCGGCGCGGGCCGCCGGTGATCGCCTCGTACACCTCCCGCTGCTCCTCGCCCAGCACCTCGGGCTTCAGCAGGGGCAGCCGGTCGTCGCCGGGCGTCGGGCTCACGGGGTCGATCATGCCTGGCACGCTACGGCCTCGCCGGGAGGGCGCTCAAGCGTCGTCCCCAAGGAGAAACTCTCAGCACACGGCGGCGTAGCGGTTCCGTAACAGGCATGACCGAGCGTTGCGGATGTACCCGACGAAGGGGGAACGGTCCCCATGCCGTTGCTGCGCATCCGTACCGAGATCGACGACCGGCCCGGCCGGCTGGCCGGGCTCGCGTCCGCCCTGGCCGCCCGCGGCGCCAACATCCTGGGGCTGTCGGTGCAGGTCGGCACCGAGGGCGTGGTGGACGAGTTCATCGTCGACATGCCCTCCGCCGACCGGGTCCGCGAGGAGCTGGAGGCGGCGGGCGGCGCCCGGACCACCGTGGTCCCGGCCCGGCCGCACGAGCTGGTGGACGAGCCGACGCACGTGCTGGCGCTGGTGGCGCGGGTGCGCGCCGAGCCGCGGGCGCTGCCCGCCGCGCTGGGCGAGCTGCTGCGCGCGGGCGAGGCCGCGTGGACGGACACCGCCGAGAGCGGGCGCGACGTGCTGACCGTACCGGCCGGGCCCGGGCAGGCCGTGCGGCTGCGCCGGGCGGGGCTGCCGTTCACCGCGACGGAGGCGGCGCGGGCGGACGCGCTGGTACGGGCCGTACTGCCGCCGCCGGGCCGGGCGCGCCCCGACCAGCGCACGCTCACGCTCCGGGACGGGACGCGCGTGCTGGTGCGGCCGATCGAGCCCGGCGACGCGACCGGGCTGCGCGAGATGCACGGGCGCTGCTCGCTGGAGAGCCGCCGGATGCGCTACTTCAGCGGCAAGGCGTCGCTGCCGCAGCGCGCGATCGACCGGTTCTGCGACCCCGCGCGCGGTCTGACGCTGGTGGCCGAGGGGCCGGACGGGTCGCTGCTCGCGCTCGCGCACATGATCCACGTCGTCGATCCCGGCGTGGCGGAGCTGGCGTTCCTGGTCGAGGACGCCTGGCAGGGCCGGGGGCTCGGGCGGTCTCTCGCGGAACTGCTGCTGGTGCTGGGCCGCGAGCGCGGGCTGGTGGAGGCGCGCGCGACCGCGCTGAGCGAGAACGCGCGGATGCGGCGGCTGTTCACCTCGCTGGGCGGGCGGACGCGCCGTACCGAGGAGCCCGGGATCGTGGAGGTCCGGCTCCGGCTCGACGGGCGGCCCGCCGGCGGCGGCCCCGTCTCGATGGAGCGGTCTCGATGGAGCGGTCCAAGCGCGGGTGGCAGGATGTCCGGGTGACCGGCATCTACGACGATCCCTGGGCCTACCAACTGGCGTGCTCGTTCCGCACGGTGCCGCCCGAGGTGGACGCGCTGCTCGGCTGGTGCGCGCGGCACCGCCGCTCCCCCGGCCCGGTCCGCACGGTCCTGGAGCTGGCCGCCGGCCCGGCCGAGCACGCCGTCGAGTTCGCCCGGCGGGGCGTGGCGGCGACCGCCCTCGACATCCATCCGGCGATGTGCGCGTACGCGGCGGAACAGGCCGCGGCCGCCGGGGTGGAACTGGAGGTCGTCCAGGAGGACATGACCGACTTCGCGCTGGGGCGCCGGTTCGACCTGGTCGTGACGATGCTCGACTCGACCTCCCACCTGATGACGCTGGACGCGTTCACCGCCCACCTCGACCGCGCCGCCGAGCACCTCGCCGGCGACGGCCTCTACATCGTGGAGATGGCGCACCCGCGCGACCGGCTCGGCGACGAGCCCAGCGTGAGCGGCGGATGGACGGTGGAGCGCGCCGACGCGCGCGCCACCGTCCGCTGGGGCGAGCCCACCGACCTGCTCGACCCGATCACGCAGGTCTCCGACGACCACGTCACGGTGGTCATCGAGGAGGGCGGCGGGCCCGCCCGGGTGCTGCGGGACGTGGTGCCCTACCGGTTCTGGAGCGCGACCGAGCTGGACGCCGCGGCACGCCTGTCGGGCGCCCTGGAGCAGGTCGCCCGGTACGGGGACTTCGGCGAGGTGGCGGTGACCGCCCCCGAGGCCTGGCGCATGATCACGGTGTTCCGCCGGGCCGGCTGACCGGTCAGGGCGCGGGCGCCCAGCCCGGCATCGGGTGATCGGCCAGCAGCTCGCGGATCTCCCCCGCGACCCGCTCCCGCTCCCTGCCCTCCGCGCCCTCGGTGCCTTCCCCGCCCTCGCCGCGCGCGGCGGCCTGGACGATGTCGTCGATCCACGCGGCCACCTGCGGCATCCGGTCCGGGGTGAGCCCGCGGGTGGTGATCGCCGCGGTGCCGATCCGCAGCCCGGAGGGGTCGAACGGCTTGCGCGGGTCGAACGGCACCGCGTTGTGGTTGAGCTCGATCCCGGCCGCGTCGAGGGCCTTGGCCGCGGGCTTGCCCGGGACGCCCTTGCCCGTCAGGTCGATGAGGATCAGATGGTTGTCGGTACCGCCCGAGATCAGGTCGAAGCCCCGTTCCACCAGCGCGGCGGCCAGCGCCCGGGCGTTGGCGACGACCCGGTGCGCGTAGTCGGCGAACTCCGGCCGCGCCGCCTCCCGCAGCGCGACCGCGATGGCGGCCGTGGTGTGGTTGTGCGGGCCGCCCTGCAGGCCGGGGAAGACGGCCTTGTCGATCGCGGCGGCGTGCTCGGCGGTCGCCATGACCATGGCGCCGCGCGGGCCGCGCAGCGTCTTGTGCGTGGTCGTGGTGATCACGTCCGCGTGCCCGACCGGGGACGGGTGTGCGCCGCCGGCGATCAGGCCCGCGATGTGCGCGATGTCGGCGGCCAGCACCGCGCCGGTCTCGCGGGCGATCTCGGCGAACGCGGGGAAGTCGATCGTGCGCGGGATCGCGGTGCCGCCGCACCAGATCAGCTTGGGCCGCTCCTTGAGCGCCAGGTCGCGGACCTGGTCCATGTCGACCCGGCCGGTGTCGGCGCGCACCTCGTACCGGACGGGGTTGAACCACTTGCCGGTCGCCGACACCGACCAGCCGTGGGTGAGGTGGCCGCCCATCGGCAGCGACAGCCCCATCACGGTGTCGCCCGGGTTCAGGAACGCCATGTAGACGGCGAGGTTGGCGGGCGAGCCCGAGTACGGCTGGACGTTGGCGTGCTCGGCGCCGAACAGCTCCCTGGCCCGCTCGACGGCCAGCAGCTCGACCGGGTCGACGAGCTGCTGGCCCTCGTAGTAGCGGCGGCCGGCGTACCCCTCGGAGTACTTGTTGGTCAGCACCGAGCCGGTGGCCTCCAGCACGGCGGGCGAGACGTAGTTCTCCGAGGCGATGAGCCGGAGCTTCTCGAACTGGCGCCGGGCCTCGGCCTCGACGAGCCCGGCCAGATCGGGGTCCTGGTCGCGCAGCTGGGAGAGGGACGGCTGGTGCATGGCGGCCTCCGCACTGGTCGCGCCGGCGGTCCAGTGCGCGGACCCCCGGCTGAGGGGCCCGTACACCCAGGCGCGCGGTGTGCGGACTAGCTTCGCTCCCCGGTGGTCGACTCCACCTTGACTGCGCCAGTCGCGTCCGGCAAGCATAGCGGCGCGTCCCGCCGCGTCCGGCGGGGCGGGCGGATCCGGCCTGGAACGGACACCAGGACGAGGCCGCCCAGGAGGAGAAGGCATCCGGCGGTGGTCGCCGCCGACAGCCGCTCCCCCAGCACGGCGAGGGCCAGGACGGCCGCGACCAGCGGCTCGGCCAGGCTGAGGGTGCCCGCGGTGGCGGCGGTGACCCGCCGCAGGCCGATCACGAAGCACATGTACGCGACCGCGGTCGTGGCCGGGCCCAGCCAGGCCACCAGCGCCGGTGAACGGCCGACGGCCAGCTCCGGCGCCCCGCGCAGCGCCCAGGGCAGCAGCAGCGCGCCGCCGGCCAGCAGCGTCACCGCGACGGCTGCCGCCATGTTCACCCCGCGCTCGCCCAGGATCTTGGCGGACACGGTGTAGACGCCGAAGCAGCATCCGCCGACGAGGGCGAGCGCGAGCCCCACCGGATCGAGGGCGCCCGTGAATCCGGGCACCATCAGCAGCGCGCAGCCGCCGACTGCGCAGGCCGTGCCGGCCGCCCAGCGGCGGCTCAGCCGGGTGCGCAGCACCAGGCGCTCGCAGACGCCGGTGGAGACCGGCACCAGGCCGAAGACGATCGCGGTGGCCACGGCGGCGCCGGTACGGTCGACCGCGGTCAGGAACGCGGCCTGGAACGTGCCCGTGGCCGCCGCGGCGGCGAGCAGCGGCAGCCGGGCCGTCCCGCCGAGCCCGCGGACCGCCCGCGGCTCCGTCATCAGGACGAACAGCGCCAGCAGCAGCCCGCCCGACAGGATGCGCGCCGCGCCCAGGGTGACCGGCGGGGCCGGCGAGTCCGCCAGCACCTGCGCCGGCCCGACCGTCCCCCAGAGGACACCGGCGGCCAGGACGAGCAGGACACCGGAGAAGCCGTTTCGTTGGTCCATGCCCGCAACGCTAGGCAAAAGTGCGGGCTGGTCGCTTTGAGTCCGTATTTCGTTCGGTTCAAGCACCGGGGACCGGCTGTTGTACGGCGGGAAGCCCGCGAGCGCCGCCTCAGGCGTACGGGTTTCGGCGATCCCGGCGATCCGGCGTGGGAAGTTCGGACTGCTCCGCCGGCTGGACGTAGTCGTACACCACGGTCGTCCGCACGTCCACGAACTCCTTGCGCCGCGCCAGCCGGTCGAGCACGAAGTCCCGCAGGTACTGCGTGCTCGGCACCGCCACGTGCACCAGGATGTCCTCGGCGCCCGTCACCACGAACACGCCCAGCGTCTCGGGCATCGCGGCCATGTGGTCGCGGGTCGACTCGATCGCCTCCCGCGACTGCGGCCGGATCCGGATCGAGATCAGCGCCTGCACGCCGCGGCCCAGCGCCTCCAGGTCGACCCCGGCGTGGAAACCCGTGATCACGCCGCGGGCGCGCAGCGCCCGGGTGCGCTCCAGGGCCGTCGAGGGCGCGATGCCCACCGCGTCGGCCAGTTCCCGGTTCGTCTGCCGGCCGTCGCGCTGCAGCCGGCGCAGGATCGCCTGATCCACCGCGTCCATCGAGCTCATCTCCGAATTTTATGCGGCGCTCCGTCCCGGCCGCCGACGCCCGCCCGTTCCGCCGCGGCCGGCCAGGCTGACAGTTTGCTGAAGATCAGATGTCATCCGTCCCGTTCGCAGGGATTTGACAGATCACGTCGACTACTGTCGGCGTGCCATGCAAACCGGACATCCCACCCCAGACGCCCCTGCCGCGGCGCAGGCCGCGGGCGCGGGGCCCGTCCGGCTGGGCTGGCTGGACGGCCTGCGGGGCATCGCCGCCTTCGTCGTCGCCCTGCACCACGGCTGCTACCACTACCTGCCGCAGTTCCGGCACGAGATCCTGCGCTGGGTCGATCCCGGGCACGCCGGCGTCCTGGTCTTCTTCCTGGTCAGCGGCTACATCATTCCCGCTTCACTGGAACGGAGCGGATCGGTGCGGCGGTTCTGGATCGGCCGGCTGTTCCGCATCTACCCGCTGCTGCTGGTGGTGCTCGCCGCGACCCTGCTGGTCGCGCTCGCCGGCCTCACCCCGCTGCGGCAGGGCCTGGGAACGGACTTCGACCCGCTCGGCGCCGCGCTCGCCCACCTGACGATGATGCAGGACCTGCTCGCCGTCCCGAGCGCGCTGAACGTCCTGTGGACGCTGTCGTACGAGATGGCCTTCTACCTGATGGTGGTGGCGCTGTTCGCGGCGGGGCGGGCGAACCGGCACTCGGCGACCATCGCCACCGTCCTGGCGCTGGCGGCCCTGAGCCTGGCGCTGCTGCTGCCCAGCGCTGCGCTGTCGGCGCGGTACGGTGTCGCCCCGGTCGCGGTCGCCGGCTTCGCGATCATGGTGGCCGCGATCTGGGCGGCCTGCTCGTCGCGGACCGCCGTGAGCCGGGCCGGGGCGCTGCTGGGCGGGGCGCTCGCGGCGGCGCTGGTGCTGTTCAACGGCCGCGTCGAGCCCTGGGAGGGCCTGACGCTGCTCGGGGTGATGTTCGCCGGCACCGCGATCCACCGTGCCGAACGGCGCCAGATCCGGGTCCGGGCCGCCGCCGTCGCCGCCGGGGCCGTCCTCGTCGCGGCGATCGCGGGCGGCCTGTGGCACCTGCGGGTCTGGGCGCCCGGCCAGAGCGAGGAGATCCTCAAGCGGTCCTGGGTGATCACGATCCTGGTGACCGCGCTGGTGTTCGCCGCCGGCATGGCGCTGCGGCACCGCGCCGTACCGCGGTGGCTCGCCCGGCTGGGCGTGATCAGCTACTCGGTCTACCTGGTCCATCCGGTGCTGCTGATGGGCCTCGACCTCACCATCGGCCGCCCCGACCGGGACGCACCCTGGCTGCTGGTCCCCTACCTGATCCTGGTCCTGGTGCTCAGCGAGCTGACGTACCGGGCGGTCGAGGCCCCCCTGCACCGCTACGGCCGGCGCCTCGCGCTCGCCGCCAAGGAGCCCCGCTCAGCGCGCGAGGACGCCGCCTCACCGGCCAGGCGGGCCGCACCGGCCGGGTCGCGGAGCGAGGTCGCGCTCGCGCCGGGCACGGTCACGGCCACCGCCGCGAGCCGCCAGACGAGCGGCCACGGGCCGGGGCTGTGACGGACACGGCCCGGCTCCCCAACGGGAACCGGGCCGTGCACGCTGCTCGCTGGAGCCGGGAGCCGATCAGACGCGGCCGGCGGACTCCATGGCGGCCTTGACCGCGGCGCGCTTCTGGCGGAGCTTGGCCAGCGCCTCCTCGAGGATGGCCTCGCCGTCCTCGTCGCTGCGCCGCTCCTTCACGTACGCCAGGTGCGTCTTGTACGGCTCGGTCTTCGGCGGGGCCGGGGGGTTGTCCGAGTCCTGGCCCGCCGGGAACCCGCAGCGGGGGCAGTCCCACGTGTCGGGGACGGCGACGTCGGTCGCGAAGCTGGGGCGGGTCTCGTGCCGGTTGGCACAGTAGAACGTCACCCAGACCCGGGGGGCGGCGTCGCCCCGCTCGGCCTCTCCCATCGGACCGGCCCCGACACGGCTGCCCCGAATCGCGTTGCCACTACCCACGGATTACTCCTCGCTCGTGTGCGCCCCGCGCCGCCCTGACCGCGCGGCGGGGGCCCTTTCTCATCTCTGCCTGTACGGCCCGTTCAGCCGACGCCCTTGCTCTTGAACAGCAGCCCGAGGACGATGATCGAGGCGAACCAGATGATGCCGGTGGCGACCGTCAGCCGGTCCAGGTTCCGCTCGACCACCGAGGAGCCGCCCAGCGACGAGGTGACGCCGCCGCCGAACATGTCCGACAGCCCGCCGCCCTTGCCCTTGTGCGCGAGGACGAGGACCACCATCAGCACGCTGGTGAGCAGGAGCACGGCGGACGTTGCGATGATTGCCACTGTTGAGTGCCTCTTCCGGCCGACCCCGCCGGGGCGGGGCGCTTGTTCTTCAAGGGAACGCTGTATTCAGGTTCACGGACGCGGTATGCCGGGCGATCGGCCCGTCAGTACGGAAGGGTACGACGAACTTCCCGCTGGTTCGGCAAGAATCCCCGTACCGCAACCGAATTGATCAGAACAGACCATGCCGGGACCGGCCCTCATGGCCGGTCCCGAGCCCGGTCAGACCGTGACCGGCAGGTCCCGGTACCGGCAGATCTTGATGAACTCGCCCGCGTCCAGGCTGGCACCGCCGACCAGGGCGCCGTCCACGTCGGACTGCGCCATGATCCCGGCGACGTTGCCGCCCTTGACCGAACCTCCGTACAGGATACGCACGTCGGCGGCGACCTCGCCGTCGTACAGCTCGGCGAGCCTGCCGCGGATCGCCGCGCAGACCTCCTGGGCGTCCTGCGGGGTGGCCACCTCGCCCGTCCCGATCGCCCAGACCGGCTCGTACGCGATCACCACGGTGCGGGCCTGGTCGGCGGGGATCTTCTCCAGCGCGCCCTCGACCTGGGCCAGCGTGTGCTCGACATGGCGGCCGGCCTTGCGGACCTCCAGCCCCTCGCCCACGCAGACGATCGGCGTGATCTCGTTCGCCAGGGCGGCCTTGGCCTTGGCGTTGACCAGCGCGTCGTCCTCGTTGTGGTACTGGCGGCGCTCGGAGTGCCCGACCGTCGCGTACGTGCACCGCAGCTTGGCCAGCATCGCCCCGGAGATCTCGCCGGTGTAGGCGCCGGAGACGTGCGGGGAGATGTCCTGCGAGCCGTAGGTGATCCGCAGCTTGTCGGCCTCCACCAGCGACTCGACGGTCCGCAGGTTGGTGAACGGCGGCAGCACGGCGATGTCGACGGCGTCGAAGTCGGCGTCCTTGAGCCCGAACGCCAGCTGCTGGACCAGCTTGATCGTCTCGAAGTGGTTGTTGTTCATCTTCCAGTTGCCGGCCATCAGCGGCCTGCGGCCGGCGGGCTTGGAAGCGGGGTTCTTCGGGGCCATGCGTCAGTCCTCCAGAGCCTGCAGGCCGGGCAGCGTCTTGCCTTCGAGATATTCGAGGCTGGCGCCGCCGCCGGTGGAGATGTGGGAGAAGCCGTTCTCGTCGAAGCCGAGCGTGCGGACCGCCGCGGCCGAGTCGCCGCCGCCGACGACGGTGAACGCGCCGGAGTCGAGCAGGCCCTGCGCGACCGCGCGGGTGCCGTGGGAGTACGGCTCCATCTCGAACACGCCCATGGGGCCGTTCCAGAAGACGGTGCCGGCCCCCGCCAGGCGGGAGGCGAACAGCTTGCCGGACTCGGGGCCGATGTCCAGGCCCATCCGGTCGGCGGGGATGGCGTCGGCGGCCACCACCGAGTGCTCGGCGTCGGCGGCGAACGCGGTCGCGGCGACGATGTCGACCGGCAGCACGAACTCCACGCCCGACTCCTCGGCCCGGCGCAGGTACTCGCGCACGGTGCCGAGCTGGTCCTCCTCCAGCAGGCTCCCGCCGACCTCGTGGCCCTGGGCCTTGAGGAAGGTGAAGACCATGCCGCCGCCGATCAGGATGCGGTCGGCCTTGCCGAGCAGGTTGTCGATCACGCCGAGCTTGTCGGAGACCTTGGAGCCGCCCAGGACGACGGCGTACGGCCGCGCGACGTCCTCCGTCAGTTTCTTCAGCACCTCGACCTCGGCGGCGATCAGCCCGCCGGCCGCGTGCGGCAGCCGCTTCGGCACGTCGTACACGCTGGCGTGCCTGCGGTGCACCGCGCCGAACCCGTCGCCGACGTACGCCTCGGCCAGCGCGGCGAGCCGGTCGGCGAACGCGCCGCGCTCGGCGTCGTCCTTGCTGGTCTCCCCCGCCTCGAAGCGCAGGTTCTCCAGCAGCGCGACCTGCCCGTCGGCCAGCCCCTCGGCGGCGGCCCGGGCGGACTCGCCCACCACGTCGCCGGCGAACGCCACGTCGGCGCCCAGCAGCTCGCCGAGCCGCGCGGCCACGGGGGCCAGCGAGAACTCGGGCTTGACCTCGCCCTTGGGGCGGCCGAGGTGGGCGCAGACGACGACGCGGGCGCCCTTGTCGCGCAGCCTCTGGATCGTCGGGACGCTGGCCCGGATCCGGCCGTCGTCGGTGATCCGGCCGTCCTCCAGCGGCACGTTCAGATCCGCGCGGACCAGGACGCGCCTCCCGGCCACGTCCAGATCGTCAATGGTGCGCATCGGAATGCGGTGTCCTTCCGGATACGGGCCCGCCGTGGCCGCGCGGCCCTGTCAAGGGCGGCGCCGCCACGGCGGGCACGAGCGGATCAGCGGAGATCAGAGCGACGAGCCGACGAGCTTGACCAGGTCGACGAGGCGGTTGGAGTAGCCCCACTCGTTGTCGTACCAGCCGACGACCTTCACCTGGTCGCCGATGACCTTGGTCAGCCCGGAGTCGAAGATGCAGGAGGCCGGGTCGGTGACGATGTCGGAGGAGACGATCGGGTCCTCGGTGTAGGTGAGGTAGCCCTTGAGCTCGCCCTCCGCGGCCTTCTTGAACGCGGCGTTGACCTCGTCGACGGTGACCTCGCGGGACACGGTCGCGGTCAGGTCGGTGGCCGAGCCGGTCGGCACCGGGACGCGCAGCGCGTAGCCGTCCAGCTTGCCGTTCAGCTCCGGCAGCACCAGGCCGATGGCCTTGGCGGCGCCGGTGGAGGTCGGGACCACGTTCAGCGCGGCGGCGCGGGCGCGGCGCAGGTCCTTGTGCGGGGCGTCCTGCAGGTTCTGGTCCTGGGTGTACGCGTGGATCGTCGTCATCAGGCCCTTCTCGACGACGAAGTTGTCGTGCAGGACCTTGGCCAGCGGCGCCAGGCAGTTGGTGGTGCAGGAGGCGTTGGAGATCACCGTGTGCTTGGCCGGGTCGTACTTGTCCTCGTTGGCGCCGAGCACGACGGTGAGGTCCTCGTTCTTGGCCGGGGCCGAGATGATGACCTTCTTGGCGCCGTTGTCGGCGTGCACCTTGGCCTTGGTGGCGTCGGTGAAGAAGCCGGTGGACTCCACGACTATGTCGACGCCGAGCTCGCCCCACTTGAGGTTGGCGGGGTCGCGCTCCTCGAACGCCTTGATCGACTTGCCGCCGACGACGATCTCGTCCGCGGTGGCGTGCACGTCCTCGCCGAGGCGGCCCAGGATGCTGTCGTACTTGAGCAGGGTGGCGAGCGTGGCGTTGTCGGTCAGGTCGTTGACCGCCACGATCTCGATGTCGGCTCCGGAGGCCTTCACGGCGCGGAAGAAGTTACGGCCGATCCGGCCGAAACCGTTGATGCCTACTCGGATGGTCACGGAACGGCTCTCCTCATACGTCGACTCTCACCCGGTCGGATCCGGGCTCTCACTACGCGGATTGCGGGGGGCTGCCCCGCTCCCGACCCTATCGAATGCCCTGCCCGTACCCCGACACCGGCGCCGTGGGATATCGCGGGTGAGGCGGCGTCCCCCGATGAGGGAGGCACCGCCCCACCTGCCCGATCAGGTTCCGGCTCAGGGGGCGAGCATGTCGGCGGTGAGGTTGGCCTCGGTGCCGGGGACGCCCTGGTCCTGGGCGCGCTTGTCCGCCATCGCCAGCAGGCGGCGGATGCGGCCCGCGATGGCGTCCTTGGTCAGCGGCGGGTCGGCGAGCTGGCCGAGCTCCTCCAGGGAGGCCTGCTTGTGCTCCAGGCGCAGCCGGCCGGCGCTGACCAGGTGCTCGGGGGCGTCGTCGCCGAGGATCTCCAGGGCGCGGGCCACCCGGGCGCCGGCGGCGACGGCGGCGCGGGCGGAGCGGCGCAGGTTGGCGTCGTCGAAGTTGGCGAGGCGGTTGGCGGTGGCCCGCACCTCGCGGCGCATCCGGCGCTCCTCCCAGGCCAGCACGCTGTCGTGCGCGCCCAGCCGGGTCAGCAGCGCGCTGATCGCGTCGCCGTCGCGGACCACGACCCGGTCCACGCCGCGCACCTCCCGCGCCTTGGCGTGGATCTTGAGCCGGCGGGCGGCGCCGACCAGCGCCAGCGCGGCCTCCGGGCCGGGGCAGGTCACCTCCAGCGACATCGACCGGCCCGGCTCGGTCAGCGAGCCGTGCGCCAGGAACGCCCCCCGCCAGGCCGACTCGGCGTCGCAGGCCGCCCCCGCGACCACGTGCCGGGGCAGCCCGCGGACCGGGCGGCCGTTGTTGTCGATCAGGCCGGTCTGCCGGGCCAGCGACTCCCCCTCGCGGAAGACCCGGACGACGTAGCGGTTGCCCTTGCGCAGCCCGCTGGGCGCGAGCACCACCACGTCGGAGGTGTGGCCGAAGACCTCGGCGACGTCCTTGCGGAGGCGCCGCGCGGCCGAGCCGGTGTCGATCTCGGCCTCGATCACGATCCGCCCGCTGACCAGGTGGAGACCCCCCGCGAACCGCAGCAGGGTCGACACCTCCGCCTTGCGGCAGCAGGGCTTCATCACCGACAGCCTGCTCAGCTCGTCCTTCACCACACCGGTCATCGCCATGCTCGACACCCTCCCCCTAGGAACTTCCAGCAGTGTGGCCGATGTCGGCCGCGCCGGACGTCACTCACGGAAAATCTTCACGAAGGCTTGGGCCAGCCGGGCGGGATCATGACGCGGGGAGCCGTCGTCGGCGGCCACGTCGGCCAGTTCCAGCCGGCCGCCCAGGTCCTGTACGGCCTTGTCCAGCGCGACGGGGTCGTCGACGACCCCCCGGTCGGCGAGCACCACGTCCACGCGCAGGTCGGGCGCGTGCGCCTGGAGGACCTCCAGATGCGTCTGCGGCGAGAAGTCGTCGGTCTCGCCCGGCTGCGGCGCGAGGTTGAGCGCGACCAGCCGCCGCGCCCGGGTGGAGGTGAGGGCGCGGGCCAGCTCGGGCACCTGGAGGTGCGGCAGCACGCTGGTGAACCAGGATCCGGGGCCGAACACCACCCAGTCGGCGGCGTCGACGGCCTCCAGGGCCTCGGGGCAGGCGGGCGGGTCGGACGGGACGAGCGAGACGCTCAGCACCGTCCCGGGCGTCTTGGCGCAGGCCACCTGGCCCTTGACGCGGGTCACCTCGTCGGGCCCGGCGGGGTCGGCGCCGCGCACCTCGGCGACGATGTCCAGCGGGACCGAGGCCATCGGCAGCACCCGGCCGCCGGCGCCCAGCAGCCGGCCGACCCAGTCGAGCCCGGCCACCGTCGAGGCGGCGGTGCCCTCGCCGAGCAGCTCCCACAGCGCGACGATCAGCAGGTTGCCGACCGCGTGGTCGTGCAGGTCGCCCTGGCTGCGGAAGCGGTGCTGGACGACGTCGCGCCAGGTCTGGCCCCACTCGTCGTCGCCGCACAGCGCGGCCAGCGCCATCCGCAGGTCGCCGGGCGGCAGCACGCCCAGCTCGCGGCGCAGCCGGCCGCTGGAGCCGCCGTCGTCGGCGACCGTCACCACCGCGCTGAGCCGGTCGGTGACCCGGCGCAGCGCCGACAGCGAGGCGTACAGGCCGTGCCCGCCGCCCAGGGCCACCACCGCGGGCCCGGCACCGGACCGGCTCACCCCGCCACCCCCGTGCCGTTCTGCCGCATACCGTTCTTCTCGTCGTCCGGGACCTGCCCGGAAGCGTCACTCACGGCCGAGGTCTCGATGGGACGCCTGCACCTCGATGCCCTCGTCCCTCAGCCGGGCGGCGATCTGCTCCGCCATGGCCACACTACGGTGTTTGCCGCCGGTGCATCCCACGGCGAGCGTCACGTAGTGCTTGCCCTCGCGCTCGTACCCCTCGGCGAGCAGCCGCAGGACCTCGGTGTAGGCGTCCAGGAACTCCTTGGCGCCGCGCTGCCCGAGCACGTAGTCGCGGACGGCGGTGTCGCGGCCCGTCTTGGGGCGCAGCTCGGGGACCCAGTGCGGGTTCGGCAGGAAGCGGCAGTCGACGACCAGGTCGGCGTCCACGGGCAGGCCGTACTTGTAGCCGAACGAGACCACGGTGGCGCGCAGCGAGGACTCGCCGGTGTCGTTGCCGAAGTAGCCGACGATCTTGGCACGCAGCTCGTGCACGTTGAGTCCGCTCGTGTCCAGGACCAGGTCGGCCTCGGCGCGGACCTCGCGGACCAGCTCGCGCTCGCGGGCGATGCCGTCGACCAGGCGCCCGTCGCCCTGCAGCGGGTGCGGCCGGCGGACGCTCTCGAAGCGGCGCACCAGGTCGGCGTCGGACGCCTCCAGGAACACCACCCGCGGGTGGACGCCGCGCGCCTCCAGCTCGGCGATCGAGGAGTGCAGGTCCTCGGTGAACGCGCGGCTGCGCACGTCGACCACCACGGCGATCCGCGGCACCGCGTCCTTCACCCGGCCGCCCAGGTCGGCCATCGTGGCGAGCAGGCCGGGCGGGAGGTTGTCGACCACGAACCAGTCGAGGTCCTCCAGCGACTTGGCGGCGGTGCTGCGGCCCGCCCCGGACATGCCCGTGACGATCACGATGTCCGGTATCTGAGTATCGGTGGTGGTCAACTCGGCTCCCCCCGGTCCTTGCCTTCGCTACCCGCGGCCGCGCTCCCCGTGGCCGGCGCGCCCTCCCCGGCCTCGCCGCGCAGGGCCGCGGCGATCTGCCCGGCGCTGCGCAGGCCGATGCCGGGGACCTCGGCGATCTGCTCGGGCGTCGCCTCCTTCAACCGCTTCACCGACCCGAAATGTTTCAGCAGGGCCGACCGGCGGGCCGGCCCCAGCCCCGGCACGCCGTCCAGCTCGCTCGCGGTCATGGCCTTGGACCGCCGCTGCCGGTGGAACGTGATCGCGAACCGGTGCGCCTCGTCGCGGACCCGCTGGACCAGGAACATGCCCTCGCTGTTGCGCGGCAGGATCACCGGGTCGGGGTCGGCGGGCAGCCACAGCTCCTCCAGCCGCTTGGCGATGCCGCAGACCGCGATGTCGTCGATGCCCAGCTCCTCCAGCGCCCGCTGCGCGGCCGCGACCTGCGGCGGGCCGCCGTCGACGATCACCAGGTTGGGCGGGTAGGCGAACTTGCGGGGCTTGCCGGTCTCGGGGTCGATGGGCTGGTGGTCGGCGGCGTCCTGGGGGTTCTCGGCGCGCTCCTCGGGGTCGTCGCCGATCGCGTCCAGCTCGCCGAACTTCTCGCTCTCGGCGAGGTAGCGGCGGAACCGGCGGGTGATCACCTCGTGGATGGAGCGGACGTCGTCCTGCCCCTCCACCGCCTTGATCGAGAACCGGCGGTACTCGCTCTTGCGGGCCAGCCCGTCCTCGAACACCACCATGGACGCCACCACGTTGGAACCTTGCAGGTTGGAGACGTCGTAGCACTCGATCCGCAGCGGCGCCTCGGGCAGCTCCAGGGCGTCCTGGATCTCCTGCAGCGCCCGGCTGCGGGTGGTCAGGTCGCTGGCACGGCGGGTCTTGTGCTGCTTGAGCGCCTCCATCGCGTTGCGGGCGACGGTGTCGAGCAGCGCCTTCTTGTCGCCGCGCTGCGGCACCCGCAGCCGGACCGGACCGCCGCGCTGCTCGGCCAGCACCTCGCTCATCGCCGCCTCGTCGGGCGGCAGGGCCGGGACGAGGACCTCGCGCGGCACCGACTCGCTGTCGCCGTAGACCTGCAGGAGGAACGTCTCGACCAGGTCGGAGGTGGTGACCGCCTCGACCTTGTCGACGACCCAGCCGCGCTGGCCGCGGATCCGGCCGCCGCGCACGTAGAACACCTGGACGGCCGCCTCCAGCTCGTCCTCGGCGAACGCGATCATGTCGCAGTCGGTGCTGTCGGGCAGCACCACGGTCTGCTTCTCCAGCGCCCGCTCCAGCGCGCGGATGTCGTCGCGCAGCCGGGCGGCGCGCTCGTACTCCTGGGCGGCGGCGGCCTCGCGCATGTCGCGTTCGAGCCGCTTGATGAAGCGGCCGGTGTTGCCCGCCATGAAGTCGCAGAAGTCCTCGGCCAGCAGCCGGTGCTCCTCGGGCGTCACCCGGCCCACACAGGGCGCCGAGCACTTGTCGATGTAGCCGAGCAGGCACGGCCGGTCGAGCTGGCGCTGCCGCTTGAAGACCCCCGGGCGGCAGGTGCGCACGGGGAAGACCCGCAGCAGCTGGTCGACCGTCTCGCGGATCGCCCAGGCGTGCGAGTAGGGGCCGAAGTAGCGCACCCCTTTGCGCTTGGCGCCGCGCATCACCATCACCCTCGGGTAGTCCTCGTCGAGGGTGACGGCCAAGTACGGATAGGACTTGTCGTCGCGGTAGCGGACGTTGAACCGCGGGTCGAACTCCTTGATCCAGGAGTATTCGAGCTGGAGCGCCTCGACCTCGGTGCCGACGACGGTCCAGTCGACCCCGGCGGCCGTCCGCAGCATCGTCTGGGTGCGCGGGTGCAGGCCGGCGAAGTCGGCGAAGTAGGAGCCGAGCCGGGAGCGCAGGCTCTTGGCCTTGCCGACGTACACGACCCGGCCGTGCTCGTCGCGGAAGCGGTAAACGCCCGGCGAGTCCGGAATGGACCCCGGGGCGGGTCGGTAGTTCGCCGGGTCAGCCACGCCCGAAAGCCTAGTAGCCGGGGCCGACATCCGGGCGCTCCGGGACGCCCGGCACCGGTGACGGAGATCTCGTTCCGGGGCCAGATCATCGGAAAGAGGGCCCCGGGAGAGTGCATAGTGTCGGAAAAGGCACTGTCGGGAACGCACCATCTGAGACCGGAGGGGGTCGCGAGGGCCGTGTCGGCGTTCTGGAGCTGGACCGTATTGGCGGCCGCGGTGGCCACCTCGGTGATCGTGGTCGAGGCTGCGCGCCGGCTGCTGGCCGGGCGGCTGTCGGCGCGCTGGCCGGGCGCCGGCGAGGCGGCCCGGAACTGCACCGCGCCCGCCTTCGCGTTCGCCGTGGTGATCAGCACCGCGGCCGCGATGCCGTACCGCTACCTGGCCGATCCGGCCGAGGGCGTGGTGCGGCACCTGCTCAAGATCGCCGCGATCGGCGCCACCACCTGGCTCGTGCTGCGGATCTCGTACGCGCTGACCGATCCGCCGCTGCAGCGGCTGATGCGCATCGAGGGCGAGCGCAACCGGCGGGCCCGCAAGACGCGCACCCAGATGCTGCTGCTGCGCCGGATCGCCGCGGCGGTGATCGTGGTGATCGCGGTCGGGGCGGCGCTGTTCACGTTCCCGGCCGTCCGCACGCTGGGCGCCGGGATGCTGGCCTCGGCGGGCGTGGCCGGGCTGGTCGTCGGCATCGCGGCCCGGCCCGCGCTGGGCAACCTGTTCGCCGGGCTGCAGATCGCCTTCAGCGACGCGCTGCGCCTGGACGACGTCGTGGTCGTGCAGGGCGAGTGGGGGCGGGTCGAGGAGCTGACGCTGTCGTACGTGGTCGTGCGCGTCTGGGACGAGCGGCGGCTGGTGCTGCCGGTCTCGTACTTCACCGAGCAGCCGTTCGAGAACTGGACCCGTCGCAGCAACCGCCTGCTCGGGACGGTCATGTTCTACGTGGACTGGTCGGTGCCCGTCGAGGAGCTGCGCACCGAGCTGTACGAGATGCTGCGCGACAACCCGCTGTGGGACCGCCGCGACTGGAGCCTGGCGGTGACCGACATGATGCCGAACGGCCTGCTCCAGGTGCGCGCGATGATGAGCGCCGCCGACGACGCCGACTGGTGGGACCTGCGCTGCGCCGTCCGCGAGCGGCTGGTGGCCTACATCCGCGAGAACCACCCGGAGGCGCTGCCGCGCTTCCGGACGGAGGTGGCCGCGACCACCGAGATCACCGGGACCGGCGGTGCGGGCGGCGCGGGCGCGGTCGCCCACGCCGACCGCGCCTGGGACGGCCACTGACCGGGCCGGGCGGGGGGGGGGGCGGGGGGG